>CAYRRA010000033.1:0-26400 GCA_964426355.1 uncultured Anaerolineaceae bacterium
TGAAGTTTACCTAAAATGTTCCGCACATGAGCATGTACCGTCCAACGGCTGACAACCAGTTTTTCAGCAATTTCATGATCGGTCATCCCCTGCGCAACCAGTCGAAGGACTTCGATTTCTCGTTCGGTAAGCCTGTTTTCAGGGGCGGATTGATTGGCAGGTTGGTTGATTTCATTGAACAGCATACGGGCAATGCTCGGATGTAAGGTTGGTTTTCCCTGGTACACATCCTGGATTGCCTGGATTAATTGTGCCGGTGATGAATCTTTCAACAGGTACCCCAAAGCGCCGGCTTTTATGGCTGGAAAGACTTTATCATCATCGGCAAAGCTCGTTAAAACCAGTATGCGAGCTTCAGGGTTCTCCTTTTTTATTTCACTGATCGCGCAAAGACCATCTTTTTTGGGCATAACCAGGTCCATGAGGATGACATCGGGTTGTAATGAACGTGCCATGGCGACAGCTTCTTCGCCATCGCCAGCTTCGCCAACCAGTTCCATCCCCGGCTTATTATTGATTAACGTATGCAGTCCCTCTCGAACAATGGCATGATCGTCAGCGATTAAGATTTTTATCGTATGCATAGAGTCATCTCCATTCATGGATTCATCATTGAATCGATACTAATATCATTAGAAAATTCCACTGTGATCCGGGTGCCTTTGCCTGGGCTCGTATCCATTTTCATGGAGGCGTTTATTTTTTTCACTCGATCCTGTATGCTTTTAAGACCCATGCCGCCCGATTTTTGTGCTGTTGCCAGGTCAAATCCGCAACCATCATCTGAAATTTCGAGCGCCAGGTTGTTTTTGCCACCCGAAAAATGTACTGTAATCTGCTCTGCATGACTGTGTTTAAGCGCATTGTTCAGCGCTTCCAATGCAATGTAATACAAATTTTCTTCCAGGTGATAAGGCAATTTTACGAAATCATCCACTAACAGCCGGGCTTGAATCCCGGCACGATTCTCCACTGCGTCTAATCTTTTTTGCAGTGCATTTAATATACCTACTTCTCCTAAAATGGGTGGACGCATTTCATAAATCAGCAAACGCATTTCTTTAATCACCTGTTGGTTGATTTCGTTTGTGCGATTCAGGATTTCAAACAGATCGACCTCTTTTTTGTCCGTGATTCTCTGCCGCCAGCCTTCCAATAACAACCCCAGGCTGTATATCGACTGAATAACCGAGTCATGCAAATCGCGCGCAAGCCTGTTACGTTCTTCCATGACAGCCAGTTGCCGACTTTGTTTATACAAATTTGCGTTTTCAATGGCAATAGCAATCTGGTCTCCCAGGCTCTGAACCATGGTGATATCTTCCTGAGGAAAAGAACCCTGACTGTTGTCAGCAACAGTCAGGGTTCCAATACTTTTTTCAGCAATCCGGAGGGGTAAAACCAGTTTCGAATACTGAGGGTCATCGATCAAAATGGTTTGGTTTAAGAGAATGGCTTTTCCATTCGGATTATCTGCGCTGATTTCAACCGAATTTTCTACCGGGTAAGATTTTCCTGCTGCTGCACACAAGACCAACCGATTTTCTGCCTCTTCAACCAGATAAATATGAACCTGAGAATAATCAAAACTATCTCGAATAAGGTCGACAATCCTGACGAGTAAATGGTCGATTTGCAAAATCGAGGTGATTTCACGACTGACATGAGCGCTGGTTTCGAGCTGCAAAGCACGATAGTGAAGAGAATGTGTCCGGTCAGAAACACGTTGTTCCAAATTGCTGATTAATTCTCGCAATTGAGATGTCATACTGTTAAATGCAACCGCCAGCGAACCAATTTCATCTTTGCGATTTATGCGTACAGTATGGTTGAGGTCTCCTGAGGCAATCAGGTTGGCTGTATTGGCTAGGTTGACGATGGGTTTTGATAAATTCTGAGCAATGATGATGGAGGAACTGATCGCCAGGATCAGGGTTATTGCCGCGATAATCATGTTGACGATGAGATTGGTGAAAATGTACGCAAATGCCTCCGAGAGCTCCTGTTCCACAATCAGCCCAACCTGCAAGGGGGCTATCCATTGGTAAACGCCAATCACTTCTTGCCCGCGATAATCGGTGTATATCGACGAGTCATCCAACTGGGTGTTGAGAATATGGTCAATGCCTTCAGAGTGTACGGCTTGAAACCCTGATGCGTTTTGACCGGCGAAAAATTGATTTCCCATTGGGAGAAAACGGGTGTTAACAAGATAAGCGGTGCCTGTTTTTCCCAACCCGGTTGAGTTGCTCAGGCTTGAGAATATTTTTTGTGAGTTTGCACGGCTGATCATCACCCCCAGAAACTCGTTTTCAGTGCTGACAATGGGAATACTGGTGATGAATAGGACCTGTTGTGGATCCGCGGGGTTGATCCAGCTTTGAAAACTGGCTTCTTCGGACCCGGGTATGAAATCCAGTTCGTCGAAAAAATTTCTCTTAACCAAAGATTCATCCGTAGAAAGGATGACTTTCCCATTCGAATCCAATAGAGAGATATCGACCAGCTCAGGGGTATTGTTCATATAGCGCAGGAAGCTCTTTCTTACCGCCCCGTAATATGATTCGTAATATTTGTTCCGATGCGCAAGATTATAAACAACCTGGATTCGTTCCAGACCATAAGCATCATTGATAATAAAACTCAGGTCGCGCTGGCGTGAGTCTAACCAGTGGATGATTTCGTTGTTCTTAAGATTGGCAACTGAAGCCAGTCGGTCCAGGGATTGTTGGCGACCATTATAATACCCCACGATAATCGAACCCAAACTGATTGCTACTGCGGGTAACAAAGCCAGAAATACAAACCAGAAGGCTAACTGGTTGCGGATGGTTTGGTGTGGAAGAGATAAAAAAGATTTCACGATACTGTGTTGCAGGTCTTGTGCAGGGGAACACCCAATAATTTAGGAGATAAATCATACTGGCTGTTCTGAGAAATCATCGGTTTTGTTCATTTCTATTATAACCATACTTGATTTTAGAAGTGCTGCGGATAAGCCAGTTACAGCGCCGGATGAATCTGGCTGGAATGAGATGGAAGGGTCGCGAGTTGATTTTGTTGGGTCTCTTGAACGCAGGGCATCTCTTGATTCGTTCCCCTTGCATCCGACCCAATCTACCCCGATCAACCCATTTTGTCATGCCGACGGTAGGAGGCATCACCATTGCCCCGGCCTGGCAGGCTGGGCTGCTGTCCACATGTCTGCGGGCATACGCCTGGGTGGATTCCTCGCTTCGCTTCGGAAGGACAACTCATGGTCAACCGCGTGTGATTCGTGATTGGTTATGGGGAGACTGGAGAGTTGATGATTTGTGATTTGTAAACGGTGATTGGTAATGGGTAATTGGTGATTAGTCACCAGTGCCAAGAGTAGGTCGGGTGGAGGGCGGGGGATTGCACTGCTCTTGCAATTCCAACACCCCGCCCGTAACCCGACGTTTATTTTTGTTGGGTTTCTGGAATGTAAGACATCTCTTGGTCTCTTCCCCTGCATCCGGACCAATCTATCCCAACCAACCCACTTTGTCATGCCGATGGCAGGAGGCATCACCGTTGCCCCGGTCTGGTGGGCTCGGCTGCTGTCCACATGTCTGCGGGTATACGCCTGGGAGGATTCCTCGCTGTGCTCTGAATGACAGCTAATTATCAACCGCGTGTGATTCGTGATTTGATTATCGTGATTGGTAAACGGTGATGGGAAATCTGTACCGCTGTGCGTTTGAATTTACATCTCCCGTTGTGTAATAGATGAAGCCCCGCAGGGGCGCTGTTTTGCAGCCGGAAGGATTTATCCTCCGGCGGATGAGATGCGAACCTCTGCGAAAGAGATGGGTTTATGTTCTGCATCGCTGGGAGATGAATTCTCCCAGCTAGCGGACAACGCCGGATAAATCCGGCTATCCTTTCCGCACTGAGGTGCAGCCCCGAAGGGGCGCTGTTTGCCACTGTGGGGGAAATCCCCGTCAGAGGATACAAACTCCCGTCAAACGGGGCGGCTTTTTCTTCCATGTAACTATTTCCCACATATATCATCTAATCATTAATCACGTTCAACGCCATGTTATGAGGAGGTATTTTATGAAAACAAACGAGTCAACCCTGGATCGAGTTATTCGTGTATTGGTGGGATTAGTTCTATTGGTTCTGTTCTTCACGCAGGTGGTCGCAGGTGGTTTGGGGTATGTTGTCCTTGTATTGGGTGTAATCTTGCTGCTCACCGGGCTGGTGGGGTATTGCCCTCTTTATTCGCTTTTGAAGATTCAAACCAACAAAAAGTAACCCCCATCCGAATCTACAAAAAAGCAAGAGACGCATTTCTGCATCTCTTGCTTTTTGAACGCCCCTTACTCAAGACGAATAGGGAACAGGTGAGACGAGCACCTGTCTTGTATTTGTTTACTCCCTGGTCGTGATGACACCCGGGCGGGCTCCTGTATGGACGCCGTGATCCATTACGAGCACACCGTTGATGAACACCATTTCGATGCCCCGCGGACGTTGATAGGGTTGGATATAGGTTGATGTGTCTATGATGGTATCAGGGTTGAAAATGACGATATCCGCTTTGAACCCTTTTCTGAGCAGACCGCGCTTTCTTAGACCCAGTTTTTGAGCGGGGAACCCGGTCGATTTCCAGATGGCTTCTTCCAGTGAAATCACTTTCTCCTCCCGTACATATTTTCCCATGATGCGCGGGTAGGTGCCAAAATTTCGTGGGTGTGGCGCCCCAACCGCCATGGGTCCGTCTAAGGGAAAGCCGAAACCATCGGTTCCAAACATCATTTTGGGATGTCGCATTTGCAGTTTAAGGTTCTCATCCGACATCGAATACATGATGGTGAAAATGTTGCCCTTTGTCTCGAGCAGTGCATCGAAAATCCATTCGTGCGGAGATATGCCCGCCTCGTCTGCCAGCTCGGAAACATTTCTGCCGATGTGAACCGGATTGGATGAACTGGCAATCATCAAGTTGTTCCAATCGCCTGCCCGGTAAACCCCTCCGCTGCTCATATCCTCTGTCATTTTATCGCGGGTTGCCCGGTCGGTAAGGCGGGGCATGGTTTCCTTCCAGCCGCCATCTTGCGCCCATTGAGGAAGCAGGTACACCAGCCCTGTGGAGCCGGCGGTATAAGGATACATATCCGCATGCATATCCAACCCATCTGCGCAGGCGGCTTCGATCATCGCCAAACCTTCTAAGGCTTTGCCCCAGTTTTCTGGCTGCATGGCTTTGTAGTGGCTGTGCTGTATGGCGGCGCCGGTTTTCTTACCAATCGTGATTTCTTCCTGAATGGCATCCAACAACGTTTCGGCTTCCCCGCGCACATGGCTGAAGTAGATACCGCCGCGCTTTCCCACCGGGCGGGTGATTTCGACCAGCTCATCGGTGATGGAATAGGAACCAGGCGGGTAGATCAACCCGGTTGACAAGCCCCCAGCCCCTTCATCCAGGCATTGAATGACCAGCCTCTGCATGGCTTCGATTTCTTTTTCGTCCGGCTGTTTGGCTGACAGCCCCATCACTGCCGTGCGGACAGTATTTTGCCCAACGAGGGGGAAAATATTGAGGGAAACGCCATTTTTGGCGAGAAAATCCAGGTAGCTCCCGAAGGAATTCCACGCAGAAAAGGGGATTAAACGCGCCATCTCACCCAGTAGCGTTATGGTCTCTGCGATGCCGATATCGTTGGTTGGGGCAAATGAATTGCCGCAATTGCCCGAAACGGCTGTTGTGATGCCCTGGGCAATAAACCCATCACTTTCAGGAAGAAAAGAATTGGTGACGTCAACGTGCGAGTGCATGTCGATAAAACCGGGGCAAACTACCATTCCTCTGGCGTCAATGACATGATCAGCGACTGCATCTCCGAAGGAGCCCATATCGGTGATCTCGTCCTTCTCAATGAGAATATCTTTAAATTCAGCCGCTGAACCGCTTCCGTCGATGACTTTCCCGTTCTGTATCAAGACATCCATCATATCGCTTCCGTTCTTTTTACTTTCCAGATTCAACCATTTGCGGCAGGGGGGCGGCTTCTTTGGAAGGTAGGCGGACAAACAAGAAGAAGATCAGTGAAATCAATCCACAGGTTGCGGTGAAGTAGAACAAACTGATATAAGATGTTGCCTGGATGATCCAGCCGGCAAAGAAGGAGCCGGAAATAAAACCGGTCAGGTAGGCGATATTGTAAACACTGATGACAGACCCCATCTTGCCGTTTTGAGGTGCAACCTCGGTTGCAAGTGGAAGCTGAGAGGGAAAACCGATGCCAGCACCGACACCCATCAGGATGAAACCGATCAAATACATCTGGGGGGCAAGTGCCAGGATGATGCCTGCCACCATCATCACAACCAAACCCACGATATACATGTTACGCCTTCCAAATTTCCCCGCCGCAATGTATCCTGCAGGAAGCACGGCGATGGTCGTCGCGATGGTGATGATGGATAGAGCCATGGATGAGCTCGCTTCATCCACTCCAAGAACGTTGACCGTCCAGGAGGAAATAAAGTTGGTATATGCGCTTGCAGAGAGGCAGAAAAAGAGCACGGAGAACAGGAAAAAGATCAGGTTTCTTTGTTCGGTCTTGGATGCATTGCTGAAGACCGCTTTCATTTGTTTGGCATTGCTGGTTTCTTGCTCGTCAGCCGCCTTTGAGAGTTCTTCGGCTTCCTTGTATTTTGTGATCACGACCAGCGCAGAAATGATATAACCCGCCAGGATGATCCAAAAGAGCAGCGGTCCGTAAGAGCGGTAAAGTATGGCGCCGGCGGTATAGGCAACAATCGTCAGCGCATTCAAGATGAAGTTGTACCAGGATTCCACTTTTACGCGGTTCTGTGTCTCGACGGCTTCCTGGCGCATCGCCTGGAAGATCAGGCGTACCGGGGTATAGCCCACGTAATAGAGGATGCATGCCAGGGTAAAGAAGGCGATAAAGGCGATCAGTTTGGAAGGCTGCCCGCTTGCATCTGCCGGAATCAGGGTGGGGATGTAAGGAATGGCTGCGTAACCGATCACCACGAATGGCAGTGTTCCAAGAATGAAGGGGATGCGGCGACCGCGTTTGCTTTTTGTGCGGTCACTCCAGGCGCCCACAAAGGTCTGCACAGCGAAGCCCCACAGGTTGTCCGCAATCATCCAGATACCGACCACCATAGCACCGAAGCCAAAACCCAGGGTCAGCGTACCGCTGGAGGAAAAACCTGCACTTCCCGCTTGAATGTAAATAGGAACATACAGGTTATAGACCTGGTTCAACAGTTCCAAGAACGCCGGCGGAACGGTCAACAAGAGCAATAATCCGATACCCAGCTTGCTTTTCTTCATCAAACGAACTCCTTTCAATTGTTGAAACTTATGGAATATTGGGGAATAGAAGAGGTGCTGCCAATTCCAGGCAGGCATGTTTTGAGAATAGCATGTCTGGCAAGCCAGCATATTCCCCAAAAAGTGGAATAAAAAGTGGAATTTTTAAGGGAGTACTTTTATCTCTCTGGCTGTTTTGATGGCATCCCGCCTGCGGTTGACCCCCAGCTTGTTGTAGATGTGATAGCAGTGCTTTTTGACGGTATCCAGGCTGACAGAAAGCTGGTCGGCAATTTCCCGCTCGCTCAGGTGGCTGTCCAGCAGGTGAAGCACTTCCAGCTCGCGGCGGGTTAATAAGGGGTGGTGATTTTCTTTGTTGGGAGAGGTTGAGTAACAGGATAGAATCTGCTGCACAAACCGGGTATTGCGGCTTTCGACCTGGCTGAGAATTTCCGCCGCCAGCGGGCAGGCATCGATGAACAGGAAAATGTAAATTCCCGGTTGAGCGAGCTGTATTGCCTGTTCCATTTTCTCAAGGGCTGCTTTGCGTCTGCCTTGTTTGTAAAAGGCACAGGCTAACCAGATGGAGCATTCGAGCACCCGCCAATGGCTGCCCATCGTTTCAGACATTTTTGCCAGGTCATTTAACAACGCGACAGATTTTGTCAGATTTTCTGGTTTTCCCTCTGTAATCCATATTCGCACCTGTGTAAAGTGTGGAACTTCTAACCGGACGAGCATGTATTGGGGCAGAGTGATGGGTTCTGTCATCGACCATTGTTGCGCCGCAGCCAGGTCATTTCTGGATAATGCCAGGCGTGCTTGCAGGGAAAGCAGATAGTCGTGGATCCCGCCGCCTTCCAGTTCTTTCAAGAGGTCGACAGCCGTCCTGGTTTCATCGAAATCGCCCAGGGTCTGGGATACCAGTGCAAGACCGACCAGCGAATCGCGGACGATGGATTTACTGATCAGGTAGCGCATGTCTGCCGCGCACTTGAAATGGTGTTGAGCCTTTTTGAGATCATTGCCAATGTATGCAGCCAAACCGAGCATGTAATGACCCCAGCCGGTTAAGATTTGATAGCCATTCTTTTGGGCTTTGGCGTGCAGGCTTTGGGCTGCATGCTTCAACTCATCCGGTTTTCCACTCATCGAATAGATGCACGCCAGCATCAGGTGGATCATCAGCGTGTAGGTGTTCACCTCAGAATGAGTTTCTCGTTCTTCCAGTAAATGCCGAACCACCTCATTGCTTTTTCCCATTGCTTGCGTACAAAGTGCCCATCCCATTAATGCCCTGCCGCGAACATAGGAGTGGTTCGCCGGTAATATCCTCAGGGCATGCTCTCCTTTGATAGACCCCAGTTCAAAATCACCGGAGAGGAGAAAATAGAGAGGTTCCAATGCTGAGATATAGCCGTCCAGAAGAACATGCGTCTCTGTGTCGAGTTCTTCACGACGCTGCTCTAGCAATTCCTTTGCCTTCAACAAATGAGGGATATTGGTTGCCGATAAGCCACAGTCATTGTAGCTTTCGATCCAGGCTCTCACCATCATCAGGCGCGGGCGCGTCTCGATGGTTTTTGTGTTTATGGCGTGCAGCCAGCGGTCAATTACGGCATTGCGTTCCTGGTTGAGCGCATTGAAGATGTGTTTCTCGATGATTTGGACTGCGGCATCTTCATCGCCTGCTGCCAAAGCATGCTCAATGGCGTCGTCTATCAGGTCATGAGCCTCAAACCATTGCATGGCTCTGCGATGCAAATCACGGATCTCTTCGGTTCCATATTGCACCTTGAGACGCCTCTGCAGCATTTCGGCAAACAGATTGTGATACCGGAACCACTCGGTTTGCTCATCCAGTGGGACGATGAAGAGGTTGGTGCGGCACAGGATATCAATCGTATCCTGCGTGTTGCGCAAATTCTCCCCCGATAAACCCAATGCATTGCACACCGGAGCAGTGAACCGGTGGAGGATGGATGTTTTTAACAGGAATTCCTGGATGGCGCTCGGTTGGCTTAAAAAGGCTTGGTCGAGCAAAAACTCTCGTATGCCGGCAGAGCCATGTTTTTCGAAAGACTGGATAAAAGCGAGCGCGTCTGTTGCGCTCCTGGCGGATAGTGCTGCCAGTTGCAAACCGGCTGCCCATCCTTCGGTTTTGTTCTGGATGATTTTTTGCATTTCACCGGTGAGCGAATTTCCAACCGTTCCTTTTAAAAAGGTTTCTGCCTCTTGATCGGTAAAACGCAGGGCTTGCGTATCCATTTCGTGTATGTGCTGGCGGGCGCGCCACAAGGCAATGGGAAAGGGCGGGTTGGCGCGCGAGCTGATGACCAGATGCATGCTGGCGGGCATGCGCGTGACCCAATTCATCATGAACGCGTGAATTTCTGGGCAGAAGATGACGTGATAATCATCCAAAACGAGGATGATTTTTTGGGAGAGGTGGTCCAGTTCATTGATGAGATGAGTTTGCAGCACGGAGAACGGGGGCGGTTCAACGGCATGGATTAACGCCAGGGAACTGCTGCACGCCTTGGGGAACAAGGTTTGGATGGCGGAAATCAGAACGGTCAGAAAGTTTCTCGGGGTGTTATCGTCCTCATCCAGGGACGCCCAGCAAGAGAGGTGCTTTTCTTCTGCCAACCAGGAAGAGAGCAACACCGTTTTTCCGTAGCCGGCGGGCGCTGTTATGAGCGTGATCTTGCGCTCCAAACCCTCTTCCAGTTGTTGCAGCAAGTATGGGCGTTTTATCAACCGTTCAGGGGGACGCGGTCGATACAGTTTGGTGGATAGAATCTCCATTGAATTCCCTGAGGATGAAGATGAGTCTGATTAGATTATACTATCCATCCCTGTTTTGCATGGGGATGGGTAATGGGGAGATTAGAGGGGTGAGAAAAGAGAGTTGTTGAGCGGATAATTTGTGATGGATAAACGGTGATTGGGTTGAGGTAAGGTACAGTGGCTGTTGTTGGGTTTCGAGGGGAAATGGGGACGCAACCCACTTTGTCATGCCGACGGCAGGAGGCATCACCATTACCCCGGCATGGCAGGCAGCCTGGGCATGTACACGCCCGCGGGCATCAGCCCAGGTGGATTCCTCGCTGCGCTCGGAATGACAATTCATGGCAAAAACGTGTGATTTGTGATTTGCAAACAGTGATGGGGAATTCGTTCTTCCGCGCATTTGAATTCACTTTTCCCATTTGGTAATACCCAAAGCCCCACAGGGGCGCTGTTTGCAGCCGGAAGGATTTATCCTCCGGCGGATGAGGATACGAACCGCTGCTGAAGGGATAGATTTATGTTCTGCATCGCTGGGGGATGAATCCGGCTAGAATGTGCCAATGGCAGATTGTCAGGCTCAAATCACTTGCGAAACAGGATTTTTTTACTGCCTTCCCACAAAGTTGCTATGCCTATTTCCCTGAGCTTTTCTAAATCAGATGTAATTGTGGCAAAGTGATTTCCAGCAAGAGTACCGGCTTTGGATGCAAAGTGAACACAACCATAGGCGATTAATATTTCTGTCTCGCTTTTTCCCTTCGGGTACAACAATATCTGACCGGGCAGAGGATACGAGGTGGCATCTTCGTATTCGACACCAAAGTCCCTGTCACCAAGAGGAATCCACATTGCTTCGCCGCTCCAACGAACATGAACCACCTGGCTCTGGAACGGCAACACTTTCCTAAAAGCTTCACAAGTTTTCGGGGAACCGTTTTCTTCGAAAACAGCATCAAACTTGTGCCCATCTATTTCTATAATCATTCTTACCTCACTTCACGACCCACTGCTGCGATGATGTTATTTGTTCAGGTATTTCTGATGAAGAGATTTACCTGTTTAAGGATTTCTACCTGCGGCTTGGCGATTGAATATTCTGCGATATAGCAACCATACACTTTACTTATCATCCATTATTATAGCCGCGTGGATTAAGATTCAAATCCAGCTTAGTTCCAATTTTATCTTCAATTGGATAACGTTTGTTAAACTGGCGATCGCCTGAGGCAATGATACGCAGGTTGGGTGCAGGGGGGCGTGATCCAGTAACCCGTGGGTCAATGCTTCCCCCGAAACCCAACAAAAGCCTGGTAATCCGTGACAGGTAAACGGTGATTGGGTTGAGGCGGGGTGCAGTGGCTGTTGTTGGGTTTGGAGGGGAAATTGGAGTTCAACCCAGGTTGTCATCCTGAACGGCAGTGAAGGATCACTATTGCCGCTGTCCGGCAGGCTACGCTGCTGTGCATCAACCCAGGTGGATTCCTCGCTGCGCTCGGAATGACAATCTACGCCGGGTTTGTCATGCCGACGGCAGGAGGCATCACCGTTGCCCCGGCATGGCAGGCAGCCTGGGCATGGAAACGCTGTTTAGAAGGATAGCAGGAATAGGGTAAGAGGTTTACAACGCGTAATTGTCAAATGCCGAATGAATATACCAATTGACGTTATTAACTGAAATGTTAAAGAAAAATGGGCTTGTTCCTGGAACAAATTGACCCCTCAAAAAGGGGTCTTTGTGGGCCCGGCAGGTTTCGAACCTGCGACCAAGCGGTTATGAGCCGCGTGCTCTGCCGCTGAGCTACGGGCCCGCTGAGCACGTTGTGTGTTTCCGATTATATCACAGACACCCATTCATGTTCCATTTTTTCTCCAAAAACTGCCGTTAAATTGGGCGTTTTCTTTGGCTTGCAGCATACGCTTGCGCTGCTCATCAGGTATAATTGAATCAATCGTTCCGCTGTTTCGTTTTTTTACCCAAACTGTGCTCAAGCGGGTCTGCAAGAACAAAAAGGGATAAAAATATGTTTGATTTTCTGTTCGACCCCAACGTGGCGTATGTGCTTCTTACGGTCGGGTTTGTGCTTGCCATCCTGGCGCTGGTCTCGCCGGGCAGCGGCTTCATTGAACTCGGCGCCGTCTTTTTGCTTTTCCTGGCTGGTTACAGCATGTTCAGGCTGCCGATCAACATCTGGGCGCTGGTGCTGCTCCTGCTGGGTGTAATCCCCTTCATCCTCACCCTGCGTAAGGTACGCCACTGGGCGTTCCTGGCGGTTTCGCTGGCGGCGTTGATCATCGGCACGGTCTTTTTGTTCCGCACCGAAAACGGCGCGCCAGCCATCGACCCCGTCCTGGCGGTGATTGTTTCCGTTTCCGCCCTGGGTGTGATGTGGGTTATAGGACGCCGCGGCGTGGAAGCGGTTATGCAAGCACCTTCGTTCGACCTGGACCGCCTGGCTGGCAAGGTGGGCGAGGCGCGCACCGCGGTACACCGCGAGGGTACGGTGTACGTACATGGCGAAGAATGGACCGCGCGCAGCCAGGAGCCCATCCCGGCTGGCAGCCCGGTGAAGGTGACCGGGCGTGAAGGGCTGGTGCTGCTGGTGGAAGCGCTGCAGCAGGAAAGCCGCCCTGCTGATAAATAAAGATAACCCCATGCTCCAACCGGGTTGAGGTTTTCCCGGATCGATTGTCAATCTCATCATTTTTTGTAGGAGGTATGAATGGACGCATTTCTGAGTACCACAACATGTTTGATCGGCGTGGTCGGTCTACTGCTTCTGGCGTTTCTGTCCCAGGCGATCAAGATTGTACCCGAATATCAGCGCCTTGTGGTTTTCCGGCTGGGACGCTGCATTGGCGCACGCGGACCGGGTTTGATCCTGCTGATCCCGTTTGTCGATAAATCGGTGCGCGTCGATCTGCGCGAGCTCGTGCGCGAGATCCCCACCCAGACATCCATCACGCTGGACAACGCCCCGATCAACATCGATTTCCTTTGGTACTTCAAGGTCTTTGACCCCGTACAGAGTGTGTTGGCTGTGGGAAACTTTGAGATGGCTGCCCAGGGTATTGCTACTACCACGCTGCGCGCCGTCATTGGCGGCATCCTGCTGGATGACGTGCTTTCACAGCGCGAGAAGATCAACCTGGCGCTGCGCACCCGCCTGGACGAAGTAACCGAGCGCTGGGGTGTGAAAGTGACCAACGTGGAAATCCGGGAGATCTCTCCTCCGCGCGAAGTGCAGGATGCCATGAACCGGCAGTTGAAAGCCGAGCGCGAACGCCGCGCCATGGTGACCGAATCGACCGGTAAGCGCGAGGCTGCCATTTACGTGGCGGAAGGCGAAAAGCAAGCCGCCATCCTGCGCGCCGAAGGTGAGAAACAGTCTGCCATCCTGGTCTCGGAAGGTGAGCGCCAGGCGCAGTTGTTGCGCGCTGAGGGCTATGCCGATGCATTGGAAAAGATTTTCAGTATCGCCAAAGACATCGATACACAAACTATGACGCTGCAGTATTTTGAGACACTCAAGCGTATGGCTGAAAGCCCCGCCACCAAGTACATCTTCCCGATGGAATTCACCGGTCTGCTGGGCGATTTCCTCAAGAAACGGGCTGAATAAAAAGATTCCCTGCCCGGCGGGCGGTGTTGTCTGTGCTGCCCGCCGGGAGATGGAGCGCCATTGTTACAGATACAAGCTGCAACCTGGCGGGATTTAAAAGAACTGCAAGGTCTTGAGCGCGCCTGCTTCGACCAGGATGCCTGGTCAATGCTGGATTTGCTGGCTGTGCTCACCTTTCCCAACACGGTGCGCATTAAAGCCGTGACCGGCGACAAAATGGCAGGGTTTATCGCCGGCGATATCAACTCGCGCGAACAGGTGGGTTGGATTACCACCATCGGTGTGCTGCCCGAATATCGCAAAAAGGGGATTGGTACTGCTTTGCTGGCAGCCTGTGAAAAGGAACTGGGTATGCCTAAGGTGTGTTTGTGTGTGCGCGTGTCCAACGTGACAGCTCAGCATCTTTACCTCATGCGCGGTTATCGGCAGGTCAAAACCTGGAAGGCATATTATGCGGACGGAGAAGATGCTTTCGTCTTTGAAAAGTCGATTGACTCTTAGTTGGACTCAGTGTACACTATGAAAAAGCCTTGGAGTTTTCTATTCTAATGAAGAAAGCAAAAAAGCTCGACTTTGGGTGTCCGGTACGCAGATGATTCGCGTACCTTTTTTTATTATATCCATGAAAGGAGTCTATAAGCATGGACTACAGCCTGATCGGTAAGATTGAAAAAGCAAAACGGTATGCTGAAGAGCGAGACCGCTTTGAATTCCATCATTTCAAAGTGACAATGTCGGGGACCAACAACCCGCACACCATTGAGTACAAAGATGGAGTTTGGAGCTGCGACTGCGACTTTTTCCGAAGTCGCGGGCGATGCAGCCATACCATGGCTTTGGAAATCATCCTTGAGGGAATGGTCAGCCAGGGGGAAGCGGTGAGGGGGTAACCCTGCCCATCGCCAGTTTTCAGTAAAACCGCCCCTTTGCGTTGGTTGAGCAAAGGGGCTTTGCTTTTTAAAGGTGGTACTTGCGCAGGCGGGTGAACTGGCAAAAAACTTGCATTAATAATGATGCATCTGGTGCAATTATTTTTCGTGTTGGTTCCTGTTTATTGTGTGTTTGATCGTTCGGAATTCAGCCCAGTGTTCGTTCGTATCCAGGTGAAGTGACCAGGTTTTTCTGCCTGTCTTACAACACAGTGGTTTCATTTTAACCTTCTGGGAGCGTGCATGTCCTCTTACAATGCCGATCATCACTCCGGTCAGCCATTTTTTTCGATACGATGGGTTACTTTCCTTGTTATGCTTGGCAGTATGTTTCTCTTTGAAACATTGCAAATGCTCTTCTTCCCGCAGGTGACCGATTGGCGTGCAGGCGCAGCGACTGTATTCTTCAGCAGCGTGGTTGCCTGGCTGGTTGCCCTTACTGCCTGGCGCAGAACGGTAAACAAACTTACCGCACGTTTGAGCGAACAGGCGCGTAGTTATGAGAACCAGATCAAAGAACAGCGTGATTTTTACCAGTTCGTACTGGATACCGACCCCAACCTGATTTATGTCAAAGACCAGGATGGAAATTACCTGCTGGGCAACCAGGCTCTGGCAGGTTTCTTGGGTACTACAACCGCACTGCTCGATGGTAAAAACGATACAGATTTTGGACTGGACAGGCACAGCCGGGAAAAGCTGCAACAGCATGAAAAGGTTTTGTTAAATCAAGAACAAGATAAGCTGGTTACCGAAGAACAGTTGGTCAGCTCGGAAGGCAGACCGCTGTGGTATGCCACCATCCGGCGCAAGCGAAGAGCCGGTGATGGCAAGACAGTGCAGATTGTCGGGGTTTCAACCGATATCTGCCAGCAAAAGATGTACGAGAACCGCCTGGCGTATGAGCGCCTGCATGACCCGCTCACCGGTTTACCTAATTTGCAATCGCTAAAGGATTACATCGAAAGACGCAACCAGATGAAAGACAAGCCGGAGACGCTTTTTGCTTTCATGCTGCTGGATATTGACCATTTCAAACGCGTCAACGAATCGTTGGGGTATTCGCTGGGTGACCAGTTTATGGTGGCGATTTCAAAGCGGCTGGAATCCTGCGTGCGCTGCAGTGACCTGATCACGCGCTTAAAAAGCGATGAGTTTGCCATCCTGCTTCAAGACCTGGCTGACAGCGAAGAGGTCAACCCGATCCTGAAGCGAATCAATGAAAAACTGCACCTGCCTTTCGTAATTGACGAGCACGAAATCAACCTCTCTATCAGTATCGGCATTGTCTTTGGAAACGGTGTTGCCAAGAGCTTTGAAAGCCTGTTGCAAGATGCGGAAATTGCCGTTAACCAGGCGAAACGCCAGGGGAAATCTCACTGTGTGGTCTTCAACGATCGCCTGCGCCTGACGCATACCAGCCGTATGCAGCTTGAAAATGACCTGCGTAAAGCCATTGGCGGGCAGTTGAAGTTGTTCTACCAGCCGATTATTTCGTTGGAAAGCGGCGAAGTAGTGGCAGTAGAAGCTCTGGTGCGCTGGCAGCACCCCAAACGCGGTCTGATTTTCCCGGTGGAGTTTATCGGACTGGCGGAAGAGAGCGATCTGATCATCCCGCTGGGCGAATGGGTGCTGCGCGAAGCCTGCTGGCAGACTCGGACTTGGCAGGATCAGTATGCCAGCGCGCAGCCGCTGACCGTGAGCGTCAATATCTCCAGCAAACAGCTTCTCCACGAGGGTTTCATCGACCAGGTATCCGATATCCTGGAAGAAACCGGTTTAGATGCGCATCATCTCAAGATGGAGATCACCGAGAGCGTCTACCTGGGTAAGTCTGATCAGGTGGTGAATGTGTTAAGCCGGCTTAACGAACTGGGCGTGCGCCTTTACATCGATGATTTTGGGACGGGTTACTCCTCCCTGAGTTATCTGAGCCATATACCGTTTGATGCTATCAAAATCGACCGTTCATTTATCGAAGGGATAATCGACCGGGACGGTGATATGAAAATTGTCGAAGCCATTGTACGCCTGGCGCGCGACCTGGGTAAAGAGCTGGTTGCTGAGGGTGTGGAAACCGTTGAACAACGCGATTGGCTACAACGGTTGGGTTGTGGGTATGAGCAGGGTTATCTTTTCTCCCGCCCGGTGGAACCCACCGAAATCGAAAAGTACTTTCAGCCACAAGAGGTACTTGACTCGGGTAAAAACCTGTTACCGAAATAATAATCACCCCTAAATTTCACCGAGAAGTTTGATACGCCATGTGTCGCAGCAAGCAATCATTGGTATACTTTGCCTATGGCTACACTTTATTGCAAAGGCTGTAATAAAGTCATTCAAGGTCAGTACATCAAAGCGCTGGATGCAGCCTGGCATCCGGAATGTTTTTGCTGTGCAGCGTGTGGGCAGCCCATCAGTGAGCAGGGATTTTTAACCCGGCACGGGAAACCCTATCACTCGCACTGTTATCATGAGAAATTCAGCCCACGTTGCAGCGGATGCGGCAAGCCGATTGAGGGAGAGTATATCCGCGCGCTAAACAAATTGTGGCATCCTGAGCATTTTGTCTGCGCCCATTGCGGCGATCCGATTGGCAAGACTTTTCATGTGCATCGGGGCAAGCCGTATTGCACGCGAGATTACCTGTTATTGTTTGCAGAGAAATGCGCGTTGTGCGGTCAGCCATTGGTGGATGGTTATATCCTGGATGCATTCGGGAACAAGTACTGTAAACGCCATGAAGCCGATCCGCGCTGCTCAAGCTGTGAGCGTTTCATCGGGCAGTATCACACCGGTGGCGGTGTGCGCTATGCGGACGGGCGCGTGGTCTGCCAGCAATGCCGTTCCATTGCGATAGATGCAGACCCAGATGCGTACAGGTTGCTGACCGATGTGCAGAAGATGCTCGCAAAGCATGAAATCAACTTTGATCCAAAAATCAAGCTGAAACTGCACCTGCTTGGTCAGGGTGAGCTTGCCGGGATCATGCCAAAACGCAAGCACAGCCAGAATGCTTCCGGTCTTACGCAAACCTGCATCCACACCATCAACGGCGCTGAAAGTAGCCGCGAGGTAAAGGAAATTGCCATGCTCTACGGTTTACCTTATGAGCACCTGGGGGCTGTACTGGCGCACGAACTGGGTCATGCCTGGCTGTTTCTCAACCGCTATCCAAGCCTGCCCGCCAAACTGGAAGAAGGTTTTTGTGAGCTGCTATCTGTTTTTTGGCTTCAGAGCCGAGGAGATGAGCTGGCAAGAGTTCGCATGGTGTTGGTGGAGAAGAACCCCGACCGGGTGTACGGAAGCGGGTATCGCCTGGTCAAAAAAGCTGTTGAGCGTTATTCCCTGGCGTATGTGCTGGATTACCTCAAGCGCTATGCCAGTTTGCCAGGGATGAGCTGATGCAAACCGACGAGGCTGCAATGTCGGATCAGCCAGGGTTTCATATCCAATATTTCGGTACCAATTGTCTTTTTATTGAGGCTGAAAATACCCGCATCATAATTGACCCGCATTTTTCACGGCTGCCTAAAAAAGTGCTCCTGGGGAAAATTGGACCCAATGCCGAGGTAATCCGGGATCGACTGAAAGAACTGGATGCGTTCAACCTGGATGCGGTTTTGCTGACGCATACCCATTATGACCATGCGCTGGATGCCGTGGAAACCGCCCGGCAGGCTTATACCAGGTTATATGGTTCTGTTGATGCGGCTGCGCTGGCGGAGAGCGACGGGCTGCCCGCTGAACAGGTCAGGCAGGTTGCAGATGGAGATGTCCTCCGTATTGGTGCACTGGAGGTTGAGTTTATCGCCACCACGCACCTGGCGTTCCCTCTCCCGGTAAACGCCTGGCTGCACCTGGAAGAAAATACTGCATCCACCCAACCTCATGCGCATTTCTGGGATTATAAGACGGGTGAGGTTTTTGCCATGCTGATCCAATGCAGCGGCGTGCGAATGTTTATCACCGGCAGCGCTGGTTTTCGTTTGAACAGGCAGCAAGCACCCCGTGCCGATGCGGCTTTCTTGAGCATAGGCGGTTTAGGGCTGCAAAAAATGGCGTATGTGCGTGATTGGTTTGACGAAAATGTCCGTGAGTTGGGTGTGCGCAAGATTTACCTGACCCACTGGGATGATTTTTCCCGCCCGTTGTTTCCCAAACCCACCCGCCAGCCGGGTGTAAGCAAAACACTGCGCCGGATCGAACGGCTGGCGCAAACCATCCCTGGTTTGTCTGTAGAACTACTGCAACCAGGGATCAAATTGAAGTTCTGAAGTAAAAAACAAGGTGATAAAAAGATGATTAAAGCCCATTTCCTTCATTACCCGGCAGAACCTTACCTGGAAATGTTGTTAAATGAATTGGATGACGGTATTCAGGTCAGCGGGGGAGCGCTGCCGCCAGGGGAAGCCGATTACGATATGCTGATCGGCGGCAATCCATCAGAAGAAGACGTCAACGCCAGCCCCAACCTGAGGTTTTTAGTAATCCCGTTTGCGGGTATCCCTGAGCCTACCCGCGAACTCATGTTGAACCACCTACAGGTTTCTGTTCATAACCTGCATCACAACGCGGCGCCCACCGCCGAAACGGGACTGGCTTTGCTTTTTGCTGCAGCGAAGTTCATTGTCCCTTTTGACCGATCTCTGCGCGCCAACGACTGGACGCCTCGCTACCAGGGAAACCCCGCTCGTCTCTTGTGCGGTAAGACCGCCCTGGTGCTCGGTTTTGGTGAAATCGGTCAGCGCATTGCACGAGTCTGCAATGCATTAGAAATGGAGGTACTGGCACTGCGCAAGTCAGCACCGGAAGGGGGCGTATTAATGCATGGCGCCAGGGTGTTCCCGGCGGGTGCACTGCATGAACTGCTTGTCAAAACGGATGTGCTGATCGTTACACTGCCATTAACGGACGAAACCCGCGGCTTGATCGGCAAACGTGAACTGGGTATGATGTGCAAAGGGGGGATTTTGGTCAACGTGGGGCGCGGTCCTGTGGTGGACCAGGAGGCGCTTTACCAGGCACTGACCGATGGTACGTTGAGCGCAGCCGGTCTGGACGTCTGGTACAACTATCCGACGGGTGAAGAAAGCCGCAGGAACACGCCTCCGTCTGATTTTCCCTTTACCGGGCTGGATAACGTGGTGCTCAGCCCGCATCGCGGCGGCGAGGGCGGTACGCTGGAGGTGGAACGGTTGCGCATGAAGGCATTGGCAAGCCTGATGAACAACGCAGCGCGCGGTCTGCCAGTGCCCAACCAGGTGAACCTGCACATCGGTTATTGATGGTTTCGGGAAATGCCTTTCCCCTGAGTTTTTGTCAGACAAGGAAAAGCATGGCAATACCCACCATTGCCAGCAGCGCCCCAAATATGGCGCGAAGACTCAACTTTTCTCCAATCAGGGTGGCAATAGGCAGGACAAACAGCGGGCTGGTGGAGCTTAAGGTTTGTGTGATGCCAGCCGGTGAAAACTTAAAAGCAGTTTGCTGAAGCCAGATCCCCAAATACGTACCCATCAAGGTGGCTGCCCCTGCCTGCAAAAGTACCTTTCCGCGCTGCTCTTGATTGAACCATTGCCCAACAGGCATCCGGGTCAGGATGATCCAGAACAGGATCACCACCATGCCGGCTGCCAGGCGCAGGATCATGCTTTGTAACGCGCTGACATCGGTTTGTGCCAGGGCAGCTCTGGAAAACACCGCCCCGATCGAATTGCTGACAACGAAGAGTAAGCCATAAAGGATGCCGCGCAGTGGAAGAGCCTTCTTTCCATTCTCTGCTCCGGTTTGTTCTGTAATCACCCAGCCAATACCGGCGATGGTAATCGCCATGCCGAGCCACGACAGCAGTGAAAGCGATTCATGCAGCGTGACGAGGGCGATTAACGCAGTCACAACCGGTGTCAGTGCACCCACTAAGAGCGCCTTGCGTGCTCCCAATAGTTCAATGGCTTTGAAGTAAATCGTATCGCCGAAGCCAATGCCAATCACACCGCTTGCCAGCAGCAAAAGAAGCGCCCGGGTATCGACGCCTTTAAAGGAGGAAGATTGGATTAACATGGTGATACCGCCGAGGATCAACGCAAGCACGCACTTCATCAGGTTAAGCTCCACAGGGCGGATGGATTTTCCGGCTTTGCCAAACAGAACCGATGCAAAAGCCCAAAACAGTGCAGCAAAGAGGGCAGCGGTTTCACCGCGGTACAGAAAAGCCGAACCATCCATAAAGAGAATTGTCTCCTGTGAAGGTGTTTTTCATTCCCGTTTAATTACAACTGGAACACAACGCAGCGGATTTTATCATAACAATTCAGCAATGAGTCATTTTCAACTCCGGAATACCCGCCGGGCTGAACGGTTGAAGGGGGTTTTAGCTGTAATTTATGGACAGGCAGATTAAAGCAGGTATCATGATAAGCAGGAGTCTGAGAAGGTATTTTGGATGTGCCATTGGTTGTCTTGGTTGATGAACTATTCGACCGGGAAGGAAATGGCTGGCAGGTAGAAAATGATGAACAATGGAAAGAAACCGTTAAACCCACAATCCGATGATTTGCTGCTTCAGGTGTTGAAGAGCAAGGGTAAGGCTGGCAGCGAGGCTCAGCAAGAAAAAATGCAGGCTGTGCTGGCAAAACTGGCTGAACAAAACCCGGCTCTGGTTGCAGAGATAATTCAGAAGTGGTTAACGGAAGAAAAAGACCGCTTCGAAGATTAATGGAAACCGTGTAGTCCGTTTCAAGCTCGGCTTTTGGGGGTTACAGGTAGCAGCAAAGAACGTTGTTCTATTCAGGGTGTGCTGGATGTTGTCGGGGTGATCGTGATGGTCGCCGTCGCCGTCGCCGTTGGCGTTGGCGTTGACGTTGCGGGGATTGTATTCGTAGGCACAGCCGTCATGCTGGTGGCATCAGGAGGCGGCGCAATATTGCCTTCTTCAGAGGCTCCAGAATTTACCGGTGCCATCATAGGGCTGCTTTCAGCGGTCAAGCCAGGCTGTGCAGTGGCATCTTTGGCAGATGAGGTGGGTTTGGATTCCTCGCGCGTGGCGGCAAGGGTTTCCTGCTGAGGTGCGGTGAGGGCTGGTGTGGGGGTGTCTTTCCCGCGGTTTTCCTGAAGCCAGCGCCATCCGAAGAACCCTGCCGCAGCCAATCCCAACAGCAGCACAATTGCCAGGCAGCCCAGCCCAATGGTTCGCATGGGTAGCCTGGAGGGTCTGGTTTGCGCATTCTTCTCCACAAAAACACCTTCAGGCACTTTAATCAGGATGATGGTGATGTTGTCATGCCCGCCGCGCTGGTTCGCCAGGTCGGTCAGTTTTTGCACAGCCTCTTCAGGCAAGTTATCAGTGACATACGCCAGAATCTCCAGATCGTCCACCAGGTCGGTCAAACCATCACTGCACAACAGAATCTGGTCACCGTTCATCAGGGTAAAACCCTGGTTTTCTAAGGATTGCCCATCGCTCTCATCCGGGTGCAGCCTGAGCCTGAAATCGACATCGGCGGGTTCAGGCGAGCCGATATAACGACGAATGACGTGCGCATTGGGGTGCCCCACTGCCTGTTCGGGGGTGAGAATACCATTATCGAGGGCTTCCTGTATCCAGGAATGGTCTCTTGTGAGCCGGAAAATCTGCCCGTTGCGTATCAGGTAAATGCGCGAATCGCCGACATAGGCAGTGTAGAGCTGCTTGCCGATTACCCATGCGCAAACGACAGTGGCGCCCATTCCTTTACGTCCACCATCTGCCTGCGCGAGCCGGTAGACTTCATTGCTGGCGAACTGAATCGCCTCTTGCAGGGTTGCCTGCGGTTTGCTGGCGTCGCTTTCGGCAACTCGCTGGCTGACCAGGTCGACCACCATTTCTGCGGCGACCTCACCGGCGCGATGCCCGCCGATTCCGTCTGCCATGATAGCAAAAAGCGAAGGGGTAGAGGTTTCATCATCCAGTAAAAACGCCGAAACGCCGTAACGGTCTTCGTTGTTCTTACCGGTCATCCCGGGGTGGGAGCCGGCGACAGATTTCAAATGCGATTTTTCGGTTCGGATCATAGCTCATCCGTTTTATAAGGTGTGACTGTGGGTTGGCGGATACAGTTTGGTTCTCTTAGCTCAAAGCGGAATGCCATTGAAGCAAAATGGATGACATCGCTGTGTTCGAGTTTCTTTCCTTCGCCAGTGACTTGATTAAAGTTCACCCAGGTGCCAGCGGTTGAACCATCGTCAAAGACAAAAAATTGACCTTCATTATCCTGCACAATGCGGGCGTGTAGCGGGTTGACCGCGCCTGAATCGAGGACGCAAAGCGCTTGCTGCGGGTCGCTGCCCAGTGTGGTTTCACGCCGGATTAACGGGATCATGCGCTGAGGCAAGGGGTTTCCGTCTTCCGAAAGGCGGATCAGCTTTGCGGGCGCATTGACGGGCGCTGCTGCCTTACGCACCGTAGGGGTAGCGACAGACGCGTATGTGCTGGCACGGCGGCTCTCCATCACGGCGACCGGCTGAGTGAGTGGGTCGCGATTGATCCGTTCTCTCAGCAGTTTAAGCCGGTAGAAGGGGTTGCGTTGGCTGGTGAACAGAATCACCAGCGTCAAGACCAATGCCGCAACAGAGAGGGCGATCAGAATCACCAAGCCGCGTCCACTAAACACCGCTTCCACCCAGGTCTTTTTGGGCTCTTCAACAATTAATTCTACCAGCGTTTCGATACTGGATTGGCTTAAACCCAGCTCGTCTTCTGCTTCCACCCTCAAGCGCAGTGTGCTGCTGCTGAAATAATTGGAAAGAGGCAGGTTGAACTGCTCGAAGGGAGGGGCAAGATTTTCTGCTACCAATTCTTCGTTAACATACAAACGCGTGTGCTTCATGTCGCGTGTAAATCCATCCGGAAATTCAAGCAGGATACGGATGGGCACATCGTCTGGTGTGAGCAGAGCCGATGTACCCTCCTCAGTCTCACTGAAAGAACGGATGATCTGGGCAGGCGGCTCCATGAAAATGGGGTTTGGCGGGTTAACCGTCAGGGGGAATATCAATTCTGCAGAGCTTATCTGAAGTCCGGGGTGAGTGAGATTAACCACGAGCCGGTGTTCGCCGCTGGTTGTGATGGCAGATTGATAGCCAACCTGGTAAATATAGCGGTAGGCTTCAAAATAATGTTCCGGGTTGGGGAAATCCTCGCTGCCGTTAAAGAGGAACAACTCGCCGCCGCTCAAGTCGGCAAGCTGTCGCAGCGGGGCAATTTCAGCGGATTCCAGCGGATAGCCCGGCGCAATCACCCAGACAAATACGCGCGTGCCGAGCTGGGCAGCCATTTCTGCAATGCTGGGCAGCGCCTGGCGTGCAGTGGCATCTGGCGGCGGGGTTACGTAGAGGATGGCGCGCTGCATATACGGGTTGGGCAGCGCATCGGTAGTCAGATCAAGTGCCATAGAAAGGCTGGTGATGCCGGGGCGGGCAGCCAGCAAATTGGGTTCATAGTTAAGCAATGACCGGGTAAATTGTGCAGGGTCGCTCGCTTGCACAATCTGTGTCCCGTTGTTGGTCACATAGCTGTAGTTGTCCGGAGCACCTTGCGGCAGTGAATGCGCCCAGTTTTCCAACGCTTGCATCAAGATACGGTAATAGGACACATTTTGGAACTGGTTGGTGAGGTTCGGTGATTCGTTCACCGAAAGGATGATTTGCATACCGGGTTGGATGCGCTCCAATGTCTGGATGGGGCGGGTGTAGCCATCTTCAAGAATTTGAAGCTGGGATGCCTGAAGATCGGTGAGGTATTTTCCTTCCCCGTTGACAGCTTTCAAGAAGAACCGAATGAGTGGAAACTCTTCCGTTTTCAGCACTGAAATTTCAAGCAAGCCGCTGCTTTGAGCCTGTGCGGCACCGGCAACGTTGCTTGCCAGCAGGCAGGCAATAAGAATCAGAAATAATCCCTGGAGAATATTTTGGATGCGTACTGGACCGCGTGTATGTTCGTTCATGCGTTTATCGATCGGTCTCTTCCCTGCTCCCTTATTCAACAATTATAAAGGATTCTACAATAGAATCCATGCCTTTTCAGCGATTCTACTAAGAAACTCTTTATCTTGCTCGTGAGTTTCTCCTCTAGCAAAATGGCAGTCCCCTGCCATGATTGCACTCAACATGAATTTGACAACATCGATTTGCTTTAGCACACATTTTTACTGGAAAATGCTCGCCCTCTGTGTCCCCCCTATTCCCCTCATTAATGAGTAATGAGTTTCACATTGGGGCGGTCGGGTAAAAATCTTTAACCTGAATTGAAGTCATTTGAGCCAGATTTTTGCCAATATTGTCTACATTGAGAATTGCTGATGCCTTTTTGTCAAACGTACCTGTATTTTTTTGGGGGGGAAACAAGATCGTCCCATTTTGATAATGGGCGGAAAGTGACATTCCGTAGCTGAAGCCGGGATAAAGACAATAAAAAAGTTGCACAGGGATGAAAAAGGTTCTATAATGAAGTCACTATATGCAGACCGAAAGGAGATAGGTTCATCATGGCTAGTGTAACATTTAAGGGAGTTACAAAGAAATTTGGCGATGTTGTCGCGCTGCAGGAGCTCAACCTGGAGATTGCTGACAAGGAATTTTTGGTTTTGGTTGGTCCGTCTGGCTGCGGAAAGTCAACCGCGCTGCGCTGCCTGGCTGGTTTGGAGGAAGTGAGTGGCGGTGAGGTTTTAATCGGCGACCAGGTGGTGAACGATATTGCGCCAAAAGACCGCGATATCGCAATGGTTTTTCAGTCTTACGCGCTGTATCCCCACATGTCGGTTTATGACAACATGGCATTTGGGTTGAAGCTGCGCAAATTCCCCAAGGATCAAATCAAGCACCGCGTGCAGGAAGCGGCTGAAATCTTGGGGATCGAGAATCTGCTGAGCCGCAAACCGCGCGAGCTTTCCGGCGGTCAGCGTCAGCGTGTTGCGGTGGGTCGGGCAATTGTGCGGGAACCCAAAGTGTTCCTCTTTGATGAGCCTCTCTCCAACCTGGATGCAAAATTGCGCGTGCAGACCCGCTCACAGATCAGCAAACTGCATCAACGTCTTCAAGCTACCTTTATTTACGTGACCCATGACCAGGTTGAAGCCATGACCATGGCAACCCGCATTGCCGTTATGAATAAGGGCTTGCTTCAACAGTTGGACTCTCCCAAGCATCTTTACGATCACCCGGCAAACCTGTTCGTTGCCGGCTTCATTGGCTCCCCGGCGATGAATTTCTTTAGCGCGCGTTTGGAAAAAACCGATGAGGGTTTGTTTGTGCAGAACGATGCTTTCCGTGTCCAGCTTCCGCCAGAAAAGGTGGATCGTTATGCTGGCTTCGCTGGAAAAGAAGTCATCTTCGGTATCCGTCCGGAAGATATTCACAACCCCGATTACCTGCCCACCGGTGTTGAGCCGGCGCGTGTGCGCGCAAAAGTGGACGTGCAGGAGTTGATGGGATATGAGATTTACCTGTACCTGGTGAGCGGCAAGGATAACTACGTGGCGCGCGTTGACCCGCGCTCGCACTATATCACCGGTGATGAGGTGGAGGTCGCGTTCAACATGGCAAATATTCACCTCTTCGATCCGTCCGTGGACCAGGAAAATCCGCCGGCAATCTAGTTTTTCTCTATCACGAGTATAACAAAAGAGGCTGTCCAATAAAGACAGCCTCTTTTAGTTTTGCTCTTACAGCCCGATCTCCGCTCTCAGGCGGATATAGTGCATAATCT
>CAYRRA010000034.1:0-25957 GCA_964426355.1 uncultured Anaerolineaceae bacterium
TACCGTAAATAACAGAACCGGGACCAAACAATACTTCTGCATTTTCAATTGTAAATACATCAAGAGATATAACATTCTGCAAAGTTCCGCTTCTGAGCCTGGGAGCATCTGTTACAACATTCAGTTCGCTTTTTGTGATGAACTCAAAGCCTGTATCAACGGATTTGTTACGAAGTGGAAACACATATACTGCCAATGGCGCTGCTGAAATGATCAAAGAAATCATTGCCCATTTAAAACCGATGATTTGGAAATCCTGTTCCGCATGGACAGCGGCTATTTCGACGAGGAAATTATTGAAGAGATCGAATCAACCGGTTGCAAGTATTTGATCAAGGGAAAAAAGTATCCAACGCCCGCTTCTCAAGTTACGGCTCCATCCGTTTCATTCACGAAAGGTGATGAAGGCAGAGAAACAACAGAGCTGGTTACCAAACTGGATACCTGGGACAAAGAAAGAAGATTTGTCGTCTCACGGGTATTGAAACCAGAATAAGATAGGTTGCAATCATCCCTTCTGGAAGGTGATGAATACGAGTACTTTTACTTTGTGACCAATACCGAACTACCTTCAGAAAAATTGGTCTTCATTAAACAAATGGACGATATCTCCCTCTCGATTTGTGGATCACCCGCTCCTGATCTTGCAGAAATTCCTACATTAATTGTTATTACTCCATGGGAACAATATTGGAACAGGATTGCTTTTGAAGGAAAAGCATGGGATCAATCTGATCAGTTCAGACAGCCCCATGTTTTTTTTAGCATCATGCAAAATCAAAGGAATAATGTTATCATCAGGAATAGATAGGCAGGTAGAAGAATCAATCTGAATTTGAGTTCTCCCTGAATGGTGTTTTTTTCAACGAGGAATTAAACAGGAAAGGAGTGCTGCTGATGCCAACTTTTAAGCCAACCCGCAATCGGATTGACCCAACCATCATGGATACCACCCCTAAACGGCGTCCTGCCTGGATTCATGTTCCACCCCGGGATGCAGCCACTGAAGAATGGCTGAAAGGAATCATGAGGACTAAATCACTGCACACGGTGTGCGAAGAAGCCGGTTGTCCGAATATGGGCGAATGCTGGGGCAGTGGGACTTCCACTTTTCTGGTGCTTGGGGATATTTGTACACGCACCTGTGGATTTTGCGATGTCCGTCATGGCAAACCCGCAGCGATCGATTGGGATGAAGCCGAACGGGTTGCACAGGCGGTGAAAGTCATGAATTTGAAGCATGCGGTCATTACCAGCGTCACGCGAGATGATTTAAGGGACGGGGGCGCCACCCTGTTTGCGATGATTATCGAGAAAATTCGGGCTGCCTTGCCAGGCTGTTCGGTGGAAGTACTCATCCCGGATTTTAAGGGCAAGATGGATCTGTTAAAAATTGTCATGGATGCCCGACCCGAAATTTTAAATCATAATCTGGAGACTGTTCCACGCTTATTCAAGCTGGTGCAGCCTCAGGATCATTATGAATGGTCTGCTGCCACGCTGAAAAACGCCAAAGAACTGAATGCACAGGTGTTGACCAAATCTGGCATTATGGTAGGGCTGGGGGAAACGCTGGATGAAGTCAAAAGCGTGATGCGCGATCTGCGCAGTTGGCATGTGGATATTCTTACGCTGGGTCAGTATCTGCAGCCCAGCCGGCGGCATTTGCCGATCGACCGCTTCTATACGCTTGAGGATTTTGCAGACTTAAAAGCATATGGCTTAGAGATTGGTTTTTCCTGGGTTGAGAGTGGTCCTCTGGTACGTTCCTCCTACCATGCGGCAGAACAAGTTCGCCAGTTGAGTACCCTCCATCAGCAGCTTTGCGGGAATGCCAAACCTGAGTAAAGGGCTTCCCTCAGCCAACGCGTCAGAGATAATGGAAACCAAATGGCTATATTTCCCTGCAACGAATGGATGAGTAAAGGGTTTAATGGGATAATCCGGTGCGCCGGAAAATTCAACCCAAGGATCACGCTATGACACAAAAAACCGTAACACGAAAAATCCCAGGGGGTAAACTGGTGCGGATGGATGTCCGATTTTCGGATCAGATTGAAGTCTTGGTGATTACCGGTGATTTTTTTCTGCACCCTGAAGAAGCACTGGATGCGATCACAGCCGAATTGGCGTCGGCTTCACTCCCTTTGGATCCTGCTTATGTGCTGCACCAATTGCAAAAGGTATTGACCGAGCTGGAAGCGCAATTAATAGGGGTCAGCCCGGACGATCTGGTTTCCATTTTGGAGGAGGCGCTTGCATGAAATACCGTTTGATCCCTTTTCAGTACTTTAATGCCTACATGAATATGGCACTGGATGAAACCATCATGGGGGGTGTTCGCAGCGGTTCGACGCTGCCGACAATTCGATTCTACGGTTGGGAACCATCGGCTGTTTCGATTGGTATATTTCAGGGAATTCATAACGAGGTACATCTGGAAGAGACCCGGCGTCAGGGCGTGGATGTGGTGAGGCGTATGACAGGCGGCGGTGCGGTGTATCATGATCAAATGGGGGAGGTGACCTATAGCTTGATCGCACCCGAAAGTGCGTTCCCCAAAAATATTATCGTTTCCTATGAGCGGATCTGCCAGGATATTGTAAAGGCATTAACCCTGCTGGGCATTGAGGCGACTTTTCACCCGGTGAATGATATCCTGGTGGGCGAGCAAAAAATCTCCGGCAACGCGCAAACCCGGCGCAGCGGTGTTTTATTGCAGCATGGCACCATTTTGTTTACCGTAGATGTCGAAAAAATGTATACTCTCTTAAACGTCAGCCAGGAAAAAATTTCCGACAAGCTGATCAAGAGCGTGCAAAAACGCGTCACCAGCGTCCAGGATCAGGCGCCCGTCTCCATGCAGGCGCTGCAAGAGGCATTGCAATCTGGTTTCAGTCAGGGCAAGGAGATTGTCATGGGAGATTACACGGCTGAGGAATTGGCTAAGGCAAAAGAACTGGCGGAAAGCAAATTTGCGAGCCATGCCTGGAATTATAAGTTGTAACCCGCTGCTTCCAAGATCAACTCTAGCTAGGCAGCAGCTTCATTGAATAGGGATATTTATCTCAGTGAGGAGTACATGAGGTGGATATTCCTTAATATTAAATACATAAAAGTGGGTGCGGCTGGCGAAGCGAGTGCTCATTATGATTTGGGTAAAACAAATAGTTCACAAATCTACCAGCCAATGAGTAGGCAGCAAGTTCTAAAAAGTGGACTCAAGGAAGTGAAAATAAATGGGTATGGGATAAATCAGTATCCTTTGACCACTATGAACAAGATTTGGAATACCTATATCAACGTGAAGACAATAAGGGATTCAGAATCTGGTTAAAATATAGTGCACTCATGGTAGCGCCGCGTGGTCGATTCTAAACACAAAACAGTGGTCTGGTCTTACTGCCCTCTTTCGGTTTCGGGAATCAGTTCTTTGACCAATGCCTCAATTTCTGGCAGGGTGATATCTTCAACTTTTCCGGAATCACAGCGCATAGTAATCTGCGGATTGATGGGTAACCGTACCCAGTTTGAGATTTGGACGCGGTCTGCAATTGCCTGCACATGGCTTTCACCAAAGATTTCGTATTGGTTGCCGTTGTCTGGCGCGCGGAAATAACTCATGTTTTCTACCAGCCCAACAATGGGAATGTTAAGCTGATGAACCAGGTGTACTGCCTTCTGCACAATCATGCCGGCGAGCGCTTGCGGCGTGGTGACCATGATGACGCCGTTGAGCGGCAGGTTCTGCATCACGGTCAGTGCAGCATCCGATGTGCCCGGCGGCATATCCACCAGTAGTAAATCCAGTTCGCCCCATAACGTCTCTTCCCAAAATTGGGTAATGGCGCGCGTGATCAATGGTCCGCGCCAGACCACAGGCATATTTTCGTCTGGGAGCAAGATGTTGGTGGAGATAATTTTGATACCGCTGTTGGTGTAGGCTGGCAGAATTCCCAGCTCGCCCTGGGGAAGACCGCCCGCTGATAACCCGAACAGGCGTGGGATGCTGGGACCGGTAATATCGGCATCCAATATACCCACTTTAAGACACTGGCGGCGCGCTTCGCTGGCTAACAGGGCAGTCACCGAAGATTTACCCACGCCACCTTTTCCGCTCATCACCGCTAAAACGCGCTTGACTTTGTTGAATTCTTTCAACTTGGGTAGGTTCGGACGAACGGTCTCGAACAATTTTTTCCGTTCTTCTTCGCTCATCTGGGTGAATTCGACCTTAACATCTGTAACGCCAGGCTGTTGCATGAGCACCTGGCGGGCATTGTCTGCCATCTGGTCGCGCATGGGGCAGCCGATGATGGTGAGGTTTAATTTAAAGGAGACTACACCGTCTGGGCTTTGTTTAAGATCACGTACCATGCCCAATTCAACGATATTTTTTCCCAGTTCTGGATCCATGACCTGGCGAAGCGCCTCGATCAATGATGATTCTGCTGACATTACAACTCCTTATGACTCTGAATAATAGCAGGTCTATTTTACCTCGAGTCAGGACGGGTTAGCGGTTTTCGATCCAATTCCGAGAAACAAACACAATACATAGTAACGGGTAAAAGAATTGGATTGAATTATCTGGTGAGTTTTTCAGTTTTTGGAACTTTTCCAGGGGTTAATCCGTATATATATTGTAGGGTGTTCAATCATCCGATGCTGCTATTTCTTGCAGTGTATCGTATATGGCAGCAGGGAATGACCTGCTGAAAAAAGTTGACAAAACTGTTAAGCTTTCTTTATTGAACAGTGACAACTTTTTTGTATCATTAGGGTTAAGGATAGTAGAAGAATTAACCTGATTTTAGAATTTGGGGTTTCCTTCACCCGAGGAGGATAAAATGTCTGTCGTAGTGTATGTGGTTGTTGGTATCATTGCATTTTTGTTTGCTGCATTGAGTGTTGTCGGAGATTATTCTGAAAACTAGAATGCAAAAAAAGCAGTTGAAACAAAAGGCTTTTGTTGTGCAGGGAGTTGCCTTTGACGGTGTAGGCGACGTATGCGCGTTGTTTCAACGCGCCGTAAGAGAAGGTGCTACCGTTTAGATTCACGTGTATATCATGCAATAACACGTCAGGCAGCGGTTTAGCTCCTGACGTGTTTTATTTTGCTCTTTCCCGTTTAAGGTTTTTACAGATCTGTAATAAGGGTGGCTTTACTCCCACTCGTTCCCGAAAACCTTAACCTAAACAATTTTGAATAGGTGGTTTGGCTCGTGGTATCTCATACATCTGTATTATCCATAAAAAATGGCTATCAGATTTTTTGTTGCCATAGTGTTGCCACGCTGACAAATACATTATCATCAAACCCGTTCTAAAATTCAAGAGTTTTTAGAAAACTGTCAAACTTAAAGGCAGCGAATTTTCTTATACCTTTTTGTATGTTAAGAAAAGTCCCACAAATGCGCCGATAAAAACAAGTGGTGCTACTCTGACAAATATCCATTCAAATGCGTGCAATGCGACCCCTACAACCGCAGTTTCCGGATTGCTATAATCCCAGCCCAAATAAGGGCTTTCCAACAAAATAAGGATCAGAAATATAGCCGCAATAAGAGCGCAAACCGAAATACATATCCAATGAAGCACTTTTCTTTTTGCCGCAATCCGCTGAGCAAGTTGCAAGTTAATGACTTCAAGTTTCCCGGAAATAGCCCTCAGATCGTCGGCTTGCGGTTCAACAACTGTTTCGCCAAGCAGTGTGCTAACTGGTGTTTCGAGTACCTCTGACAGCGTTACCAACATTTCGGAGTCCGGAACAGATAATCCCTGCTCCCATTTCGAGATCGTTTGTCTTACCACATTTAATTGGATAGCAAGCTCTTCTTGGGATAATCCTTTTGCTTTTCTGATTGTCTTAATGTTTTCTTTTAACATTGGAGAAAACTTCCTTTCTTGAGTTGTTTCCACCATTATACGAATGCACGCCGTTGCTACAAGCAACACGGATTAACATTTACGCAACGATGGGAAAGGGCGCCGCATTTCTGCGACGCCCATATACTCATATGAAAATAATCCAAACCAGCTTACTTTTCATCCTTTTTGATATTATTCCCACTCAATGCTGGAGAGTGGCTTGCTGGTGATGTCATAGACCACGCGATTTACACCCGTTACTTCATTCACAATTCTGTTAGCAATGCGCGCAAGAAGTTCATGAGGCAGGCGCATCCAATCTGCGGTCATGAAATCCTCTGTGCTGACTGCCCGCAAGGCAATGGTTTCCTGGTAGGTGCGTTGATCGCCCATCACACCAACCGAACGCACCGGCAACAGTACGGCAAACGCCTGGGCACTGCCGCCCTGGTCAGAGAACAGCAAACCGGCGCGACCAAGCTCTTCGGTGAAGATGGCATCGGCTGCGCGCAGATATTCGAGCCGCTCAAAGGTGATTTCTCCCAGGCAGCGTACCGCCAACCCGGGACCGGGGAATGGCTGTCGCCAGACCAGTTCGCGCGGCAGCCCGAGAGCTTCTCCAACAGCGCGCACCTCATCTTTGAAAAGATACCGGAGAGGTTCAATCAGGTCGAAATTCAAATCAGGGGGCAGACCGCCAACGTTGTGATGCGTTTTGATGCGGGCTGCTTTTGCACGATCCGGCGCACTGGATTCAACCACGTCCGGGTAGATTGTGCCTTGAACGAGAAAACGCGGTACACCCAGTTTTCGCGCTTCTACCTCGAAGGTGCGGATGAAAGTTTCGCCGATGATGCGGCGTTTTTCTTCCGGATCACTCACGTTTTTTAGCTTCGTCAAGAATGTATCTGCCGCATCGACTACCACCAGGTTGACGCCCAGGTTATTACGAAAGGCTTTTTCCACCTGGCTACGTTCATCCTGGCGAAGCAGCCCATGATCGACAAACACACCTGTAAGCTGGCTGCCGATGGCGCGATGCACCAATGCCGTAGCTACGCTGGAGTCGACGCCGCCACTGACTGCAGAAAGCACGCTTTCCTCACCAACCTGTGCCCGAATGTTTTCCACCGCCTGGGAGATGATCGAAGCGGGCGTCCAGGCAGGTGCTGCGCCACAAATATCAACGGTAAACCGTCGCAGGATTTCCTTTCCGCCAGGCGTGTGATGCACTTCGGGGTGAAATTGAAGCGCATAGTATTTTCCATTATCCGAGCAGATGGCAGCAATTGGGCTGTTGGCGCTGCATCCTAACAAGTTGAAACCGGTTGGCACTGCTTCGATACGGTCGCCATGAGACATCCAGACCTGCTGTTTGCCTTGTGGAAGCAAGACATTCTCCTGGGTGGTCTCAAATTCAGCCAGACCGTATTCGCGTTCGGCTGAAGATGCCACCCGTCCCCCAAAAGCCAGGGTAAGAAGCTGCATACCGTAGCATATTCCCAGCACAGGTAGACCGGATTTGAGGATGTAGCCAGGTAGGGTCGGGGCATTTGCTTCATAGGCAGATGCCGGACCGCCTGAGAGTATGAAACCTTTGGGGTGGTGGTTGAGCACGCTCTCTTCTGACGCATCCCAGGGGAGAAGCTCGCAGTAAACATTTGCTTCGCGTACTCTGCGGGCAATCAACTGGCTGTATTGTGAGCCGAAGTCGAGGATGATGATGGTATCCATGTTCACTCTGTAAAGATGATTTTGTTCTTGTCTAGCGAGTCGATGCAGACCAGGGTTTCGATGGGCACATTCAGCCCCATCAGTTTTTCGCGTCCGCCCTCAAACGATTTTTCAATCAATGCACCGATCCCAACCAACCGAGCGCCGGCGGCTTCGATCAAGCGAGCCAACCCGCAAATGGTCTCTCCGGAGGCAAGAAAGTCATCGATGATCAATACAGGGGTATCACGCGGTAGATATTCGGGCGAAACAATCAGTTCCACCTTGATTCCTTTGGTGTGTGATGGCGCAACGGTGAGATACACATCACTGGGCATGGTAACGGGTTTGTGTTTACGAGCGTACACGACTGGTAGATCGAGGTAGCGTCCTGCCATTAACGCGGGCGCAATACCTGAGATTTCCGCGGTGAGAATGAGCTCTGCGCCAACCTGTGCAAAGCGCCGCCCAAATTCTTTTCCGCACTCATCCATCAGTACCGGGTCGACTTTATGATTGATAAAGCCATCTACCTTGAGAATCCCATTTCCCAGGCTTTTGCCGTCCCTGAGAATGCGTTCTTTAAGCAACTGCATGCAAACCTCCGTGAATAAAGAAAAGTTGTTCAGACATTTTACAATGGAGTACAGCATTTGAACAAGGGAAATATTATCTTCCTTCAATCGTCTTTCCCTAGAGCACTATGCTGTTGAGTGAGGGGAGGTTTACAAATTCCAGAAGAGCGCCAACCCCGCCAGGAGCACGGCAAAATTAATCAGGAAAAGCAACCAACCCGCTTTGAGGAAATCCGAAAAGCGGTAGTTTGCTGGTGCGATCATCATGATATTGACTGGATGAGCGATGGGCGTCAGGAAAGATGCCGAGCACCCAATGGCGGCAGCCACAGCCACCGCCTGCGGGTTGACGCCCATTTGTAAAGCGGTGCTGATCATTACAGGTCCGCTGACCATAGCGGTAATTTGCCCTCCCATCACCTGGGTGAGCATTGCGCTCAGCAGGTATGCGCCGGCAGCCACGCCGATGGGTCCGAACGGTTCAATGATTGGGATGATGGCTTGTCCGATCAACTCTGCCAAACCGGTATTAACCATACCCACACTGACGACATACATCCCGGCGATGACAAAAAGGGTTTGCCATTCGATGGATTGGTATGCCTCTTCCATGCTGTTCATTTTCAGGAGAATGGTGAGAAGTGCACCGATTAACATGCTGAGATAGACCGGCACGCCTGCAATGGAGGCGGCGATGGCAGCCAACATGATTGAAACCGATAGAATGGCGTTGCGGATGTCGACGGGTTGGTCGGCGGGATTGGGTTCAAAGACGATGAAATCCGGGTTAACCTTTAGCGATCTGATTTGAGCTGTAGTACCCACCAGTAGCAGCGAATCGCCCAAAGCCAGCTTAATCTCACCCACGCTGGTGCGGTAATTCTGGTCGCGGCGTTTTAATGCCACCACAGTCAACCCGAAGCGCTGCCGGAACCCGATTTCTTTCAAGTTTTGTCCCTGGGCTTTTGAATGCGGTGAGAGGATGGCTTCTGCAAAAATCAAACCATGTGAACTGAGCGACCCGTTTTTTTGTGCTGAGCTAAATCTGAGCTGAAGTGTTTTAAGAAAACCGATTTTTTCTGATCGCCCCAAGATGAGCAATACATCATTTTTTTGAATCAGTTGATCAGGACAGGGCAAAATGAATTCCTCTTTTGCTCTACGGATGGCAACGATGGTTACGCCCCAATGATGACCCAATCCGATTTGTTCCAGGTTTTTCCCAATCACAGGGGAATCGGGTAAGATTTCTACTTCCCACAGTCTTTCGTTGAGCTGGTACATGTTTTCTAGCTCGCTTCCGGTGAGCTGGCGGAGGGTTTGCTCTGCGGCAGGTTCACGGTTTGGCAATAATTTGCTGCCGAACAGACCCAAAAAAATGACCCCGGCGATCAACATCAGTCCTCCGGTGGGGGTAAAGTCGAGCATGTTCAAAGACGATTGTGGAGGTGTAGCGATTTTCAACAGATCACTCATGATGATATTGGCAGTGGTGAAGTAGGTGGCAGAACCGCCCAGCAAGCTTCCAAATGCAACCGGGATTAACAATTTGCTGGGTTTGATGCCGGTGCGCCGCGAAACCTCAACCGCACTCTGCATAACCAGTGCGCCTGCTGCTACATTGTTAATGAAAAGAGAGAAAAACGCGGTGACAATGGTGAGCAGGGTAATTAACCGGCTTTCGCTCGTTCCGCTAAGCTTCAAGATAGACCGGGCAATCCAACGGGTAATCCCGCTTTTATCGAGGGCACGCGTGATGATGAATAACGCCAATAGGGTAATGACCACCGGTTGACTGAAGCCAGAAATGGTCTGGATGGCGTCTTGAGGTGAATTTGCTGGACCAAGAATGGAAAACCCCAGAAGTTGGAAAACGCCTAAAACTACCGCAGCCAACAATGCAGCCAAATCCAGACGGATACGGTTTGTGATGACAGCAGCAAGCGTGAGTGTCAAGACAATAATCCAAATCCACTGTGAAAGATTCATCGGTAATGCATTTCCTCTATAAGGTAAAATTCTCAGCGAAGATGGTATCAAGCTCGCAGAGGGGTAACGAGGTTGTGCCCGTGTTTGTCTTACCAGGTGAGCACGGGCGCGTTGAAAATGACAGATCACCGAATAGCATTATTTAACCAAGTACCGGTTCAATGGAATATTGATTCTGCAAAGTGTTTTGGGAATTATACAACGTAATAATCACATACGAATTGTTTTTTTAGAAGCCATATTCGAGTCTTTCGCTGCTGGTTATGTGTGTTAGAATCGCTTATTATGTTTCGACTGGTACTGGCTTCTGGTTCACCTCGCCGCCGTGAAATGCTTTCCTGGACAGGTTTGGAGTTTTCGCTTTGCCAGGTGGATGTGGATGAAACTCCGCGGGAAGGTGAAAACCCTGCCGATTATGTTCGCCGCCTGGCAATTGAAAAGGCAAAGGCAGCTATTGTAGGCGGGATGAATTGTGATTTTGTTTTGGCTGCAGACACCACAGTGGCAGATGGGATGCTGATCCTGGGAAAACCCGCCAATGCTGATGAGGCTTACAAAATGCTAAAAAGCCTTCGTTCCCGAAGTCACCGGGTTTTCACAGCTTTAGCGCTAATGCGTCCTGATGACCCTTTTGTGAATATCGAATTATGTGGTTCGCTGGTGCCGATGCGCTCGTACTCGAACCGAGAAATACAAGAATATATTGCTTCCGGCGATCCGATGGATAAAGCTGGTGCGTATGCCATACAAAATAGCGCATTTCACCCAGTGGATGGTTTTCAGGGTTGCTTCGCCAATGTAATGGGGCTTCCGCTTTGCCACCTGGTACGCATGTTTCAAAGAATGGGGATAGAATCGACAACAAATGTGCCTCAAATTTGTCAGCAGAAGAATGATTATACCTGCCCGATCTTTCAGGCAGTCCTGGATGGAAAAAATATTGGCTGACAGCCTGAATAGTGACCTGGAGGAAGATGAAAATGAGATTTCGCGTTGCTTTATTGTATCTGGTTCTCTGTCTTATTCTGATCTCGTGTGTCCCGGATGGCTCTCCATCTGAAGAGCAAGAGGTTGAAGCAACCTTTACTGCTGAAGCCACGCTGCCGGGACCGCAGGTAAATACCACGCGCGTCCCGGACACACAGATGGTTGCAGCCGAATTTTTGGAAACCTGGAAAACAGAAAATTACGAGCAGTTATATGCTTACCTTTCCCGGCTTACGAAAGAAGCGGTGACGCTAGAGGATTTTACCAAGCGCTATTCTGATGTGGCAATTAATTTGACATTGCAAACCATCGATTACGAAATTCTTTCCTCTTTAACCAATCCATCTGCTGCGCAGGTGGCTTATCGCGTAACTTTTCATACGGCGATGATTGGTGATTTGCAGCGCGATATGGTGATGAACCTGATTTTGGAAGACAACCAGTGGCGCGTTCAATGGCAGGAAGGCATGATTCTACCGGAACTGGAGGGGGGAAACCGTCTGGCGATTGATTATCAAATCCCAACGCGTGGCAACATTTATGATCGTAATGGAAAAGCACTGGCGGCTGAGACCGACGCAGTGGCATTGGGGATTACTTCCGGAGAGATATTGGCTTCGGAGGAAGCCACTTTGCTGGTCAATCTGGCTTTGCTAACCGGAAAAACCGCCAATCAAATTTACTCATTGTATGAAAACCTTGGTCCCGGTTGGTATGTATCGGTAGGTGAAGCGACGCGCCAGGAAGTGGATAGTCGGATGAATGTTCTCTCCGGGCTGGACGGTTTAGTGATGACTAATTATCGGGCACGATATTATTACGATCAGATTGCCCCCCACGTGGTGGGTTATGTTCAACCGATTTATGCTGAAGACCTGGAAGAATACCGCCGGATGGGGTATCGTGGCGATGAAAAAGTGGGCAGTACGGGGCTTGAAAAATGGGGTGAGACGTACCTGGCTGGTAAAAGGGGCGTATCTGTGTACGTGGTGAACAGCCAGGGGCAGGTTGTTACCCGCATTGCGGAAAGCCAGGCGGAACCAGCCAACTCCATCTATACGACCTTTGATAGTACTTTTCAATATAATGTGCAGCGATCACTGTTGGGTTTCCTGGGCGCGATTGTTGTCTTGGAACGGGATACGGGGCGAGTGCTGGCAATGGCTTCGACCCCCAGTTTTGATGCCAATTTATTTCAGCCTGAAAATTTCAACAGTGGATATTCTTTGAACAGCATCCTGGAATCTAACAATCGCCCATTGCTCAATCGTGCTGCGCAGGGTGTTTACCCGCTTGGCTCGGTGTTTAAACCGATCACGATGGCGGCTGCATTGGAAAGCGGAATTTACCAGGCTGACACGATATATGATTGCCAGCATACCTTTACTGAGCTCCCCAATACCACGTTGTACGACTGGACATGGGATTATCACGGCAGAACCATCGCGCCCAGCGGTTTGCTGACTCTCCAGGAAGGCTTAATGCGCTCCTGTAACCCGTATTTCTGGCACATTGGATTGGATTTATACCACCAGAACATGCCAAACATGATCCCTGATATGGCGCGTGCTTTTGGTTTAGGCAGTCCAACCCGGATACTGCAAGTGGCTGAAGAAAGCGGCAATATCCCAGACCCACAAAATGATGGCGATGCGGTACAGCTTGCGATTGGGCAGGGAGCCATGCTTGGAACGCCTTTACAGACGGCGGCTTATGCGGCTGCGTTGGGGAATGGGGGCATATTGTATCGTCCGCAGGTGGTTGAAAAGATAGCATCTGCCGATGGTACGAATGTCTATGAATTTGAGCCAATCATCAATGGCACGCTGCCGATTTCAGAAGAAAACCTGAAGATTGTTCAGGAAGCCATGTTGATGGTGGTAGAGAATACCCGTGGAACGGCGTACCGCGAGTTCTCCAACTTGAATGTAAAAATTTACGGTAAAACAGGCACCGCTACAGGTAATTGTCAAGAGCCACATGCCTGGTTTACCGGGTACACCGATATGAATGACCCAAGCAGACCGGATATTGCCATTGCTGTATTGGCTGAGTGCGCCGGGCAGGGGTCTGATATTGCTGCGCCCATTTTTCGACGGGTGTTGGAGTATTATTTCTTTGGTCAGCCGAGTCGCTTATATCCCTGGGAGGCATCTTTCTTCGTCACACGCACAGCTACACCGCTACCCAGCGATACGCCCACACCCGGACCCAGCCTGACGCCGGAACCCGAACAGGAATAAGCATGTCCAGGCTGCAAGGACGGGTGATCCGTCTTCAAGCAGGTTTTTATTTCGTTCAGACAGAAGACAGAGTCTATTCGTGTAAACTGCGCGGACGTTTTAAAAAAGGTCCTGTCTCCGAAGATCTGGTCGCAGTGGGTGACATCGTGAAGTTTTCTCTGTTGACCGATGGCGGCGGCGTGATCGAACAGGTTGAAGAACGAAAAAGCGCGTTTATCCGCAAAGCACCCAGTGCACGCGGTGAATACAAACAGGTCCTACTGGCAAACGCAGATCAAATTATCCTGGTGTTTGCCGCAGCACGCCCAGATCCGCTGATGCGTATGCTGGATCGTTTCCTGGTCATTTCCGAGAAAGAAGAGATTCCCCCGGTTATTGTGGTGAACAAGATTGACCTGGTGGGAAAGGAACAAGCTGCAGAGCAGTTTTCGATGTACCCGCCGTTGGGGTATCCTGTCTTGTTGACCTCTGTGGTTGATAAGATGGGTCTGGAAGAATTTCGCAGCCAGCTTATCGGTAAAATTTCACTGCTGGCAGGACCCTCCGGTGTGGGGAAATCGAGCCTTTTGAATGCCATTCAACCTGAATTGGGTCTGCAAGTGGGCAGGGTGAGCCATGTTCAGGCTCGGGGTCGTCACACCACTGTTGTCCGCGAGCTTTTCCCATTGCGGGAGGGCGGATATGTGGCGGATATGCCCGGTCTGCGTAGTCTGTCGCTGTGGGATATCGAGCCAGAAGAGCTGGACGGCTACTTTCCGGAGTTGCGCGATCTGGTTTCGGCGTGTCGTTTTAACGATTGCACTCATCAAATGGAACCGGGGTGTGCAGTGATTAAAGCGGTAAACGAGGGCACAATTCACCCAGACCGGTATGAATCCTATTTGCGTATGCGTTTAGGTGAGGAGGAAGGGTGAAATTTTTCACAAATAATAGTGATTGGATTGATTTGACAAGGTTTTTTTTTCAGGGTATACTGTTTTCTACTCTGATGCTATGAAATGGCATATGCCCCCGGCAATTTTATCTCCACTCAAACTGAATAGAGGACCTCTTATATGGCAGAACTCTTAAATTTGAAGGGTCTCGAAACCCGTTTCAGGACACGCGAAGGCATTGTCCACGCAGTCAACGGGGTCTCGTTTGCACTTAAAGAGGGCGAAACATTAGGGATCGTCGGTGAAAGCGGTTGTGGTAAGACCGTATCGGTGATGTCAATGCTTCGTCTGGTGCCGATGCCCCCCGGAGAAATATCAGGCGGACAGGCTTTGTATCAAGGCAAAGACCTGCTCAAGATGTCGGATGAAGAAATTCGACATATTCGCGGTGCACAGATCAGTATGGTGTTCCAAGATCCAATGACTTCGTTCAACCCCGTGTTGACCATTGGTCGCCAGGTTTCTGAGCCGTTGGAAGTTCACCTGGGAATGACGCCAAAACAAGCTGAGGACCGCGTGGTTGAGACGCTCGAATTGGTGGGTATTCCCAATGCGCGCGACCGTCTGAAAGATTACCCACACCAATTCTCTGGTGGAATGCGACAGCGTGTGATGATTGCCATGGCGCTGACATGCACACCGCAGATTTTGATTGCTGATGAGCCAACCACAGCATTGGATGTCACCATCCAGGCGCAGATCATTGATCTGGTCAAACGGCTGCGCGATGAACTGGGAATGGCGATTATTTGGATTACGCATGACCTGGGTGTGATTGCCGGTCTCGCACATCGTATGAACGTAATGTATGCCGGTTACGTCATTGAAGAAGCCAATGTGAAAGACCTGTATGCGAATCCTTCACATCCTTATACACTTGGTTTGCTCGGTAGCCTGCCGCGTATGGATGCTGAACGCCGTGCAGAGCGCCTGGTGTCCATTGAAGGACTACCCCCGGTGCTCTACGAAAAACCAACTTACTGCCCATTTGCTCCACGTTGTAAATACCAGATTGAACGCTGCTTGCATGAAAATCCGCTTCTGATGCCAATTGGACCAGGGCACAATGCAGCTTGCTGGGTCGATACCAAAACCGGGAGGGAACGTTCATGACAAGTCAGGAATCTTTGTTAAGAGTTGAAAATCTGATGATGCATTTTCCGATTAAACGCGGTGTTTTTCAACGCACAGTCGGATATGTTCATGCAGTGGATGGTGTTAGCTTTGATATTCGCAAAGGCGAAACGCTGGGTTTGGTAGGGGAGTCGGGTTGTGGTAAATCGACTACAGGGCGCACGATTTTGCAGCTTTATAAACCCACCGCCGGGAGTGTGTTTTTTGGCGATACCGATTTAACCAAGCTTAAAGGCGAAGATTTACGCATTTTACGCCGAAAAATGCAGATGATATTTCAGGACCCTTATGCAAGTCTCAATCCCCGTATGACGGTAGAAGAGATTGTTGGCGAGCCTTTGATTGTTCATAACCTGGCAAAGGGTCGAGAAGTGCGTGAACGCGTTAAGGAACTGCTTGGTCTGGTTGGTTTAAACCCGGCGTACGTTGACCGCTATCCGCATGAGTTCTCCGGTGGTCAGCGGCAGAGGATTGGCGTGGCGCGCGCTCTTTCATTACAGCCAGACCTGATCATCTGCGATGAGCCTATTTCTGCGCTGGATGTTTCCATCCAGGCGCAGGTTGTAAACCTCCTGGAGGACTTGCAGGAGCAGTTTGGTCTGACCTATCTATTTATTGCACATGACCTTTCTATGGTTCGTCACATCAGTGACCGTGTCGCGGTGATGTACCTGGGTGTTATTGTTGAACTGGCTGCACGCAGTGAACTATACGAACACCCGTTGCATCCTTATACGCAGGCTCTCTTGTCGGCGGTACCGATCCCTGACCCGGTTGTGGAAGAAGAACGGAAACGAGTTATTCTCACCGGTGATGTACCTTCACCGATTAACCCGCCGTCCGGCTGCCGCTTCCGCACACGCTGCCCCATTGCAACCGATGTCTGCGCTGAACAAAAACCAGAATGGCGAGAGTTAACTCCAGACCATTTTGTGGCTTGCCATCACGCAGAAAGATTTATATAATAGATTTATGTATCGAGCCAATAATACAGGAGGTGAATACAGGCATCGATTAATCTAAGACCTTCCCCCTTATCGTTATGTGCTTTTGCACATTAACCAATTCAATCCATTTACAGAGGAGAGAAAAAAATGAGATCAAAGATTTTTGTCATCTTTGGCATCATGGTGATCGTATCTATGATCATGGCGGCATGCCAGCCTGCGGCTACACCTGAAACCGTTACGGTGATCCAAACGGTAGTTGTTGAAAAAGAAGGTGAAACCGTTATTGAGACGGTCGTTGTGGGAGAACCGTCAATAGATTACAAAGCGATCATTCCGGCTGATGGAATGGTGGCGTGTAATCCTTTACCCGAAGGTTACATGGCTGAGACTGAAACAGCCGCCGCTGGGGCAGAAGAAGGCGCAGCCGATGCGGAGGTCTTTGGTAGATTAGCCCCGGCGGGTGATTTCACCGACAAGGTCATCAAGGTGGGTGTTTTCTCTGACGTGACCACAGCCAACTTTTGGGCAGCCAACGGTCCGGACAACACGGTCTATAACAGCTACATTTTACCTTCCAGACTGCAACTGTTTGAACTATCGGATAAATATTTTACCCTGGTGCCTGAGGTGGCAACGGATATGCCCGGTGCTTTAACCGAGGAAGACGGAATGTGGGTTTTGGAAATCCCGATCCGCCAGGATATTCTTTGGAGCGATGGCACTCCCCTGACGGCTGCTGATGTGGCGTATACCTCACAAATCATCAAGGATTTCGGCTTGATTTCCGGGAACTGGGTGCAATGGTTTGACTACAGCTTCCTGGATCGCATCGAAGCAGTGGATGATTACACTGTAAAAATTGTCTACCACACCAAACCCGGTCTTGCGCGGCATGAATGGGGCACCCTGCAATCCCCGATTTTGAGTAAAGCCTATTGGGAAGCACAGATTGAAACCTCCGGCGCATTGGCTCCAATCGAAGAGTTGGCAGCAGACGCAGCTTCGGACGCTGTTTTGGCAGCACAACAGGCGGCTCAAGATATCCTCTTTGCCATCGTACCAGATGGTGAACCCCTGGCGGGCAGCTTCATCTTCAGTTCACGGGAAGCTGGCGCTTTCTTTGAAAACGTGCGAAATGAAACCTACTTTGATAGTGGAACAGTGGTCGAACAATGGGCAAGCGGTGGCTATCGCGATAGCGGCGGCTTTGAATTGGGCGACACCACTGGTGATCCCAACCTGGTCATTGAAACCGGTCCATTTGCCGATGCCGTGATTTACAGCGTCTATTCCGATCAGAACTCTGCCATCCTGGCACTGCAAGCTGGCGAGGTGGACTTTGTCCTCAACTCGCTCGGTTTACAGCGTGGTCTGGCTGAATCGGTCAGCGGCGACCCCAACCTGACTGTGATTTCCAACCCGACCAATGGTTTCCGCTACCTGTCCTTCAATAACCGCCGCCGCCCGATGAATGATTGTGCATTCCGCCAGGCAGTGGCTGCATTGATCGACAAGGAATTTGTCACTCGCACCATTCTACAGAACGTGGCATACCCCATTTACACCTATATTCCTGAAGGCAACGCAGCCTGGTACTATGAGGACACCCCCAAGATCGGTTACGGTCTTTCCCGTGCAGAACGCACCAATCTTGCCATCACCATCCTCGAAACCGCCGGCTACACCTGGGAAGGCGATGCGAAACCGCAGTGGGACGCCAGCAACCTACAGGTAGTCCCGGGCGGCAGGTTGATTATGCCCGATGGTACCCCCGTTCCTGATCTGACCATCATTGCACCCAGCCCTGGTTATGACCCGCTGCGCTCGACCTTTGCAATTTGGATCGAGTCCTGGCTGAACGAAATTGGTATCCCGGTGACGGCTGAACTGGCTGGCTTTAATGTGCTCGTTCCACGGATTTTCACCGAACAGAACTTCGATATGTACATTCTGGGTTGGAGCCTGGGCGTATTCCCCTCCTTCCTGAGCGACTTCTTCTCCGAAGCACAGTCTGTCCTGGACGGAAACAATGCTGGTGGTTACATCAGCCCGGTCTTTGAAGAACTCTCTGTGCAGATGTTAACCTGTGAAACTGAAGAAGCCTGCCTGGAAGTGGCGAACCAGATCCAGACGTTGCTAGCTACCGAGCTGCCCTACGTGGTGCTGTTCGATACAGGTATCATCGAAGCATACCGAAGTGCAAGCATTGAATTCCCATACACGACTCAGTTGAGCGGTCTTCAATTCACCTGGGAAAGTGGCTTCCAACAGACTGTCCACGTGAAATAGACTGATTTTTGTATGAAATAACAGGCGGGACAGGAGATAGCAATATCTCCTGTCCCCTGTATCTCATTTTTAGTTCCCACCACACCGTAACTTGATTCCCTTCGTGATATAGAAAAAGCCTGTAACGGAAATTATCTATTAAGGAGAAGCTCAATGTCGCGATATCTGTTTCGTCGCATCGCTCAGAATATATTGGTATATTTTGTGTTTCTTATTGGGGTGTATGTTTTGATTGATGCTCAACCGGGAGATTACTCAGATATTTACACCAGCGATCCGCGGCTGACCCCTGAGATGCGAGCACAATTGCGTGCAAACCTGGGTTTAGATAAACCCGTATTGGAACGCTTCGGCATCTGGTTGGTTCAGGCAGCTCAAGGTGATTTGGGGATTTCATTTTCCAACTTTCCCATGACGGTAGTAGATGTAATTATCGAAAGGGCGCCGCGCACCATTTTGCTTTTTCTGAGCGCACAGTTGATTGCCTATTATCTGGGATTTTTAATGGGAAAAATACTAGCCTGGAAGAGAGGGGGTGTGGTGGAATATGGTACCACACTGGTGGGTGTATCGCTTTACACCGTGTTTCTTCCCTGGTTTGCGTTGATGATGGTCTGGTTATTTGCCTATACTCTAAAAGTTTTTCCGATTGGTAAATTTATTGACCCATTACTCTGGCGGAAAGCTGAAGTAACTGCAAATGAAATTTTCTTGCAAATTTTACTCACTTTGCTGATTGTCTCCATTATCCTGGCGATATTGTTTACCATTTCCCGCCGGATGAACCCCAAAATGCGTGCTCCTTTCTTTTGGGGCGGAACCCTGGTGACAGTCCTTGCCGTGGTTGTTTACTGGCTTAGCACCGGAAACCAGGTATATATGCTGGATATTCTCAAACACCTTGTGCTTCCAATCTGCACGTTGGGATTGGTTAACTTTGCTGGCATCATGCTGCTCACCCGCAACAGTATGTTGGAAACCATGCGCGAAGATTATATCCAAACAGCGCGTGCAAAAGGTCTCCCGGAAAAAGTTGTGCGGGACAAACACGCATCTCGTAATGCAATGTTACCGGTGGTAACCTCCTTTGTCCTTTCTTTGGCGTTTGTACTGGATGGCGGCGTCATCACAGAGACGATATTTTCCTGGCCCGGGATGGGACGCACGTTGTTGGAGGCAGCTTTAACCTCGGATATTCCTATGGTGATCGGGGCATTGGTGTTCACCGGCTTCCTGGCTTTGAGTGGTCACTTGCTTGCCGATATTCTGTATGCCTTCCTTGACCCACGAATTCGATATTCATGATGTGAGGAGAAGCTTCTATGACAGAAAAAACGCAATCCTCGCCTATGCCAGACCTGTTCAAAGACCTCAATCACAAAATGTCACCGGAAGAGTTCAAAGAGACTTTTGATACGCCATTGTGGCGTGTGCGGTTAAAGATATTCTTCCGCTCGCTTTCATCCAATGTAAAATTGTTTGCTCGCAACCCCATCGGCGTGATTGGTTTGGTGATAATCTTCTTTTTCTTCCTGTTGACGATTATCCACCCCATTCTTATGAATACGGTCTGGCCACGCGGTATTTATGATCCTGTTTTAGGGTTTGACCCTAACTACCCTGCCCATCCAGCAGCCCCATCTAAAGCACATCTTTTGGGGACCGACCCGATTGGGCGGGATATTTTAAGCCAGCTTATGTGGAGCACTCGCTCGGAATTTATCCTGGGTATTGTAGCTGCTCTGATCACCGTTGTCATTGCAACAACGATCGGTGCCATATCGGCGTATTTCAGCGGGATATTGGACGCACTCTTTATGCGGTTGGCTGACCTGGTGATTATGACGCCAGTGATTACATTGTTGATTGTTCTTTCGTCCTTGATCGATTTGAACCTGCCGCAGCTTGCCCTTGTGTTGGGTCTGCTGGGCGGCTTGGGCGGTACAACCATCATCATCAAATCGCAGGCGCTAACCATCAAAGTCCGCACCTTCATTGAGGCAGCGCGCGTTGCGGGCGGCAGCGATTGGCACATCATTTTCACGCATATTGTACCGAACCTGTTGCCGCTGTCTTTCCTCTACATGATGTTCGGAGTAACAAGCGCAATATTCTCTGAAGCTGTGCTCTCTTATTTTGGCTTGTTAAATATCCGCATGTCCTGGGGATTGATGATTTACACTGCTTCCTACTCCGGTTACCTGTTGGATTTTTCCAAGTGGTGGCTGGTTTTCCCGGCAAGCATCGCAATTAGCAGCCTGTGTGCAGCTTTTTACCTGGTGGGGCGTTCGATGGATGAAATTGTGAACCCCCGCTTGCGTAGACGCTAAGTACATTGTATAGAAAAGAAGGGAGTGTAACCTTGGTTGACACAATCCTACATTTAGATGACCTGACAATGCATTACAAAACAATGGCTGGAGATGTTTCGGCAGTCGATAACGTCTCATTCACCCTGGAAAAGGGAAAATCGATGGGGCTTGTGGGTGAATCGGGCTGTGGAAAAACATCGATTGCTGCCACGCTTTTGCGCTTGTTGCCAGAAAATGCCAGGATTAAAAGTGGAAAAATTTACCTGGATGGTCTTGAACTCACATCATTAAAAGAAGAAGAAATGCGAAAGGTGCGCTGGCGCCAGATTTCCATGGTCTTCCAGGCTGCGATGAATGCTCTAAACCCGGTTTTTCGCGTCGGCGACCAGATCATCGAAGCCATGGAAAATCACGGTCTGGTGAAGTCCAATGAGGCAGCACGCGAACACGTGGCATCTCTTTTTAAACTGGTAGGGCTTGACCCGAAATTGATGAAGCAGTACCCGCATGAATTTAGTGGAGGTATGCGCCAGCGGGCAGTGATTGCGATGGCGTTAGCCTGCAACCCAAAAATGATTATTGCCGATGAACCCACCACGGCTCTGGATGTGATTGTTCAAGATCGCCTCTTGCGAGAGATGTTGGAGTTACAGCGCAAACTGGACATGTCGATGATTTATATCTCGCATGATATTGCCGTGATTGCTGAAGTGAGTGACCGCATTGGGGTGATGTATGCAGGTCGCCTGGTGGAAATGGCTTCTGCTGATGGCGTTTTCAAACACCCTCAGCATCCTTACACTTACGGTTTGATGTCGGCGTTTCCGAGTATTGTCGGACCAAAACGAGAATTAACTATTCTTCCAGGTGAACCGCCAGATCTATTGAACCCACCTACGGGTTGCCGTTATCATCCGCGCTGCCCCAAAATGACGGATATTTGCCGCGAGAGAGTGCCTGCCTTCCGGGATATCGGTGATAATCATTTGGTAGCCTGTTTCCACCCAATGGAGGCTGACGATGAGCAGTAGTGAAACTTCATTTCCCCTGGTAAAGGTGGAGCGTTTACGCAAAATTTTCCCCATGAAAGCCGGGCTTTTCGCGCGTGAGAAACACTTCATTCATGCTGTGGATGACCTGAATTTTACCATTCACCAGGGGCAAAGCCTGGCGTTGGTAGGCGAGTCGGGCTCAGGGAAAACAACTACAGGAAAACTGCTGGTGCGCCTGCATGACCCAACCGATGGTCAGATTTATATGAATGTTGAAGGACGCGTTTCTGAGATAGCCAGCCTGCGCGGAGAAGCATTAAAAAAATTCCGGCACAATGTTCAGATGGTTTTCCAGGACCCGTATGAATCGCTTAACCCGCGCCGAACCGTTTTCGACACGGTTGCCGAACCATTGGCAGTGCAGGGGATTGGCAATGTGATTCAGCGGGAATACCGCGTGGCTCAACTCCTGGAAATGGTAGGTTTAGCACCTGCAAAATCATTTTTGTTCCGTTTCCCGCATGAACTTTCGGGTGGGCAGCGCCAACGCGTTGCCATTGCGCGCGCATTGGTCATTGCACCTTCCTTTGTGGTGGCAGATGAACCGACCTCTATGCTGGATGTTTCAATCCGTACCAGCATCATCAAATTGATGCAAGACCTCGCTGATCGATTGGGCGTTACTTATTTATACATCACGCACGACCTCGCGGTGGCACGCTACATGTCTAACCGCCTGGCGGTGATGTACCTGGGCAAGATCATCGAGATGGGTGACACAGAAGATTTGCTTGCTCATCCCCTGCATCCTTACACACGTGCGTTGCTTTCTGCAGTGCCAGTACCTGACCCGTCTTTGAAACGAAATATTCCGAATATCAAGGGAAGCATCGCGGAGCCTATCGATCCACTTCCGCGCTGTCGTTTCTTTGACCGCTGCCCGCTTGCCGATAAAGTTTGTGAGGATAACGATCATCCCCTGCTCATTGATCGAGGCGCAGGGCATCAAGTGGCTTGCTACAAAGTCTGAGGTTTTTAATATATAATTCAAAACAGATTTTTCAAAACCGAATTGACCAGAAGTCTTGCTTTCCCGGTAGATATAAAATTGGGCTTAAGCAAGACTTCCATTTTGACCGGGAAGGAGCTTTTTGGAGAATCATCGTATTCTTTAAATGATTTGATATGGGTAAAAGACTGTTTTTATTATTCACCACCCTGGTACTTTTGTTGGGAATTGCTGCCTGCCAGGGAAACCCCACACAGACTCTCGCAGCCGATGTGGTTGAAACTCGACTGACGTCTACCCCCTTTGTTGAACCAACAACCGCTTTACCCACGCCCACTTTTGCGCCACCGCGCAGCCTGGTGATTTGCCTTGGGAAGGAGCCTGCCAGTTTATATCTTTATGGCAATCTCTCCCGCAGCGCCTGGAGTGTGCTTGAAGCTGTTTATGACGGTCCGTTTGATACCGTTGACGGAGTTCCTCAGCCGGTTATCGTGCAAAAAACCCCTTCTTATCTGGACGGCGATGCTTTTTACCGGATGGTGGATGTGCAGAAAGGCGATCTGGTGATTGATTTGTCCGGAAACCTGGTCGCATTGCAGGCTGGGGTTCAGGTGCAACCTGCTGGTTGCAAGAGCAACGATTGTGCGCTTTCCTGGGATGGCGAGAATGCGCTGCAGATGGATCAACTTGTGCTACAGTATCATTTGCTTCCAGGGATTACCTGGTCGGATGGCGTGAAATTATCCGCACAAGACTCAGTTTATTCCTTTCAGATTTCTTCAGACCGGTCTACACCCGCTTCCAGGCAAAGTGTTCAACGAACAGCCTCTTACCAGGCGCTGAATGATGAAACGGTTGAGTGGGTTGGTCTGCCCGGTTTCTTCCCGCAGGACCTTTCCGATTATTTTTGGATTCCTTTGCCAGAACACGCGCTTAATCATCTTTCAGCATCTGACTTAATCACAAACGAGCTTGCATCCCGCTATCCGTTGGGGTGGGGAGCATATATCATCGAAGAATGGGTCAGCGGCGACCATATTACGCTAAAAAAGAACCCATCCTATTTCCGCGCAGCGGAAGGATTGCCCGTTTTTGATAACCTGGTCTTTCGGTTTTTAGGTGAACCCGAGGATTCTCTTTTGACCGCGCTGCTGAGCAAAGAGTGCGATGTCATCGACCAGAGCACGCTGCTTGAAGAACAGCTTTCTGACGTACTTCAACAACAAGCCGAGGGGACATTGACAGCCTATATCAGTACCGGTCCCGAATGGGAACACCTCGGTTTTGGCATTCAGCCCGCTTCTTATGATGACGGGTACTCTGCCTATTACGGTGACCGTGCGGATTTCTTCTCGGATGTGCGCACGCGGCAGGCATTTGCCTATTGTATCGACCGGCAGGGGATAATCGATGAGTTGCTGGCTGGTCAGACATCGATCCCGTTATCGATTGGTCTGCTGGCGGGCACCGCGGATGAAATGGGCGACCTGATCTCTTATGAGCATGATCCTGAAAAAGGCAGGCAACTCCTGGACCAGGTGGGATGGAAGGAATGGGATGGTGACCCGGAAACCCCGTTGCAAGCGATTGGTATTCCCAATATCCCTGATGGAACTTACTTCCAGGTTCAATACTACACAAGCGAAGCGCAATTGCGTGCAGATGTAGCACACAAGATACAATCTTCACTTAAAACATGCGGTGTTGAGGTACAGGTTAACTTGATGCCCGTTGATGAGTTATACGCTGCCGGTCCGGGAGGCGTGCTCTTTGGCAGGAATTTCGACCTGGCACAGTTCTCCTGGAGCGCAGGAGACAATGCGCCCTGCTTGTTTTACGCCAGCGAGCAGATACCGGGGGTTAGCAACAACTGGTTAACCCTCAACCTGTGGGGTTACTCGAACCCAGAATACGATGCTGCCTGCCTGGCAGCTCGAACCACCCGTCCGGATCAAGCGGATGTTTTTCAAACCTCACAAGCCAATGTACAGCGCGTATTTACGGAAGAACTTCCGGTGATACCGTTGTTTTACCGGATGAGAGTTGCCATTTCACGCCCTGATTTTTGTGGAATGAGCCTGGATGTATCAACCCGTAGCACTTTTTGGAACCTGGAAGCATTCGATTACGGAGATACTTGCAGATGAATGATATTCATCCAGTGAAAAGAATCTACAAGAATCCATTGCAAAGAATAAAATTCCTGTGGTATCATTACGGCGGCATGTATTCAGCAATAATCTCCTTGCCCCGTAAATAATCAAACAATCATTCGTCAGGCACCACGCTAAAGACTTAGATATCTTATTTTTTCGGAGGATCCGTGACAGAGAAAAATCAAAAACCTTTGCTAGAGGTTAAGGATCTCAAAACTTACTTCTTTACGGAGGATGGAGAGGTCAAAGCAGTTGATGGGGTTGATTTCGAGGTCTATCCGGGTGAGGTTCTTGGACTCGTTGGGGAATCGGGTTGTGGTAAAAGTGTAACCTCATTTTCCATTCTCAGGCTTGTGGGAAGCCCAGGAAAAATTGTCAATGGGGAAATCCTGTTTGAGGGGAAGGATTTGCTGAAAGTGCCGAAATCGGAAATGGTTGATATCCGTGGAAACCGTATCTCGATGATTTTTCAGCAACCCCAATCCAGTTTGAACCCCGTGTTTCAGGTGGGTTCACAAATTGGCGAGGTTTTTCAAATTCATGAAAAAATGTCCAAGGATAAATCATTAAAGGAAGCGATTGAATTACTTCAACTGGTGGGTATCCCTGATCCTTCCAGTAAATCCAGCGCTTACCCACATGAAATGTCTGGTGGTCAGGCACAGCGTGTGATGATTGCGATGGCTTTAGCGCTAAAGCCCAAGTTGCTGATTGCTGATGAACCGACCACTGCGTTGGATGTGACCATTCAGGCACAAATCTTGGACCTGATGCGTGGTTTGCGTGAAAAAATGGGAACCTC
>CAYRRA010000035.1:0-25830 GCA_964426355.1 uncultured Anaerolineaceae bacterium
CCAATGTAAAACGCCACAAAGCCTCATACGAGCTGAGCGCACCGGCATGTTTGGTGGTAGTGTTGTAATAAATCTGCTCCACCTGAACACAGTTCGCCAGCAGCGTTTCAGCAAAAACATTCACGCTGAAATTCGCCTGGTTCAAATCAATCCCCATAGGACAATCCAGGCAGGTGGCATTTACCGAGCTCACCAGGGCGCCGCGCAGCATATTCTGGTAAATCTCCTCCAGGTTACCAAAACCCTGCGCACAAATATCTGCACTGAGCACAAGGGGGCAAAACTGGTCATAGAAGCTGGGGTTCCAGAGCAGCACCACATCAGCCCCTTTTTCCGTGAGCTGCCCCAAACCAGCTTCCTCGAACTTTTGGTAAATACCGGGCCAAAACTGGCTTTCGCGGCTGAAGACATTTTTTAGCAATTGAGCGGGCACGCCTGTCTCATCCGAGACACTCAAGATTTCCTCGTCAAAATAGTTCTGCCAGATGAGCATTTCTGACTGTGCTTTTTCCACGCCGCATTGACTTGCAATGAGATCATCCTGCATCCCATAATCCGCACAGTCACTGGCATCCACCACTCCCTGCCGAATGAGCATCCCAGCCAGGTAATAATATGAAAGCGAAGATGCCAGTCCGGTTGAGTCAGCAGGGGAAGTCAACCAGGGTGAGGGACCTGCAATATCCGGGAAGACCTGCCAGACATCTGAGCAGCTTGCGGGGCGCGGTCCGCGCCATTGGCTGCTGAGAACATCCACATACCAGAGCGGCTGGTCATTGGCAATTTCCTCCGGCGACATGAAATCGCCCCACGGGATCACGCGCAGCTTACCGGTGAAGTGCTGACTGGAATCGCCATAGCTCGAATCAGCCCAGAACTCAAACGTCACGCCTTCGTCACCGGTGGGTGGCAAGGGGATACTGCATTGAGCGCCGGGACAGCTAAACGCATTTTCGCCTATCCTGCCCTGCAGGCGAATAATTTGCTCGTTGGGAAGCGGTTCCTCGCCGGCAAAAACCAGCACCGGGGTGGAATCACAAGCATTTTGCGGCAGCTGTGGCTGGCAACCCTCAAGCGTAATATACACTTGCGGAAGGGGCAGCTCAATTTCTACTTGACGCTGTTCTGCACTGCTGCCGGCAGCATGCAAATAATAGCCACTGCATTTATAAAGCTCATCACCGGAATATGCGCATGGCACCCATTTTTCCCATTCGCGTGCAATGGTCGTACCGCAATGATATTGGATATCAGCCAGGTTTGGCAACCCTTCTTGTTCGGTCAGGACGGTGCAAACGGCTTGATTATCTGAATACCGGATGAGCCACCATTTGTAAAGGGTATAATCAACCGTCAGGTTAACCAGGCGCGCCGGCTCATCCGGCTGACCATCCTGTGCGCGTACATTCTGTGCCCCTTGAAACCCCCAAACCAACAGGCTCAAAAGCAAGGTCACAAAAACAATATGAAGCAGTCTTTTGGTATTCGTCATTCCAAGAAAATAATACACAAAAACCGCACCCCTTTTGAATAAAAAAGGAAAACCTGCAATAATTTTAACATAATTGTGCTATCCGGTTGCTACCACATTCAGGTAAAACAACCTCTCAGAATGCATAAGAAATCTTTCAGAAAATCTCTGTTAGAAAAACAAATACCCTATTCCCCCTTTGAATATGACAAGTTTTTGCCCGCGGAGGTCAATATAAACAGCATCGAAACACTCCGCGGGCATTCAAACAGGGCAGCATTCAACATTGAACGCCCTGGATGGACAGGGATAAAGGCAACCCATTCAATTGTCGAATATATAAGAAAAAAATGAAATGTAGCATATGATAGCTCTGCCACTGCTTGAAGCCACAGAATATTCAAGGGCAGGATAACGGTACACCTATTATATAGAGTTTAGAACCTCTTTTCAACCCCTTTGCCAGGAAAAAAAAATTAACCTATAGCTCAATCCTACAAGGCGATATTTTCTCGCTGCGCTGCTTTACTCCTGAAGCACATTGACTTTCTGCAAAGGTTCTTTGGCAGGGAGCAGCAAATGACGTACCAACACAAAGACGATGGCACTCATCGAACACATCACCATTGCACCCAACCAGATTGCAGATGGGGCAATCTGATCGTTCAGAATGCCGCCAATAAAAGGTCCAATCCCTTTCGCAGCGCCCATGGTCATGCTGTAAACGCTCATATATCGCCCGCGCATATCACTGGGGGAAAGCCCAGCCACTGTTGCCATCGCAGTGGGCATAAATATCAATTCACCTATCGTCATCACAACCATGCTAATCACAAAGTGTTCAAACCGACTGCCCAATGCAACGCTGCCCAGACCGAGCGCATAAAAAACCGCACCAATCGGCAAAACGCGCGCTGCCGGAAAACGGCGCATGAGTGTTGTCGCCGGGACTTGCAGCGTAGCCGCCATGAAAGCATTGACCGTCATGATAAAACCATAACGATTTTCAAGGATGTTGAAGTTCTCTTTTACGTAGACAGAAAGCAGAGAGAACATCATCACCATGCCCATCTTCACCAACATATCGCCAGACAGAAACACCAGGAAACGTTTGTCTCGCAAAATTTGCCCATACCCCATAGACGGCTTCTCTTCAGCTTCAAGCAGTGCTTCCTTTCTCGGCAAGGTTTCTTTTAGCAGAAAGGTGGAAAGCAGAAATGCGATACCAAGCACGGAAGAACCAATCCACAGGCTGGTGGTAAAAGAACTGGCAGCAATAAAACCGCCCACAGCAGGACCAAAGGCAAAACCGATGTTGCTGCTGGTGCGCGTCAAGGAAAAAGCGCTGTAGCGATCTTCCTCCGCGACCAAATCAGTCACCATTGTATCTGCACCCACCCGGAACAATGGGGCGAACAGACCGCGCAGCACACTGATCGCAGCAAATGCCGGCAAGGTTTCAGCCCGTGTCAACAGGAAAAAGCATAGGCTGCTGACCAGCAGGCTGGCAACCATAACCCGCTTCCGTCCAAAGCGGTCCATTACCGGACCCACTACCAAGGTTGCCAGCACCGTCATCACTGCCTCAATGCCGAGTAAACTGGTTACCGTCGCCAGAGGGACTTGAAGCCTCTCCCGCAGGTAGATGGTCATAAAGGGCCATACAATGCTGGTTCCGCTAACGCTAATCAACTGACCGATAAAAATCACCCAAAACTGGTGAGGATATTTTCCCCGAATGCTGAATGGCTTGCTGGCTGTCGTCACGAGGCATATTATAAGCCTGAAAGCCCGTCAACGAGATACGTAATTCCGCATAGATGTAGGATATATCTCTTGCCCTAATAAGAATGATCGTCTTGGAGAAGGATCAAGTTATCAATCTTTAGGGGATAATTTTAAACAGGACTTCGGCAGAGAGGCTGCGGTTTCCTGCCAGGTCAATGGCTTCCACCTGCAAAATATGTTCCCCCGGCTCTGTATACCACTCCAGGAAATATGGCGATTGGCTGCTCTGACCAATTTCCTCTCCATCCATACGCCAGGTTAATCGCTTCAAACCAATGGAATCAGAAGCATTGGCAAGCAAAAGAATCTTTTCACCTGTGGAAGATTCAATTTCCTGTCCTGGCAAAGGGTAGGTGACCGATACGGAAGGAGGGGTGTTATCCACCGATACCTGGATAACGTGGGTTTCCAGGCGGTTATCCGTGCGTAGAACCGTCAACCGGATGACGTACAGCCCTTCCAACCCACTGGTATCCCATTCACCCAAAACGCCGCGCGTCACCTCACGGCTGCTTTCGCTGCCCAGTTGTACCCAGGTACGCGGGTTCAACCCCTGCCCAACCTGTAAACGATAGCTTTCAAAATCATCTCCGGAGGCAATCCCTTCAATCATAATCGTCCCGTGGATAGGTGAGAAAGATACCGGATTGGTGATTTCCACGCCCGGAAGCGGGTCGGGCACCTGAATGAGGTCATAATCACTTGGAGGCAGGTCCAGACCGTTGGCTTCTGCCCAATCCATGTATTCAACCGGCGGTGTAAGGTATATCCGCTCCTCAACCAGTTCCAATGGGGTAAACACAGTTGCCAGCTTTCCCGTTTCGCGATTGATGTAATAGGTTTTATAAAGCGTGTCAGCCACGCCAGGCTCGCTGCCGGTCAGGAACAGTTCATCCACGCGCTGAGGGCAATCAGCCGTTGGAAGCTGACCGGAAGGATTGCATACGTTAACTTTGACCACATCAGCCGGAATTTGCCAGTCTTCCACGGGCTGATCGCGTAAAGCATATTGCATAGCCGCATGCCAGAGACCAGAAGCCCACGTGATATCAGGCGCAACGGACGCGCTGCCATGCGCTTCACCAGTTTGCCCAACCCAAACCAGCGTGAGAAGCTGGGGGGTATATCCAACCACCCAGGTCTGGAGACCATCCGCCCCCCGCCCTGCTTTTGCACCCGCCGGGCGACCGATTTCCAGGTCATTGGGATGCCCCAGGCTGGTCTGCCGCGCCAATTTGTCGCTGAGAACATCATGTACCAGATATGCTAACCCTGGCGAGAGCAAAACGCGCGTCTGATTTGCCCCCGGCTGGTAAAGGACACGTGCATGAATGTCTTCCACCTGGAGGATGGCAGACGGTTGAAGGTGATCATTCTGGTTAACCGGAACCCCGCTCTGCAAACCCAGCGTAGCAAAGGTAGCATACGCCTGAGCCAGCTCTGGAAAAGATATGGATTCATCGCCAGAAAAGAGATTACCGTTAACCTGCTGGCGGTCAAGGCTTTGCAAGCCAAGCGTATTGGCGAGCAGCCAGATATTGTCATAGCCGATTGTCTCCGCCAGCCGGTGCAGGGCTGCCAGGTAATCGTTCGCCAATGCATAACGCAGGCGCTGTGGACCGCGATAGAGGTTCTGGAGCGATGTTTCATCCGCGACTTGTAAACCTGTCAGCGGCACATCCCAAACCAGGCTGGCAGGGCTCATGCCGCGCACAAAAGCTGCCGTAGCAAGGAACGGGCTCAACAAAGAACCGGGGGCATAGGCGCTTTGCGAAAGTGCCGCGCCCTGCGCTCTTTGTTCGCCACTCCAAGCCAGAATTTCCCCATTCTGAGGGTCAAGGATGAGCACATTCCCATGTACCTCACCTGTCGTTTCTTCTGTCAGGTTAAGCGTGGGCAGTAACCAGGCGGCATCGCAGCCTTCCGGCACCGTGCTGCTCGTTCCTTGCTTAGATGTGTCCAGCCGCTGCAACTGCACCTGCACGCTGCATTCAACCTGTTTCTGCAAAGCATAATCGAGCGTTGTGATAATTCGCAAACCCCCGCGCTCAATTTCCTGGCGCGCCATCACACCCTCTAACTGTTGAAGAACATATCGAATATATTCTCCTTCCTTTGCCGGTTCATTTTGTACAGAAAATACCAGTTCTTTCGAGAGCGCTTCTCCAATATCCGCTTCATTAAACTGACCACTTTCCAACAGTTCAAGCAACACCTCATCTTTGCGCTCCAGTGCAGCCTGGGGTGCATCCAATGGATTGAGCGCGGGCGTCTTCATCAGCGCTGCCAACAAAGCAGACTCTGCCAGGTCAAGCTGGCTGGCAGGCTTGCCCAGGTAAAGACGTGCGGCAGAATCAGCGCCGAAGGCAAGATGACCAAAGTATGCACTGTTCAAATACCACTCCAACACCTGCGTCCGCCCGTACTCAGAAACCACCTGAGCCGCAAGCAGCCGCATTTGCAACGCCTGCCGGGTCTGCGTGATACCGGCGGGGAAAAGTAACTGCTTCACCAGGTTTTCAGAAAGGGTATATGCTTCAAGGTCGGTCAAATGCCCCAGCCGGATACCCGGGCTGGACCAAAAATCTGGCTGTTGCAACGTGAGCACAACCTGAACCAATTGAAGAGAAAAATGGTCTGCCTTCTGTGGGTCTACTGAAAGATACGTATGAAGGATAGCGGGGTTTTCCAGCGTGTACAGCACATGCTCGCCGCTTCGGTCATAAAACCGCGTTGGCTGGGTCATGATGCCATCTTGGGCATTCAGCAGCGCCGAGATTTGCTCAAGAGAGGGCAGGTCTGCGGTGATGGTTGTGTACACACCCGCCAATAAAAGCAGCGTCGCCACCAGAACGACACAAAGAATGAGGGATAAAGTGATACCAGCCTGTCCGGATCGTGAGATAAAACTCTTTTCAGAACGTACCTGCTTACGGCGGCGGCGTTCCAACAAAAGCGTCAGCGGATAGGTCTTTGTTCGGCGTTGACGAATCATGTTATTGGTCAGGGTCTGTTGTCTGGGATGTGGATGGTGCAGGCGTCTTCGTCCGGCTGGGCTGCGGCGTGGATGTCCGGCTGGGCTGCGCTGTGCGGGTTGGGGTAGCCAATGCTGCCAGGTGCTCAGTGGCAATTTCCAGCCACTCCTCCTGAGCAACAGCGTCTTCCAAATCAAGAAATGCCTGCCAGTCGCGGAGTGCCTGCCGGGTTTCATCCAGGTTTTCCAATGCTTGTGCGCGATAAAAGTAAACAGCGGCTTTTTCTGTATCAGTCTTTGCCAGGTTAAGAGCCGAAGACAGGCGGTTGTACGCCATTCGGTTCAAATTCTGCAACAGATAAGCCCGTCCAAGCCCCAGGTTGGCAATGAACGAATCCGGAGCCAGGTGAACCGCTTCCAACAAATCGCTGCTGGCAAGCAAACCTTTGTTCTGTGCAATGTAAACTTCTCCGCGCTGAATCAAACCTGCCACATTCTGTGGGTCAATGCGTAACGAGGCGTTGGCGGCATCCAATGCCAGGTCATACTCTTCCAACGCACTGTGCGCCTGTGAAAGCCATACCTGCGCCTGGACGTCGTCCGGCTCATACAATACGACCGTTATCAGGTAGCTAAGCGCTTTATCCGGTTCTCCTTTGAGCGTGTGAATCTCACCCAGCAATCGGTAGGCGGGCAGGAGCGTAATATCCATCTGATGGGCTTCTAAAGCATTCGACAATGCATCATCATACTTGCCTTGCATCAGCGCAGCCTGACCGCGGTACAAAGCAAGCAGGGGCGATTGCGGGGCAATTTTTTCCACTTCCTCAAGATATTCACTGGCAATAAATGCGTTGCCCTGCTGCAAGCTAAGAAATGCCAGTTCCAGGTAAGCTTCTGCAAATCCAGCGTCCAGTTTAATGGCTTCTCGGATATCTGCCCGCGCCATGTTTTCTTGTTCCGGGTCGCTCGCCAGGCGAGCCCTGGCAAGCCCCAGGTATGCCGGGGCAAATGCCGGATCCAATTCCAACGCCTGCTGATAGGATGTTTCGGCATTGAGATAATCACCCATCAAACGATAGGCTTCACCGGCGTAAAAATGCAAATCAGGAGCATCTGGCTCAAATTCCAATGTCTGTTGAATGAAATTGAGCATAGCTGCATAGTCCTGGCGAGCATAAGCGCGCATCGCCGAACGGTAGCTTTCGGTGCTGGAATGCGGCGTGTTGACATACAGCGGTGTGGGCGTATAAGTGCTTTTCAGCAAAACCCACAAGGGCGTGGGACCCGGAAAAGTGGGGCTGGGTTGTTGTGTGGAGGACGTGGAGGTTGCGGCAATAAAACGCGGCAGCTCTAACGCCACTGGCGTATCCCGCACGGTGAACATACTGCCCACTTTTCCAACACCCCAAACCACCAGGGTAATGACTGCTGCCAACAAAATCAATGCACCGGCAGCATAAAGAGCCTGGGTGCGCAAGGGTGATTGTAGAAATTTTTCCTTGCGAGTAGGTGGCTTCGTAATATCTGCTTTCCAGTTGCCGCGCTGTTGTTCAAGGGGGATGATCATCTTCTCATCCACCGGGAGAATACCATAATAGATCAACCCGCGCCGTGCTAGTGCGTTCTCGGGGTCCAACTTCAAGGCTTCTTTCAAGCAAAAAACACTTTCCTTGGAAGTCTCTACCACGGTGCTCATCCAAACCCAGTACTGCGGGTTCTTTTGGTCCGTTTTAAGCAATCGCGTGAGCAGGTCTCTGGCGCGCCGGCGCTCTCCCTTTTCAATGGCGTCCAAAGCGGTTTTAAAGAGGATATCTTCCGATGCCATGAATTGAGTTTAGCACAGCCTGTAACTGCCGACAAGTATTCTGGTTTAAGCAGAAAATGGTGAAATGGATACCGTTCAGCCCCATAAACAAAGCGCGAGCAAATAATGTGTGTATTCGGAAAAGAGGTCGTTGGTTTTTGGTTATTTTATTGTATAATTCTATACAGAGAAAGATTGGGCTGAAAAGAGTTGTTGTTCTGGGTTTTTACAAAACGATAGGGATCAGTTTACAATCGCGGCTGACAGTACAGGAATGGATTGGCTCGTCAATAAGCCATGTTCAGATTTGAGCCTGCTACAAAGCAAGACCTGACGCCGTTCACCCGGCGATTTGCCTGTTTGCCCGTGAGCGATGGAATGCTATGGAAGGTTTTTTTAGCTTAAAGACACTGCTTCGCCTGGCAGCAGCTGCCATTGTGCTGGCTGCATTAATTGTATTGATTTCTGAACGGATCGAGAATACTCGCCCATTAGATGTCATCGCTCAGCGTGAAGTCACCCGCATCGTTGAGCAAACGGTGATCGTCACACAAATCGTTGACCGAATTGTCACTGCAACACCGATGCAACTCGATCCGTCAGACACGAGCGCTCAACCGGTCAGCACAAGCACACCCCAAGCCACCGGCACGCCCGAAACCCTGGCGGTATTGCCAGATGGTTTCAGTATCTGGTGTTTGCCAAAAGGCAGTAAACCCGATGAAAATCTTATCCCTGTCACCGGGCAGGCGCCAGAGAATGCGTATTTTGCCGAAAAATCAGGCGATACCCTCACCGTGACCACGCAGATGCAAAGCTGTACTTTTGTTGCTACATTCAACCAGCCGCTTCCGGAAGGTGTGCGCTTGCAAGTTAAGGACCTTAACCCGACTCCTTTCATTGACGAAGAGCTGTTGGTTTCAGCAGAAAACAGGTCGATGGGATACATCACCCTGGATCATTATTTCATCGTTGATCCGCCGTACTGGGAAGTGACCTATCAGGTGGTGCTGCTTTCCATTGAGGGCGAAAGTTTGTGGGAAAAACCCGTGCTCTTCAAGCGGGGCTGGCAACCCGCTCCATGCCCAAATGGATTGATGCCCAATCCCTACACGCTTGAATGTGATACACAACCATCCGACTGACCCGGCTGTTGCCCTTCCTTTACATAGAAAACTCAAAGACCACTGGAAGTCTTTCCAGAAAACACCTCAAGCCTTCTTGAGAAGTGCCCCCATTAATCTTTAGGGTTCTGAATGGGCAGGGTGAAGAAAAAACGCTTCTTCTTTTTGTTTTTCACGTCATACATGCGTTCATCCGCCTTTTTTATACTCTCCCGCAGCGTGCCACGCTGATTGCAAGTATAACCACCCGCAGACAGGCTGATGACATAGTTCAGATCGTTCTGCTCGTTCTCCGCGTTGATATTAAGGTCAATACGGCTCAACACTTGATGAAGGATATTCTCATCACAGTTGGGCATCAGGATAGCAAATTCATCCCCGCCAATCCGTGCAATGATATCATCCGAACGGATCGATTTTTTAAGCACCCTGCTGGCACGAATCAACAAGTCATCACCGCTTGCGTGACCTAACTGGTCGTTCACCAGCTTCAGGTTATCAACATCTACCACAACCACACCGACCGGGAAGATTCCGTTCTCCTCAATCCGTTCGATCTCATCCTCAAAATAGGCACGATTGAAAATACCGGTCAGCACATCGTGTAAGCCGATGTAACGCAGTTTATCTTCTTCCTCTTTGCGCTGTGTGATATCTTTGAAAATCGCAATCGTCCCAAGGAACTGCCCGTTTACATCGAAACGCGGCGTGGTGGTAATCAACAGGCTTCTCGTTTCAGAATCAAGCCTATGAATGGTTATTTCAAATGAGCTTTCAGCGCCTTGTTGGCGCAGGTTGGATTGTCGTGAGATGAACGAATATTGTTCCTCATCCATAAATTCGCGCAGGCTCTTGCCAGCAATACTGCCGCGTTGCGCCCCAAAAATATCTTCTCCCGCCGGGTTCATATAAACGATATTCTGATAAGGATCGATGATGCTCACCCCGCCACCCTGCCGTTCGATCAGGTCGCGATAGCGTTTTTCGCTCTCACGCAATGCCGAATCAGCTTCTTTCCGTTCAGTGATATCTTCTGCGATCCCGGCAATGCGATAGTAATTTCCTTGCGCATCATAGATCGGGTATGCCCGTGCCCAAATCCAGCGCACAGAAGAATCAGGTTGCTCTACACGGTATTCTTCGTTAAAGATGATGCCGTGTGAGACCAGCTCTCTCAGCGCATGGAAGACACGCCCGAAATCCTCCCAATAAATACTTTCAACGAATAAATTGGCGTCTTCATACATTTGGTCGGGTGAGCGTCCCCAAATTTCATTGAATGCGGGTGAAATATAGATAAATCGCCCACTCTCGCGGTCTCGAAGCCAGAACACCTCGCGCATGTTTTCTGCAAGTTGGCGAAACTTCACCTCTGATTGTTGTAATGCCTCTTCAATCATTTTTCTCTCAGTGATATCAACATGCGTACCTACCATCCGCGTCGGCTTGCCGTTATGATCCTGTGCAATAATGCGCCCACGATCCAGTACCCAGCGCCACTTTCCATAACGCGAAAGCAGCCGGTATTCACAATCAAAGGAAGGTCTCTTCCATGTCATGTGTGCCTTAAAAGTTTTCAACAGGACAGGCAGGTCGTCCGGATGGACGAGCGCATAATAATCCTTGAGCAAGATATTGTTTTCACCGGGTTTTAAACCCAGCATGGTGGCATAACGCGAATTAAAATAGGCTTCGCCATCCACAAGGTTGATATCCCACACACCATCATCGGTTGTTTCAAGCGCAAAATGCAAGCGTTCAAATTTGATTTTCAGGTTCTCCAATTCTTGTTTGCGCTGGCTGATATCCTGGACGCTGACGCGTTTGCCAATATAATGCCCGGTTTCATCATAAACCTGGCGGGTAGTGTATTCAACCCAGCGGATTTTCCCGTTGCGCTGCTGAATGCGAATTTCATCCTTTTTAATACCTTGCGGCTTCCTGATATTGGGTGGAAGTGAGTTGATGAGCTTTTCACGGTCTTCAGGCAAGATAATTTCCAGCCGTAACGCACGGTTTTGCAAAAATTGATTCTGCGTGAAACCGGTAATCTGCTCACAAGCGGGTGAAATATATAAAAGCGAACCATCCGGATGTTCCCAATATTCAAAGATGGGTGAATAATCCGCCATGACGCGGAAATTCCCTTTGAGATCTTCCAATGCAGTACGTTGACGGGCGAGCGTGAGATGAAAATAAAGCAAAATACCCACGACCACCATTGAAGTTACACCAACAGAAACCAGTGACGCGGGAAAATTCAATGCAAGCTGTGAATCCACCCAGATCATCACCCCCGACCAGATCCCCAACATACCATAGACCAGCCAATCGGGGTAATACAGGATAGCGAACACGACGGCAGTAAGAAGCAGGAAAAGAAGCGCCTCGGGTAAATTCAACAGGATCAACAGGTAGCCGAAAACAAAACAAACCGCAGTGAATGCGGCAAGCAGCACAGAAGGGATCGGTTTCCCGTTGACAAAGAGTTTTTTAATCATGGTCAATTAGTCTTTTTACGTGAATCGATTCTTCATCATTTTATCGACTTTGTCAAGTACTCGAATCGATTATCTGTCGATCACAGAAATTCGAATATCCAGTGAACGTGATCACTGTTGAGAGCCATCTTCATCTTGTTGCAAACATGATGCCGTTTTTTCCAAAAAACCGCCTACTTTCCGAGCGCTCAAGCCGGATTGATCGAGCACTGTCTGTTAGCATCGTCACCCACGCCCCGCTGGGGCTAAGAGAATTGAATATGGTACGAAACTTTCCCCAATTTCTGATTACCGAGCACCAGCGAAGGGATAAATTTCTCCGGATGAAAAAATAACGAGGCTGCTTTTTTTGACAGCCTCGTTGGTTGTTTTCTTGCCGTGTCAGGTCTCAGGTCTGAGACCGGGTCAGAGAACTTTTCAATCACCAATCCATTCGACGATTGTGGCTTCACCCTGTCCGACGCCGACACAAAGTGTGGCGAGACCATAGAACGGTCTGGGCATTTCTGGCGCACGGCGGCGCATTTCGTTAATCAATGTGGTCAAGATTCGTGCTCCAGAACAGCCCAAGGGGTGCCCAAGCGCAATGGCACCGCCATTGACATTGGTGATTTCGGGTGATAGTTTCAATTCTTTCATCACAGCCAGAGATTGAGCTGCAAACGCTTCATTCAACTCCACCAGGCTGATATCGCTTATCTGTAACCCGGCACGTTGGAGGGTTTTTTGCGTGGCGTAAACCGGTCCAATTCCCATGATGCGCGGCGGTACACCGGCAGCCGCCGAACTGACCACTCGCACCAATGGTTTCATCTTCAACTCTGTTGCACGCTCAGAGTTCATTACCAGCAAGGCGGCTGCGCCGTCGTTCAGACCGGATGAATTGCCCGCGGTAACGGTGCCGCCAGCACGAAAAGCCGGTTTCAGTCGAGCAAGGCTTTCCATGCTGCTATCGCGCCGGGGGCGTTCATCAATTTCAACCATGATTGGGTCTCCCTTGCGCTGGGGTATGGGTACCGGGATAATCTCTTCAGCAAAACGACCGGTGTCAATCGCTGCAATGGCGCGTTGATGGCTTTGCAGCGCAAAAGCATCCTGCTCCTGTCGACTGATGGAGTACATCTCCGCCAGGTTTTCAGCGGTTTCGCCCATGGGTTCTGTGCCGTACAGTTCTTCCATCATTGGGTTGGGATAGCGCCAACCCAGTGCGGTATTCCATGCGGTCAGGTTGCTGCTGCCGTAAGCGGTATCGGCTTTAGGAAGCGAATACGGCGCGCGCGACATGCTTTCTACACCCCCAGCCAAAAAGATATCCCCTTCACCTGCACGGATGGCACGCGCTGCCATGTTGACTGCGGTCAAGCCGGATGCACACAGGCGGTTGAAAGTCACTCCACCCACCTCCACCGGCATCCCAGCCAGCAGCAACGCCATGCGGGCGACATTGCGATTATCTTCACCTGCCTGGTTTGCACAACCTAAATACACCTCTTCCACAAGCGCCGGGTCCAGTTGAGTGCGTTCCAGAACCGTTTTCAACACAAATGCACCCAGGTCATCCGGTCTGACGGGAGCCAGTCTCCCACCCAACGCCCCAATAGGGGTACGAATTGCATCAATAATTACGGCGTTTGTTGTCATAGATTCTCCTCCTGTCATGCTTCCGATCTAAGCATCGGGGTGGTCTTGTTTATTATGTTTGGTACAGGCGATTATAGCACTGAAAACCCTTTTCTCCTGTTTAACAAAAATAGTGAGGTGGATATTTCAATAAATGGTCCTTGATTTTATGAACAATGTTCATTATAATTCGTCGTTATATATTCTTGGTCTTAGAAAAATATGCCAAAAAAATTGCCCGATATACAAAATAAAATTCTCGATATCGCTGAATGTTATTTTATAGAATACGGTTTCGAGAAAACGGATATGCGCCAAATTGCATCGGATGCGGATATCGCAATTGGTACGATCTATTTGCATTTTCAAAGCAAAGAAAATCTCTACCTTCAAACTATCAAACGCAGGTGGAAAAACACCATCAACAAAATCGATTCCATCTCAAAACAGGATGGAGAACCTCAACAGTTATTATGCTTGATTTTGCAAGAGTTGGTAAACGACATGCCCAGCCGCGGATTCATAAAAACTATCTGGACGGAGATTGGCTCAATTCATCACCCCCAGGATGGCGAACGAATCGAAGAGAGAGATTACTCCAACGTGCACAATCAGATTTCTCACCCAATCGGTATTGTACTGGAGAAAATCGCTCTGAGTAAAAATAAGGATTTTGAACACGGAGTATATGATCAATTAGGCAAATTCGCTTTTGTGATGGCGATCGAAGTATGCATGCATGATACGGCTGACTTGACCATGCGCATTGATCTAATCGTTGATGTATTGACCTCTTTTATTGAGCATCGAAATATATGATTTTAAGTGAATTTGAATCAAAGCCATTTTTGGTAGCGAGCATGACTGTGTATTATCTAAAATCTAACAAAAAAGGATCATTGAAATGAAAATCATTAAAGCAATACTGGGTTACCTGAAGGATTGGAGAAATTTATTAACACATGCGCTGATCGGCGTTGTCATTCTTTTAGTAGCTCTCCTTATCCCTGTAGCTCCTATCTACCGTATACTTATCCTGTGCCTGGTGGTCGGGTTTAACCTCATTCGGATGAATCACGCCAAGAGATTCCTTTCCTCTGATAAAGTATCGTAGATCACTCTGGTCTTGACCAGACTGGTCGAGAGCAGTCAGTGTACATAACCGCGCACTTTAACTGCTCTTGACCAGATTTTTTTACCTGCAATTCATAAAGGTCATCATCGACTAGATGAAACGCAAACCCAGGGAATCAAACCCTTCTGAAACCGGGATCAAGCCTGCCTGCTGTACACCAAATTGCACAGGTTTCACGCAGCCGTAAAGAACATCAACATGTACTTCATACCCGGTAGTCTTCTCTTTTGCCAGCTTGTGCTTTCTCAAAAGTAACACGCCAGTCTCGGAAAACTCGGAAGAGATCAATGATATTGTCCAACAAGGGGTGGAAACCGCGCTAGAAACACCTCAGGACCAGTTATAAACTTCTGCCCAGGGCTGGCTTGTCGTGAAGATAAGTAAAGAAGAACGGCAGTAAGACAAGATGTCCCTGGGGGGGTGATCGCGAAACTAGAGATACGCCAGTAGATTCCGATCAAATTTATGGGCACAGCAGCGCGACAAAGTGTACAATAGAGATAACCGATCCGTTCCATGTATTGACGAGGAGACGAAATGTCCGAAGATTTATATGAAGAAAGAAGACGGCTGAAGAGACGTCACCTGATTTATTACTTGAAAGTAACCCACCAGGCAGACAACCACCTGATTGGCTACCTTGTCGATATCACCACTGAAGGACTGATGCTCATCAGCAACGATCCGATTGAACCACAGACCGAATTCCCATTCAGAATGGCTCTGCCGGAAGAAGTCTTATCCAAAAACGAAATTGAAATACAGGCTAGATGCATGTGGTGTAAAAAGGACGTCAACCCCGATTTTTACGCATCCGGTTTTCAGATCATGTCCATTTCAGAAGAAGATCAAATTATCATTACCAGTCTGATACGCAGACATGGGTTTCAGGACTGATAGACAGACTTGCTTCGCAACCTGTGAACACAAATTGCTTCCACATCCATATTCAGCCATACAAAACACCTCGACCAGTCTTTCACAAGATCGAGGTGTTTAATTTGCCAGGGCAAATCAACGCAAGCAACTGAAATGCGCCGCTCCCCTTAACCTGGTTTCCAGAGTTCTATTTAAACAGTGTATTCTCCAACTCCAGGAGGTTGGCATAAAAGCTTTCCAGTTCGGTTTTAGCCTGTTGCGAATCGCGCACCAGTTCACCTTTGACCACCTTTATGCGGTTTTGCAACAAACCAGCCAGCACGGAATCGTTCTTTTCCACATAGGGCAGCAAATCCTGCAAATGCGTTTCGAGATCGTTGAGCGCCGCCAGAGCCACCGGACCGCCCGGACCCGACTCTGTGTCCAATAAAGCCAGCCGCGCACGCAGTACATCATTTTTTGCAATGAGGAAGTAAACGCGAAAACTGGATAACTCATTTTCCGCTTGCAGGTCGGCTATTTCTGCTTCGCTGCTGGCAGATAATGCGTCCAATTCGCTTTGCGTCTCATCCAGGTCTGTCTGTACGCTTTCGATTTCCCCGTTAAGGCGTACAATTTCACTCAATGCCTGGTCCCGCTGCTGACGAACGGGCAGATACATGGTGAAATATGCCACCAGCACGCCGATTGCGAGCATTCCCACAATCAGACCAGTAGTACGCAGCACAGGCTGCATCACACGCCCAACGCGAGTCTCCTTGCTGAAGAGAAAGTGCATTGCGCGCTTGAAGAAAGAGGGTTTTGCAGGTTTGGGCTCTTCTTGTACCTGCGCCACCTGAGCCGGGGTTTCAGAGGGTTCAGATACCTCTTGAGGTTTCACCGGTTCCGTGCTCACATCGGGGGACGGCATCTCTTCACCCGAAGAAACTTTCAAGTCTTCGATGTTTTCTTCGGCAGGTTCCTGTGGAGTTTCAACAGAATCGCTTTCTTTTTCCATGTTCGTTCCTTTCATCCAGGTATATTCTTTACGCTTCGGGTGTAGCGGACGGGCTGCCAGGTGTGGGTGATGGGCTTTCCTGCCCGCCCTCCGGCAGCAGGTTGAGCGGCGTCAGGGTTGCATCGATTTCAGCAGCATCCAGACCCAGGATCATCCTGTTCCAGACCATCTCCAGATCAGTCGAAGCCAGCCCAGGCGACCGCGGAAGTAAACCCGCGACACCTTCCAACCGGTCGATCCAATCGACCAACAAAACCTGCTGATCCTGAGGGGCATCTTCATAAATCAGCAAAAGCAATTCACGCGCCAGCAAAATATCCTGACTGGCTAACCCCAGGTTGTTTTGCAGCAGATAGAGCCGGCTGCGATCCAGCAGTTCAAGCGCATGCAGCAACCTCACTTCGCGCAGCAACGCTTCGTTTTCGGCTTTGCTGGAAAGAGCCCCTTCTGATTGAAGCGTAGCCTGCAAATGTTGTACACCTTCGGTATTTTCCTCGATTTGCTCGTTCATGAGTTCCGCCTGGGCGAAAATATCCACAACTGTGGCTTCCAGTTCAGCAATCCGTTCCAGGAGGGCTGTCTGGCTTTCCACCGCCAACTGCAACGCTTCCACATCGCTTTGCAGTTCAGAAATGGTTTCAGCATCCAGGCTGTGCTGGCTCTCCAGAACGGAAAGGCGTTCATTGTATTCGCTCAACCTGTCGTCAACACGCTCCTGGGTTAGTGCCTGTCGCGTTTCGGCAACCGAGAGGCTTTGCTGAATGTCGCTGGATGGTTTTAACACCAGGTCTCGAAAGACGAGGGCGTAGGACAGATACACCAACAACCCAAGCGCTGCGCCCACCAAAATAACCAGAATCAGGCGCACCAATCCCTTGAATACCGTTACAAGGGGATGATCGTTTCTTCGCTTATTTCCCGGTTCAGCCTGTTGTGGCTGCAAGACAACATCATTGCCTGGTTCCAGTGCGCTCATTGTAAACCTCCTTCCAGTTCAGACGGGATCAGGTCGTTGAGCAGCACTTGAAGCTGCTGCAGGAAATTTTTAAACACACCGCTTGTTTCCTTGATTTCAATGACTTCCGCACTGAGCAGGTCAATCATATCGCTGGCTTCTTCAAGCCCGCTGGCGATTTCCTCAATCAGCCCACTCGCCTCAGTGAGTTCGCTGCGGATATCGGCAGTGTCCGTTTCCAATGTACTGATTCGTCCACTGAGAGTTTCCAAGGCATCCATGCGGGTTCTCAGGCTGGTGATTCCCTCCCGAACAACGGTAATTTGCTGACCAGCATCATCCAATTGGCTCTGCAGAGCTGCAAAGTCCAACTGCGCCTGTTTCACACTGAGAAAACGGAGGCTGCCATTCACAATCGCCAGGATAGCCAGGGTAAGCAGCACGCCCAGAAGGATAGACAGCATACTGGCGCCCCCCAGCCAGGCAAACATCTCATTGCGCCGAATATAAGTTGCTTTTTCTGTTTGCGCGGAGCTTTCCTGTCTCTCGCGCGGGTGCTCAATAATTTGAATCGCACGACTGGGCTTTTGCTCCTGGTGGGGTGCCCTGGAAGCCACTGCGGGCTCCTCCTCAACGGGGTAAAAGACGGATTGCACCGTTTCACCCACAGCAACGAAAGGCTCTTTCTCCTTTGCAGAAACAGCTTCTTCCGTTGGCTTGATTTCCGCTTGCTCTATGTGCTCCACGGGGGTCTCCGCTGACGGGGGAAGTACTGTCGAAGCTGGCTCAATGGGAATATCCAAGAGCACCGGTTCGGCAGGTTCGGCTTGCAGTTGGATGGTTTGTGCCGCAACCTCCGGCTGGGCGCTGCGCTCAGCAGGTGGGAGCGATTGCGCCGCCGGAGTGCTCGCGGTCTCTTTTTCTGATGTGGGGGTACTTAGAAAAAGAAACGGAAACATCTGCTCAAACAATTTGTCGCCGATTCCTTTTACGTTTTTCAAATCTTCCAGGGTTTCGTATGGACGCGCAGCCACAATGCGGTCTGCCAGGGATGATCCTACACCTTTAATTGCACACAACTCTTCAACGGAAGCATTATTGATATCGATATGGTCATTGATCCGGTTGGTCATATTTTCTCCTCTCAAAACTTATGCCGCGGGAAAAAAGGGTTGATCCCGATGGACAAAACTGCAAATCAGGCGGTTTTGCTGCCTTTAATGTCGCGGCGAGCAGTTTTTTCACGGTAAAGAGAGTGGGTAACACGGTCCAGCAGCGCTTCGGTAGTCAGGTCCTCGCCAGGGGTCATACATGCAGTGCCTATGGAAACTTGAATGGAAATTTGATGATTAGAAAATTTCAAGGGAGTGTCTTCTATATCTTCACGCAGGCGTTCTGCCAGCAATTGAGCGCCTTTGAGCGCCGTTTGCGGCAATAAAATAACAAACTCGTCCTCGCCGTAACGCGCCAGGATGTCGGGCTTGCGTAAATTTTTCTGGCAGCGCTCGGCAGTATGTTGAAGGGCTTTATCGCCTGCTTCATTGCCGTGTGCCGCGTTGATACTGCGTAAACGCTCGATATCCAGGATAATCACGGAAAGCGGCTGTTGATAACGGGCAGACCGGTTAATCTCGCGCTGTGCCAGTTCAAGCCAATGCCGCCGGTTAAAGCATCCCGTGAGCGGATCGATGAGGATATTTTTCTCCAGTTCAGCCTGGATATGGATTCGTTCTTCTATCTCCTGACGCAGCTCAACATTGCGCAGCTCGAAAATCTCGGCTTCCTTTCGGGCAGTTTCCATGCGGTGAGCTACTTGCTGCCCCTTGATCATCGAATCAGATTCCTCGCGCAGGTTTTTTAATTCCAGCTCGTGATACTGGCGATAATGGTCAAGTGCTTGTTGATACTTTTCCTGATGGCTGAACGCCAAAGACATGGATTGATGGATCTCTGCTGCAATCCATCTTTGAGAACCGCCAATTGTGCGCTGGCTGTTTTTCTCAAGGGCTTGTTCCAAAGATTGCATTGCTTTATTGAAATCACCTCTTGAGATATGAAATTTTCCCATTTGAAGCAGCGCTTCTACTTCCAATCCAGGTAAATTGCTCTGTTGAGAAAGCAACAGCCCCTGTTGCAAGCAATCCCAGGCGTCTTCATTCGCTCCCAATTGCTGGTGCACCTTGCTCATCAGCAACAAGGTCTTCACCTGGGCATCCGTATTCACATAGCGCTGGTGGATTTCAAGACTTTTAAGGCTGTGTCCCAATGCGGCTGAGTACTCCTTTTGCTGCAGGGAGATGACAGCCATCTGGTCAAGCGCGTTGGCTTCTATGTGTTCATTTGCAAGTTCACGAGCAATGCTGATGGTTTTGTTAAAATAGTTCATCGCCACAGATAGAAAACCGGATTTAAGATACATGCAGCCAATGGCAAACAGCGTGTTTGCTTCATTTTTCCGGTCTCTAAGGGTTTCGAAAGCGCGCAGTGCGCGCGACGCATACTCCAAAGCAAGGTCATGGTCGTGGCATTTGAGATAAACCCGGCTGATTGCAAGTAAGGTTTCCGCCTGCCGGGTGGAATTGCCAAGCTGAGAGAAGATTGCATACGCCTCAAAAAGCACACCGAGCGCTTCATCCTGCTCATACGCTTCGCCCTGCAGCACGCCTAAAATGTACTGGCTCTCAGCGAGCTTTTCGGGAAGTACCTGTTCTTCAGGTGTCGAGCCGCGCGCCAGGTCAAGAGCCTGTTTCGCCATCTGAATACCAGCCAGGAAATCCTGGTCTTTTATTTCACTTGCCTGGCGAATGAGCCGGGCAATTTTTTCTTGACGTTTTTCTTTTGTTTTCATGAGTCTATGGATAAAACAACCCGTCTCAGTTTTGCATAGATGCCATTGCCGTATAAATAGTATTATACGCTAATCTATCTATTGAACCTCAATTCGGGATCACTCTATCTGACCCCGCCCACCACCCTACATCGTTTCTGCGCGCTTTTTAATCCCGCGCATCATCTTCTGCTCCATCAAAAATTCAATTGGCTCCAACACAAGCCCCAGGAAAAATGCGTAAAGGCTCTGGAAACGTTTGAGCGTAGCGCGCCAGCGTACGAGAAGCCGGGTGCTCCCATCGGATTGCTCATTCAAAACAAATGCCCAGGTAGTAGCAACGCCAATTTCCCGAAACATCCGGTTAATTTCTCCCGTACCGTTTCCATCTGTATAAAGCAGCAACAACCTGGACGGTTGGAGCTCAATAACCGTATAACCACTCCCCTGTGGCTCTAACGGGATCACATCGCCAACGTGCACGTTTTGGTATTCCGGGACGATCTCATCCCGACTGTGGATATCCAATCCCATCCAGTTTTCCAGGAAATCATACGAATAAAAACCACCCCTGCCCTGCCCCAATTGAATCAACCATTGCCAGACCTGAGCAGGACTGGCGGCAATCTGAATGGCACGCGTGGTGTTATACAGTGGGGATGAGAGCCTTTTGTCACCGGGCAGTTCACGCTTCACCTCGTCAGTCGTTGCGCCCCAGCAGCGATGCCAGGGGTTGAACCACCAGCGGTAAAGGGCGTAAAGACTGCCAAAAAGAATGAGTACACTGGAAAACCACCTAATTTTTTCCTTACAAGAACATTGTTTCATCAATCCTCGCACCAAACCTTTACGCGGTTACCACCAGCCTGCTTGGCATTATACATTGAGTGATCAGCATGGTTGAGCAGCATTTCAAGGTTCATATCAGTCTTTCCGTCAAAATACGCCACACCCACGCTGATACCCATGCGAATGCAAAAACCATCAATTTCAAACGATGTGTTGCCGACGGTGTTACACAGGCGTTCCGCCACCTGGACTGCTTCTGAAAGGTTGGTATCCGGTAACATAATGACAAATTCCTCACCGCCATAACGCGCTACAATATCGATCTTGCGCACACTCTCCTGGATGATGACTGCAAGCCGCATCAATACTTTGTCACCCACAAGGTGCCCATAACGGTCGTTTATGCTCTTAAACTGGTCGACATCGACCAAAATCAGTGAGACTTGTGGGTTGTAAACCTTTGCCTCGCTGAACTCCTCCTCTGCCAGCTCATAAAAATAACGCCGGTTATATAACTGGGTCAACGGGTCGGTAATCGCCAGGCTGCGCAGTGCTTCCTGTGCCTTTTTCCTTTCCTCAATCTCTATTTGCAGCGCCACGTTTTTCAGCCTGTAAATTTCCGCATCCTTGCGGGCGGTTTCCACCTGGTGCATGATCTCCAGGCTTTGGATACGGTTCGATTGGCTTTCATCAAAGACGCGTTGTCGATACTCGTAGAACTTATCGAAATGGTTCAGCGCACGTTCAAAATCAGCCGTTGAGCGGTACAGGCGCATCAGCGCTGCATGACATTCAAAAATACTGCGATTGATCGACAGCTTTTCGGCATGTTGAAGTGCCATTTCCAGGTATTCCTGCGCCACTTCCACGGAGGAGATGGATGTGTAGTATTCACCCAGGCGCAGCAAAGCCTCGATTTGTTCATGATCGTGTCCAATTTTTCTCGTCAGTGTTAAAGCGCGGTTGTAGCAATCGAGTGCTTTTTCGGACATATCCAACGCCCGATAGGTATCCCCCAGGCTGTTCAGCACCTCCGATTCACCATGCTGATTCCTCAATTCCTGGTACAGGGCAAGGCTATTCAGACCGTACTCCAATGATTCAGCATAAACACCCTGTGCATACAACACATTGCAAAAAGTTTCATAAACATCCGCTTCAAGCGGCATGTCATCCAACGTTTTTAGTATATCCAGGCTCATGTTGAGATATTTCAACGCCCAATCATAGTTTTCCATATTGCAATACTGGAAGCCGATGTTATTCAGCGTTGCAGCCTCCCAGGAGCGATTCTTGATTTCTTTGAAAATCTCCAGGGTGGTCATGAACTGGTTCAACGCCTCATAGAAGTTCCCGATAAAACCGTTCGATACCGCGATCAGGTTGATGGTCCGCCCATGCAAATAACGGTTGTTGAGTTTTTCGATTAACGGGAGCACATCATACGCAATCGAGATCGCTTTCAGATATTTACCGCTGCGGGCATACACCGTACCCAGGGTAAACTGCAATTCAGCAAGGTCTGCACGGCAGGAATCCGCATTCTCCGGCAGGCACGCCAGTTCAATCGCTTCTTCGCAGCATTGAATGGCACGCGGCATGTCGCTCTTTTGCAACTCTTCAACCAGTTTTTTGTAGAAACCGAGCCTGGCGTTGATATCCCCCGTCTGGGCAATTTGTTTTGTAAGTCGACCCACTACCTTACTCATAAATCGTTCTCTCACTTAATTGGCATACAAATATTACCCATCCACTTTTTGAACAATAAGGTAATTATACCTTAATCGCTTCCCCCCATCACCCGGCATGGCTACTCATTCCCAACGCCAGAGCAGATACCCCCGCCGCAGGAACTGGCGCCGCAGATCCAGCGCGTACCCCAGGCTTTGCAGCTCAACCGCCGCGGCGGCAAACCACTGGCGCAGCCCCAACGAACGCAGCGAGATGGTGGCGCGCGCAGCCCTCTTCCAGCTTTCCATAAAGCTAAAAATCGGCTCTCCGGGTAACATGTGGTGGATGAAATTCTTAGGCAGCACCGGCTGAAACATGGCAGGGTCAAAACCGGCGCGAAAATTGGTGCTGAAGAGCAATCCTTCCATGCGGTATGGTCGGGTGGTAGCCCCTGCATCACTGCGGCGCAGCAAATTGGCAACCCAAACCCGCCCCAGCGGATCTGAGGTGCCTTCGATCAACAAACCACCGGGGAGAAGCTGGTTCATCAGGCTGAGATGGCTTTCTTCGACCTGCGCCTCATCATACTGGCGCAGCACGTTGAAAGCGCGGATGATCTTGGCGTGTTCGCCTTCCTCTAATGGCAAGTTAAACCCCCCCAGGCGAAACTGAGTGCATTCTTCAGCGTACGGCAGGGCACGCTCTACGCGCTCGGGGTCAATCTCAACACCCAGCACTCGCAAACCAGAGCTGACCGTTCGCAGACGCGCGGCGCTCTCCAGCGTGGTGAAAGGCTCAGCGCCGTACCCCAGATCGACATACCACGCAGATGCGTATTCGCCATCGCTGCGGCGCAGCAGAACCGGGTCATACATCATCAACCAGGTATCCACACGCCGCAAGCGATTGCGGGCAGTCTTGCCGCGGGTAAGCTGACCAACCGGCTTCTGCGTGCGTTTATACTTCTCTGTCTTCGTTCCTCCTCTTCCACCATCATCAACCATAGGCGTGTGTGTTTTCATTTATGGCTGCTTTATGGTCCAAAAATGAATTTTTCCCTGCCCGGCTCGGAAGCAAAGTTTTAATTGGGATACCAATAATGCGTGCCACCTCCGGAGGAATGAGAAACGCAACTGCAATTCGAGTCACAACTGCAGTGGGAATCACAACTGCACGGCGGCAATACGCTCCCGCTGACGCAGTTGCAGACACAGACTGCTCCCGCAGGAATGGCTGCGCCACAAGGCAGCGTGTATGTAATCGTTTCACCGGTGCTGCTTTCTACCTCGTAGGTAATTCCCTCCACATCCGATGGGCTTGCATCCAGGTCCATCGGACAGGATATCAGTTCGCCTGACGGGATTGCCCACAGCTTGACGGTTTTATCGTTGCCTCCCGATGCCAGCAGGGTCCCATCCGGACTAAATGCCACAAAAGTGACCCCGTTTGTATGTTCGTCCAATGATCCCAGCAGCTCACCGCCAGGCAGCGACCATAATTTAACCGAGAAATCATTTCCACCCGAAGCCAGCAATGTGCCATCCGGGTGGATGTCCACAGAAAAGACCGACTGGGCAGCGCCTTCCAGTGTTTTCAGCAACTCACCATCCGGCAGCGACCAAATTTTTAACGAGAGGTCGTTTCCGCCCGATACCAGCAGTGTGCCATCCGGGCTGATTGCCAAAGTAAATGTGTAAGTTCCATGCCCCTCCAGCGTCTTAAGCAGTTCGCCATCCGGCAGCGACCACAGCCTGATGGTATTATCGATACCGCACGAAGCAAGCAGGCTGCCATCCGGACTGAAAACGATACAGTTCACATCTGATGTATGCCCTTCCAGAGATTTAATCAAACTACCATCCGGCAGCGACCACAGAACGACATCATCGCTGTTTCCCCCCGTTGCCAGTACCGTACCGTCCGGGCTGAAAGCAATCGTATATACAACTCCCCAAACACCTTCTACTGTCTCTATCGGCACGCAGTCCGGTAAAGACCAGAGAGTGACGACCGAACCATTTCCACCCGATGCCAGCAGCGTACCATCCGGGCTGATGGCTACAGCATGTGCGTATGTGTTTTCCAACGTTTTGATCAATGCGCCGTCCGGGAGCTGCCATAGCTTGATCGTGTTATCCAATCCGAGGGTTGCAAGCAGCCGCCCGTCCGGGCTGATGGCGCCATCGGTGATCTCACCGCTATGCGCCAAGCCTACCTGGCACATAGTTCTTTCTTCCTCGCTCAGAGGCTCGCGTGTGGGGGTAGCAGTTGGGGTTGGGGTAGTCGTGCTGGTCGCGGTTGAGGTGCTCGTTGGGTTTGGTGTGCGGGTCGAAGTAGAGGTGGGTGTCGGGGTGGCAGCCAACGATGGGACCCGGCAGCCAGCCATCACACCTGCGGTGGTAGCCAATGCGGCTGCCTTGATGATGTCACGCCGGCTGAAACGGTATCCACTGCCGTCCTTCTGTACGGCGTAAACCTCTGGGGTTTCGTCTTCGGGTTGAGAAATTGACTCGGGGTTGTCTGGCATGTTCTTCTCCTTTTTATTGGTCAATTCAGGCTTTTCTATGTTGAGCGATTGATACGGATCGAGAGGGCATTGGCGCCTCTCTTCTCAGTTCCTGTTTATACTTTGATGCGAACAACATGCAATCGATGGAGATTGTATCACCACAGCATTCTTCAAACAAGGATTACGCAGGAAGCCAAATTCACTCCCAATCCTCCGGGTTATAACGCCGCGTCCGTTTGATTTCGCCCCGCTTTTTCTTATCGCCCACCCGGGCAGCTTTTGCGGTCACGCTCGGACGGGTTAGTTTGCGCACTTTGGGCTTCTCCAGCGCTTTTTGGATCCATGCAATCAACCGTTGGGTGGCGTCATAACGGTTCTGCTCCTGCGTGCGGTAACGTTTGGCTTCGATAATCAAAACGCCCTCCTCCGTCACGCGGCTGCCAGCCAGCTTAATCAGACGTTCCTTGACATCCGCCGGCAGGGAAGGCGAATTGCACACATCAAACCTGAGCTGCACCGAAGACGCAACTTTGTTCACGTTCTGACCGCCAGGTCCGGAGGCACGGATGAAATCGTATTGTAATTCGCTTTCATCAATTTGTACTGTGGGTGTAATTTCGATCATGGGTTAAGTATAATCGTTCATCGCGGTGCGATATTTAACATCCCACCTCATAAATCTGCTGTTCAATATTTTTATAATTAACACAAACTTTATACTAATTTATTGAGGAATGGTTATCATTATTCGCAGGCAGATGCATCCAGCACGCTTTTCTGCCG
>CAYRRA010000036.1:0-25786 GCA_964426355.1 uncultured Anaerolineaceae bacterium
GTGATTGCAGACCCGCATTTCGGTTTAAGAAATAATCCATTTCCTGCGGATAACCGGCAGCAACCACCACAAGCCGGTCGCTGTACTCTTCCATGGCTTTCACAAGCGTATCAATCGCTTCCTGTCCAAAATCACGATCACCCCCACGCGCCAGCGTATAAGCCTCGTCAATGAATAAGATGCCATCCATCGCCTCATTCACTTTTTGGAGCGTCTTTTGTGCAGTCTGCCCAACAAAACCAGCTACCAAATCGTTACGGGTTACCTCTACAAGGTGACCGCGGGTTAACAATCCCATCGAGCGGTACATCTTTCCCAACAACCTGGCAACCGTGGTCTTTCCTGTGCCCGGGTTTCCGATAAACAGCAAGTGGAGATGCCCCTGGTTCTTTGAGGGCGATTTTTTGCTGCGTGAGCGAAGAAGCTCAAACTGCTGTCGCTGCAAGGTGGTGCGCAAATATTCCCTGACAGGCTCCAAGCCCGTTAAATGATCCATCTCTTGCCAAAGTTGTTCGAGCGAAAAACGGTTTTCCTTCAGGTATGCAGAATATTCTTCGGGCAAATCTTCCTTTTTTAGGGTCTCATCAGGGGTGAGTCCATTTTCAAATACCCGCACGGACCACTTTCGTTCTAAGGCATCTGCGATGTTGCGCATTTCACCTGCATTGCCAAAATGAGCATCACGCCCCTGCTGGAGGGTATGGATGACCTGTTTTAGCAAAAAGACCATCTCTTCTTCCACCGTAAAACCTCGATCGATCAACATCTGCATCAAAATTTGCTGGAGTTCATCTGCAGAAAAATCAGCAAAATTGAAGTGGTTTTCTCGCGGGAAACGCCTCATCAATCCCGGGTTGGATTTTAGAAGGGAAGTCATTTGCTCAGGATAACCAGCCAGAATGACCACCAGGCGGTTGCGGTTATTTTCCAGGTGCGGTAGCAAAGTTTCGATTGCCTCAGCCCCAAACCCTCCGCGCTCACTTTCCGCCAACATATACGCCTCGTCCACAAAGAGAACCCCATCCAGGGCTTGCTCGATCACTCGTTCTGTTTTAAGCGCTGTGCCTCCCACGTGGTCAGCGACCAGGTCACTAGCCTTGACTTCAACAAGATGCCCCCGTTTGAGCAGCCCCATGTGATGATAAACTTCCCCCACCAGGCGCGCCATAGATGTCTTCCCAGTGCCAGGGTTTCCGGAGAAAATCATGTGAAGCAACGGGCTTTCTGCCTGCTTCTTCTCACCTCGCATCCGCCTTACCTGATGCCAGGCTGCCATTTCACGAAAACGGATCTTTACCTCTTGTAATCCAATGAAACGGCTCAGTCGCTCATCCAGGGTCTGACGCGTGTCCCTTGTCGCAGAGAACCATCCCGCAGCCACAGCCCAATCGATATCCAGTTTCTGCCCCGCAGGGATTTGCTCCAACCTGTCCATCCAAAAACGCAGTGGTCTTTGTTCTGCTTCCATCCACCTCGCAAGCCTGGCAAGGTCAAATTCGTCCAGATTAAGCTGGTTTTGTTTCAGCCTCATGCGGAAAAGACGGATGATTTCTTTCTCCTGTGGTCCACCGACCCTGTCAACCGCCTGAGATTGACTTAATACTTGCGGTTGGATCAGGTTGCGAAGCTCAGGGACAGGTAGCCTTTCGATGGATTGCTTCAAATCCTGGTATTGAGTGCTGGAAAAAAGCATCACACACAGGTTTCGATTCTCCCCCGGTAATCGCTGCCAGTTTCCCAGAAGACCTGCAAGCGTGCGCTGGTCTTCGAAAAATCGTAACGTTGTTTCTGCTTGCAACAAGACAACCGCAGACCGCATGTTTTGGTCTTGCATAATGGCATCCAAAAGGCGGATTGCGTGAACATCTCCCATCCCCTGTTTGCCATCGAGAGATGGAGAGGCTGCATGAGCAGAGGAAAACAAGTTCATATCGTACAACGGTCCTTCCGCCAAAAAATACATCCGTCTCGATGAACCACCTTTCTCTTCAGTGGGCGTGGTTGGCGTTCGGGGGCGAGCTGAATCCCTGGAGAAGGGATCCAGAAAATAAACTGGTTTATGGGGTGCATGAAAAGCTACCCGTTTAAAACCTGAATTCTTCAATACCTGTAAAAGCGTTTCCTCAAGACCAATTTCAATTAAATCAAAGGAGATGTATCTATCCTCTAGACCCTCTCCAAACAGCAGCAAAATATGGGAGCCAGTACTATGTTGGAGTGCGGTCTCTATCCGTTCAATACCTTGCATGATTTACCTGTAGAATGGGGTCAGCGTATTTTTCATTCACTGCGCTGCCTTTGGATATTTTTTATGTTTTCAAGCGGAACCACATACTGCATCAAGTTCTCTTCAACCACCGGTTGGGTGCTGGTTGTTCCAACCTGCAATCCATGCCTGGACAAAGTCTGGTTGATCTCGCGAGCCCGTTGGCGTAGTTCAGAATTTGTGCGCAACTCAAGATCATGAGAATGTAGATGCAGTTCGTTTCTTCCATCCGTGCCTTCCGCTGGTTCTACCTGGATGATGACTTCGCTCCCCGCGAGGTTTTTTGCACTGGCAAGAAATGTTGTCCGCATATCGCCATCTAGATAACCTGATTCCTGGTAAGAGAAGCCCTGTTCTTGCAGTGCCTGTAACACGATATCTGCGATATTGATTCTTAGTTGCGAATTGATGACCTTAATTCTTGCATCGGTTACCAAATCAAACAATTGTTCATTTAACACTGGCAGCGTTTCTTGAAGTAATTCTTTTAGATTAATCATATCGAGCATCGCTGAGTTTTGTTCCAACTGTTCAACCAGACCGCTGAGATATTGATTTAACTCCGACAGCTTTCCTTGTGTCCAAAAATCAACTTCGATGTTTTGTTCAAGTTCATTCCCTTCCAGGTCGACTGCTTTAACGTTTGTGCTCTCTTGTGTTATCCAACGCAGGCTTCGCGTATGTTCCAATACAGCAACATACTGGGTTTGCCATTCAGACCACTTCTCCTCCAGTTTTATGCGTAAATCTGATAATGCCGCATAACAATCTTGTGCAGCAATTAATGCAGCTTCAGGAATATCGTCTTGAAAGTTCTGTTCAGCCCTGATAAGTTTATTCTCCAAAACCTGTAACTCACCGGGAGCAAATTTTTGATGGTCGTACGTCTCCGCAATAAAATGGTGAAGGTCAGTGGCAAATTCAAGCCAGTTTTGTGCCATCTCCCGCCGCCGTTCCTGTTCATCTGCCAGGCTGCTAAGATCCGTTTCGAGCTGCCTCAATTCAACCTGCCGCTGTTCATGTTCCTGGTGAAGCAAGCCAGAAAGCTCGCCCCAATGAGTGGATAATTCCTCCGAAAAATCGCTCCACATCTGCCCAGAATAGTCCTCCAGAGATCGGAGAAGCTCTTCTTGTTGAGAACGAAGCATGTTTTGGGTCGCCATTTCAGAATAACGAATCTCATCTTGAAAACCATCCATCATCCGAACAAAACTGTGCTGTCGTTGGTCTAAAGCTTCAAGCCCTTGCTGCACTGCAAATTGCGTTTCACGTTGCAATTCATTTTTTAACGCGGGGAGCTCTTTCTCCACAAATCTCTTTTTCATCTCTGCTTCGTGCAGTTTACGGTACTCTTCCTCGCTGATGGTGATTGTCGTCCGTTTGTGCGCACTCATATTTCCTGCCTCCTGTTCCCCTGGGTTTTCATCGCATGGCTGCCTGTAACTTTAAAGCCATTGCATCCATCGAAAGATCAAGCTTGTTCATCACCTTTGATAAGGGTCCATCCGGTAGACCGACAAAAAACAATTCACCATCTTCCACATGGATTTCAACTTTTCGGCTGCTGGTTTCAAAATCGAAATCTTTCATACGCTCGGACAGGTGAATGATCCTTTGATTACTGCTGCCTCGCAATCCCTGCTGATCGTCCTGGCTTGCGATATATTGTCCATCGATCAGGATATCGATCTCAAAAAGAAAACGTTGGATTGCGGGTTGGCAAAGGGATAGCAAGTCCTCGTAAACGAAACCGGTATAGCAGATGACATCCAATGATTGCCTTTTCCGCGCAAGCTGAACCAATCGTGTCAGGGCAGCTGCTTGCAGCATTGGTTCTCCGCCTGAAATGGTCAACCCACGCACGGGTTCAACCAGCAGTTCCTCAAATAATTCCTCTGGGGAAATCAGGCGGTTTACCTTGAACTGCCACCATTCCGGAGCAATACATCCGTCACATCGATGCGGGCAGCCCTGAACCCACAAAGCAGCACGCAAACCCGGTCCCAGCACACGTGTGGCAGGTGTAAATGCAGCAATATTAATCAGGGAATCTTTTCCATCCATAAGAATATCCATCCAGCATTCTATTTATTCAATTATAGAACAATTGTTTTATTTTTACAAGTCTAAAATACCGGATATTTTTGCTATCTACTGTGGTATCCCCCATATCCATTTTTTCGACAGGTCAAGCTAAACTGGCTGCAGATAAATAAACCCAGCCACAGCCATACCTAAAGATACCGTCTTGTCAACAACCAGCAATGTGATGGTTTCATTAAACGGTAGAATTTCCAAGATTTCCACAGTCGCGCCAGGTATCAGACCATTCTCTTCGAGAAATTTCATCAGCAGGCTGCGGTTCTCTGCATGTTCATGCACCCGGCGGATGATTCCGCGCGTATTAACTGATGCGTCCAGAATCGTTATCCATTCCGCTGCCTGATCCTCATGACCAGGCACCGGGTTGCCATGCGGACACAAAAACGGGTCACCGAGCTGTTTTACCAGGCGCTCTTCTACATCCGCTGATATGTAATGCTCAAGCTGATGAGCTTCATCGTGAAGACGAGACCAGGGCACGTTCAGCATATCTGCCAGCAGCCATTCCACCAGCATGTGCCTTCGCAGGACAGTTTTTGCTGCTTCCGAGCCTTCTGTTGTGAGATGGATATGTTTATTTGGATCCAGGGTGATCCAACCATCCCGTACCATTCTCTTTAAAGTTACGGTTACCGTCGGGGGGGATACTTGTAATAGTTCCGCAAGCCTGGCACCGATCACCTCTTCACCATCCCGCTGCAGGGTAAAAATCAACCAGAGATAATCTTCTACGGTTGGGGTAGGGGTTTGCACACTTTCGCTTATCAATTCTGTCATCATGCATCCATTGACTTATTATCTATTCGTAGTATACTTTATTAGTATATACTAATAAAGATTGCCAGTCAAAAAAAAGTAAGATTCTTATACAATTCTTATATTATTTTACATCGCAGCCTGTCGAAGTCAAGAAAAAAGAGGATTATTGCGAGAGATGATTAAAAGGCTTAATGAACTAGTTCCAATGCAAGCAGGTAAGGTTACACGTGTCCGCGGAATGGGACCGCTCCGCCAGCGGTTAATGGATATGGGTCTGGTTCCCGGCGCTGAAATCAAAGTTGTACGGTTCGCACCCTTAGGCGACCCCATCGAATATCAAGTCAAAGGATATCATCTTTCTCTAAGAAAACACGAAGCTCAGCACATCCTGGTAGATGTAGATGTCGTACCGCTCTCGCAGGTACAACCCGGCACTGTGGTAAAGGTGATTTCACACTTTTGCGGCAGGCAATACAGCCAAAGGCTGACACTGATGGGGTTAAAACCCGGTTTGATCTTGCAAGTCATTGAAAACACGGGGCAAGGACCGATTACGGTTAGCGTGGATAACAATAAGCTAAGAATCGGTCATAACATGGCAGAGCGAATTTTCATAGAACCCGTATCTTAGAAAGCGAGCTATGACGATTAAACAAAAAACGATCCGGGTTGCCCTTGCAGGCAACCCAAATTGTGGAAAATCGACTATTTTCAACGCACTCACCGGTTCCCGCCAGCATGTAGGTAACTGGCCCGGGAAAACAGTGGAGAAGAAAGAGGGCTTTTGCCAGGTGGGGGATTCTAAGCTGGAAATTGTCGACCTGCCAGGAACATATTCTCTCACTGCATACTCACTTGAAGAAATTGTTGCCCGCGATTACATCATTTTAGAACAACCCGACGTTGTGGTTTCTGTCATTGATGCAACCAACCTGGAGCGCAATCTTTACCTCACGATGCAAATTCTTGAGCTCGGCGTGCCGTTGATCATTGCATTGAACATGGCTGACCTGGCAGAATCGCGCGGGATCCATATCGATGAGGCACAGCTTTCACAAGCGTTCCAGGCTCCCATCGTACGAACGGTAGCCAGCGATGGCAAAGGGGTCGGTGAACTGGTTGAAACCATCCTCCAAATTACCCAACACGAATCCTCTGACTTGTCAGCTCAACCCGCTGACAGTTTGAAACCAGAAACAAAAACGCCACAGAAAAAAGCGAAGGGCTTTTCACCCGTATCACATGATCTTGCCTATACCCGCAGAGCTGATTTCCACATCGATTACGGGCGCGAAATAGAACAGGAAATTGTACGGCTGCAAACCGAACTGGAGAAAATTGTAGAACTGAGAAGCGCTTACCCTGTGCGCTGGCTGGCAATCAAGCTATTGGAACAGGACCCAAAAATCAGCGAACGCGTCAAGACTTTACCGGGCGGCAAAACCTTGCTCGAACTGGTGCAAAAAAGCGTGAAACATCTGCATTCCGTTTTTGATGAAGACCCCGACACGTTGATTGCGGACCGGCGTTATGGGTGGATTAATGGATTGGTGCGCGAGGTTGTCACTGTGGAAGGTCCGGGGCGCAGGCAAATCTCGGAACGCATTGACGACATCGTCACCAACCGTTTCCTGGGTATTCCACTTTTCCTGCTTTCCATGTGGCTGGTCTTTAAATTTACCACCGATCTCTCCGCCCCATTGTTGGATTGGGTAAGCGGTGTCATTCAGGGTCCTATCAGTCGCTGGCTGCTGGTTGTTTTAAATGCATTCAACCTGGATGGTACCTGGGTTGAGTCATTGCTGCTGGACGGCGTAATTGCCGGCGTGGGTAGCCTGCTGGCATTTGTGCCAGTTTTAATGGCGCTCTACTGTGCACTTGCCATTTTGGAAGATTCGGGCTATATGGCGCGTGCAGCCTTTGTGATGGACCGTTTTATGCATGTGTTAGGGCTGCATGGGAAGAGCTTCTTGCCGCTCATTGTTGGTTTCGGCTGCTCTGTGCCCGGCATTTTTGCCACGCGTACCCTAGAAAACGAGAAAGACCGCATTCTCACCAGCCTGATGGTACCTTTTATGAGCTGCGGTGCCCGCCTGCCGGTTTATGTGTTGATTGCTGGTATCTTTTTTGCCGAAAAAGCCGGACAAATGGTCTTCTGGATGTATTTCATCGGCATCACCATTGCGATCCTGGTCGGCTTGACCCTTAAGAATACTCTCTTCCGTTCACGCGAGGAATCACCGTTTGTGCTGGAGCTGCCCCCTTATCGCATCCCCACCATCAAAGCCATCTGGTTTCACATGTGGGAACACACCTCATCCTTTATTCAAAAAGCTGGCAGCCTGATCCTGCTCATCAGCCTGTTCGTCTGGCTGTTATTGGCAATACCGGCAAACGGAAGCGGTAAATTTACTGAAGTAGAAATGCAATCCAGCGCTTTTGCGTCCATTTCCAACGGGTTTTCCTACCTGCTCAAACCAACCGGTTTTGGCAATTGGCAGAACAGCGGCGCATTAATCTCTGGTATTGCCGCCAAGGAAGTAATTGTCAGCACATTCATACAGGTATATGGAATGGAAATGGACGGGGCAGAAAAGATTGACCAGTCCTTTGGTGAAGATTTGGGCGAAATCATCACCAGCTTTTTCCAGGCACTGGTAGATATGCTCAAGTCAATCCCAAAGCTGGTGGGGATCGATTTGTTCGCTGATGAAACGGAGGAAGACCCTTCCGCCGTCATGCCGCTGGTGCATGAAGCATTTGAAAACAGCAGCGGAGGTCATCCTGACCTGGCAGCCTTCTCATTCATGGTATTCATCCTTACCTACACGCCCTGCATGGCAACGCTGGCTGCGCTGCGCAAAGAACTGGGGATACGCTGGATGCTGCTGAGTGCTTTTGGTCAGCTTTTCATCGCCTGGGTGATCTCAGTATTGGTCTTCCAGGGCGGCGTTTTGCTCGGATTGGGATAAAAAATGACATTAATACAAGTATTGAAAGCGGTTGAAAATAGCAGCGGACCCATCCTCCCGAGCGATTTGAGCCGTGAATTAGGTATTGAACTGGCTGTACTGGAAGGAATGCTCGAATTTTGGATTCGCAAGGGACGCATCCAGCGAGAAACGCAGGGGTATCAAACCTGCACACAATCCACTTGCCCGGCAGGGTGCCGGCTGTGCAGTATCAAAACGTCAATAAGACCCTGATCGAGGACACCAGAGCTTACATTCTACCGGCATTTCTCAATATGGATTTGACAACAACCATTCCTCATTCGGTTGAGAGGTGGGGATAAACCCTAAACTCGAATTGATGTTATTTGAACCAGGTTTTTGCCCATATTTTCCAAATTGAAAATTGCTGCATTCCATCAATGATTCATGATGGTTTGAAAAAAAGTACCATCAACTACCAGTTTTAAAGATTATAATAATCCTTTGAAGCCTCAATTCTCAAAGGATTTTCTATGACAGAAAAACTCAGAACCTACCTGGATTTCGCCAACGAAACCGCATACCTGGCAGGCAGACTCACGCTGCGTTATTTTCAAACCAATACCAATGTAGACATCAAAGAAGACGGTTCCGTTGTCACCGATGCAGACCGCGGCGCAGAAATGTTGATTCGCGAACGCATCCAAAAATATTTCCCCACCCATGCCATCCTCGGTGAGGAGTTCGGTCCTGTCGGCAAACCCGACGCACGCCACATCTGGATCATCGACCCCATCGACGGGACGCGCTCCTTCGTTCATGGCGTGCCCATTTATGGCGTTCTGATTGGATTGGAGATCGACGGGCAGGTAGAAGTAGGCGTGGCGCACTTTCCAGCCATCAACGAGACCATCTGCGCTGCAACCAAAGAAGGCTGTTACTGGAACAACCGCCGCGCGCGCGTCTCAAAGACCAGTACACTTTCAGAAGGCTTGGTCTTATGCAACGATCCTGAGGCGTGCTATACGCAAGATTACGGAGACGCCTGGGAACGGATAAAAAGTAACTGTAAATCACGCCGCGGGTGGGGGGATGCCTACGGCTATCTGCTGGTTGCCACCGGAAGGGCTGAACTCATGCTCGACCCTGCGATGAACGTCTGGGACTGCGGTCCATTCCCGCCCATTTTCCGCGAAGCGGGCGGGTACTTTGGCGACTGGGAGGGCAATCAGACCATCTACGGTGGTGAAGCACTGGGAACGACCCGGCAGCTTTTACCAGAAGTACTTCAACTCATCAACGGACACGAACCGACAAATACCCCTTGAAAGGAAACCTGTTACACACATGATATACGATCTGATCTTAAAAAATGGCATGATTTACGATGGCAGCGGCAGTGCGCCATTTACCGGCGATGTTGCCATCCAGGGGGATCACATCGCTGCTGTGGGACAAGTCGATGCAAACCTGGCTGACCGCGTAATCGATGTCAACGGCATGGCGATTTCGCCAGGCTTCATCAATGTGATGAGTTGGGCAAACGTTTCTCTAATCGTTGACGGACGCTCGCAAAGCGATATTCGCCAGGGCGTCACGATGGAAATTATCGGTGAAGGCACCTCTGAGGGTCCGTTAAGCGAAAAAATGAAAGCCGAGAGGATCAAACGCCAGGGCGACATCAAATACGAAGTTCCCTGGAACACGCTGGGCGAATATCTCGATTACCTGGTCGGGCGCGGCATCGCCACCAACATCGCATCTTACCTGGGCGCAGCCACCCTGCGCATCCACGCCATCGGGTACGACAACCGCCCGCCCACACCCGCCGAACTTGATCAGATGCGCGCCCTCGCCCGCCAGGCGATGGAGGAAGGCGCCATCGGCATCAGCACTGCATTGATTTACCCGCCAGGGAGTTACGCCAAAACCGATGAATTGATCGAACTGGCAAAAGTGGTTGCCGAGTACGGCGGCATCTACATCTCCCACATCCGCAATGAAGGCAATTCTCTGCTCAGCGCGCTGGATGAGTTGATTACCATTGCCCGCGAAGCAAAGATTGGTGCGGAGATTTATCACCTCAAAGCCACCGGGCGAAAAAACTGGGACAAAATGGAGCAAGCCATTGCCAAAGTCAACGCTGCCCGTGCCGAAGGTCTGCAAATCACCGCCGATATGTACACCTACCCTGCTTCTGCAACCGGTTTGGGCGCCACCATGCCCGATTGGGTGCAGGAAGGCGGTCACGACGCCTGGATGCGCCGCCTGAAAGACCCCGAGACTCGCGCTCGCTTATACCAGGAAATGATCACCGAAACCGATGAATGGGAAAGCAGTCTGCTTGGCGCCGGCGGGGCGCAAAATATCATCTTGCGCAGCTTCAAATCCGAACACCTCAAACCATTAATCGGAAAGACGCTGGCGGAAGTGGCTGAGATGCGCGGCACCGACCCGGTTTACACAATCATGGATTTGATCGTCGAAGACGATTTTAACGTGGGTGGGGTTTACTTCACCATGAACGAGGATAACCTCAAAAGACAACTGCAGCAGCCGTGGGTTTGCATTGGCTCTGATAGCGAATCGCAGGCACCGGAGGGCGTCTTCCTGAAATCAGGTGTCCACCCGCGTGCTTACGGTACCTTTGCCCGCTTCCTGGCAAAATACGTGCGCGACGAAAATGTTTTACCGCTGGAAGAAGCCATCCGCCGCATCACCTCCCTGCCGGCGGAAACGCGCAAAATTGCCCATCGCGGCAAACTGCAACCCGGTTATTACGCCGACATTGCCGTCTTCGACCCGCAGAAAGTGCAGGATCATGCCACGTTTGCAAAACCGCATCAATACTCCACCGGTATGCAGCACGTTTTCGTTAACGGTGTACAGGTACTCAAAGATGGCGAACATACCGGTGCGCTACCCGGACAGGTCGTGCGTGGTCCCGGGTATAAAGGCTCATAAGCCTTTGTTGACTTGCCGAAAGGAAAAGAAAAATGCAACCTGAATACGATATCATTTTACGCAACGGATTGATTTATGACGGCAGCGGGATGGCTGCTTACAAAGGTGACCTGGCAATCAAAGGTCAGTTCATCGCCAATATCGGCAACCTGGGTTCTGCGCGTGCAAGGACCGAGATCGACGTGCAAGGGCTGGCGGTTTCCCCCGGTTTCATCAACGTGATGAGCTGGGCGCCCATCACCCTGCTGCATGACGGACGTTCGCAAAGCGACATCCGCCAGGGCGTAACGCTGGAGGTTTTTGGCGAAGCCTGGTCGGAAGGACCGCTCAGCCCGGAGATGAAAGCCGTCTATCAAAAAGAACAAGGCGATATCAAGTTCGATGTCATCTGGAACACGCTGGGGGAGTTTTTGGAAACCCTGGCGGACAAAGGCGTATCGACCAACATCGCTTCTTACGTGGGAGCCACCACACTGCGCATTTATGCATTGGGCTACGCTGACCGTCCTGCCAATGCGGACGAGCTCGACCTGATGCGCAAGCTCACCGCGCAAGCGATGGAAGAAGGCGCGCTGGGCATCAGCACCGCGCTGATTTACCCCCCCGGCAGTTACGCCAAAACGGATGAACTGATTGAACTGGCAAAAGTGGCTGCCAGCTATAACGGTATTTACATCTCCCATCTGCGCAGCGAGGGCAATGCTTTCCTGGAGGGTGTGGACGAACTGCTCACCATCACGCGTGAAGCAAAAATCTGGTCGGAAATCTACCATCTCAAGGCGATGGGCGCGATGAACTGGCACAAGATGGACCAGGTGATCACAAAAGTGGAAGCAGCGCGCGCCGAAGGTCTGCATGTAACCGCCGATATGTACACCTACACGGCTGGCGGTACCGGTCTGGGCGCCACCATGCCACAGTGGGTGCAGGAGGGCGGTCTGGATGCCTGGATCGAGCGCCTCAAGGACCCCGAAATCCGCAAACGGCTGCGCATGGAAATGACCACCCCTTCCAACGAGTGGGAGAACACGTACCTGATGGCGGGTTCAGCCGACCGTATGATTCTGGTCGGGTTTGAAACGGAAGCCCTCAAACCGCTCACCGGCAAGACGCTGGCGGAGGTGTCTGCGCTGCGCGGCACCGACCCCATCGATACCATCATGGATATGGTGATTGAGGATCATTCCAACGTGGGCGTGGTCTACTTCATGATGACCGAAGACAACATCACCAAGCAGTTGAAACTGCCCTGGGTGTGTATTGGCTCGGACGCCCCTTCGCAGGCGCCGGAAGGCGCCTTCCTCAAGTCCAGCGTGCACCCGCGCACCTACGGCACATTTGCGCGCTACCTGGGATATTACAATCGCGACCAGCAGTTGATGCCACTGGAAGAAGCCATTCGCAAGATCACATCCTTCCCGGCGGACAACCTGAAAATCTCGCTGCGCGGGCGGCTGATCCCGGGCTATTATGCCGATATTGCCGTTTTCGACCCACAGAAAGTGCAGGATCATGCCACCTACACCGACCCGCAGGTGTACGCGACCGGTATGGCGCATGTGCTCGTCAATGGCGAGCCGGTGCTGCTCAACGGCGAGCATACCGGCGCCCTGCCCGGACAGGTGGTTCGCGGACCCGGTTACAAGGGAACCGGACGCAGATAAGAACGTGTCGGGGCATTGATAAAGGAGCGAGGCTGTCTTTAAAAAGGCAGCCTCGTTTTTACGTTCACAAGGGATCTCCGATCCCGGTTGTTTGTTTTCACGCAGGAGGTGGTTGCTTGCCGTGCCAGAGCTTGGTTCGGAGAACCTCGCGAGCGATCCACCCTGCTCCCCTTGCGAAGGGGGGTAAGTTGGTGGAGGGCGTTGACTGGAGATTTATCGATGCGGTGTTTGCCCATCGAAAGGGTCGTGCCCGCAACCCGACATTTGCTGCTGCTCATCGGAATGACAAGATACGCCCGGTCTGTCATCCTGAACGAATGTGAAGGATCACCGTTGCCCCTGCCCGGCAGGCTGCGTTGCAATCAGGCAGAAAACGCCCGTCGTGGGAAAAATCCCACGGCTGAAAACAGCGCCCCATGCGGGGCTTATCGTCCTCACCCGGCAGGTGTCAGGGCTCGGTTCGGAGAACCTCGCCGAGCGATCCCCCCCGACATGCGGCAGGAATTTCCCCAATCACGGATTACCAATCCTCCAATAGGCATTCCTAAAAGTAAGTTAAGCGATTCAAAAATCAGTAACATCACTTTTCTAGCGGTAAATTCTGTTATGTAATCCATCTCCAATATATTGAATTTTTGTAACTGCTCAGGCTATTTTTTATCTCAGCAGTAATAACATCCACACTATCTTTTAGCGTCCACAAGTCGTGATTATGATCTTAATCCAAGTGAATAGGTCTTGACACGGTAAAACCGCATGTTTATATCTGGCACAATGAATTCCAACTGGTCACATAGAAACGACCCCGGAGACACCAGTTCCTGAACTTCATCACATATACGCCAACTATCTTCAATCGTTACAAATTCTGCTATGGTCATGTGAGCAGGTATATGACGCCGTTGGTAAACCTTGCCTTCAAATATGGCGGCTTGGTGTAACTTTTGTTTAAGTTCATCAATAGGGGCTTGTGGCGTAATGGGACATGCTACTCCTGGATGATTTCGCGAGGCTTCAGGCTTACCATAGTTCAAAGTGAATGGTGTTATACCACTAAGAATGGCAGTGATTTCGCTATCTAGCTCATCTGTCATTTCTCGTTGTAAAGGATCTGAGATAGATATATGAGTTGGAACCGCAGCGAATGAAGCAGGGTCGTATTTTGCTCGTAGAGGTTCAATGTCACTGGAAACCGCAAGTGGAGGAAAAATCAATATTAAGCCATACTTATAGTCGTTTTGCCATGTAGCCCACCTGGATGTGTCCGTTACATAATTGATTCTCATTTTGTACTTACCCCAATTTTTTAACATGAAGTTAAGGAGATTTCTGATATTGAGCCCATTATTCTGCCGGGGAAAAGTACCCCAGCGCAGAGTGAAGCCTGACAGTATTATATAACCCTTCGATGCAATTGAAAATATCCGTTCGTGCCTGGCTTCTGTTGCGGTATCTTTGGTGATGAATCCATTCGTTCTTCAGAGTGCTGAAGAAGATCTCCATCACTGCATTGTCATAACAAAGACCTGATTGAACGATTAGCTGGTAAATATATTTTCATCCAAACCGATGCTCAAAACCAGGTTCTTAAGTTAGCCAACGTCGCTGGTCATGATCTTATCTTACAAAGCAAAACCGCCACAAGCACATCTCAGCCGGATTCATCCGGCGTAGTCTCTTAGCTGAAGGATTGATCCCACAGCGACCTTGATTCCCCCCGCCGAGAGATGAATCCCACGGCTAGAAACAGCGCCACGCTGGGGCTTATCGTCCTCGCCCGGCAGGAGTCAGGGCTCGGGTCAGAGACCCTCGCGAACGTCAGAGCCCCTCACTGAACAAAGTATTGTTCTCCCCCTACGGTTTTGCGTGTTTGTACAATCTCATCTGCGAGATGAACTTGCCTTCGCCCCTATTCCTCCGCAGCATCCGTTCCCGTAATCATCTCGCTTGCCAGCTTCCTCAACCCCTCCAGGTCCTCTTCCACCCCGGCAGCATGCCAGTAATGATCAAGCAGTTCCAGCGCCGTGAGGCTGGCGATGTGCGCCTCGCCGGGCAGGCGCAGGCGCGCTTCCATCTGCGGGCGGCGTACCAGGTGAAACTCAAAAGCACCCTCAGCCTGGCGGCGCAGTTCGGCTTCGTCCAGCATCGACTCCAGGCTGCGCGGGTATTCCACCGTCAGGCGCACCACCGCTTCCGCCAGTTCGCTTTGCGGCGGCAGGGCTTCCATTAGCCAGTCCGACATCTCTTCAGCAGTCACGATGCGCTCGAAGCGGTCGATAAAGCGACGCCCGTTCAACTTGACCCATTCCACCTTTGCGCGCTCGCGCTTCACCTCGTCCAGCTCTACCACGACAAAAAATTTGTCATCGGCAGCCTCGCCAAAATCAACCCGCTCAATGGAACCGGGGTAAATCACCGGAGGGCGGGCGTCTTCGTTCAGGTCTTGGGCTTTGTGAATGTGCCCCAATGCCACGTAATCCAGGCGCGGGTCCTTGACCAGCGCCGGCGGCAGCACCAGGTCGTTGCCGAGCATCACGCTGCGCTCGCCGCCATATTTTGCACCCTGCACCGATGCATGCGCCATCAGCACCACCGGCAGATTGGGGTCAATCGCCTCGTTCAGCCATTTTCCCATCAACTCGTTCAGCAGGTCGCCCATTTGTTCGTAAATCTGTTCGCGTTGAGTGCCGTCTAACGGCAGGGCAGCCATCATGCGTGAGCGTGACAGCCACGGCAGTGCAATCACCTGCAGCGGCAAGCCTTCCAGGTCATCCGGTCCCAGCAGTTGGGGCTTGTCCAGTACGCGCACATGCGGAACCTCCAGCGTATCAAATTCCTGCAGCGCGTGCGCACGTCCCAGCGCTGGAGAAAGATCGTGGTTGCCCACCAGCAACAGCGTCAGGATTCCGGCGCGTGAAAGCCGCAGCATGCGCCGCCCCCACTCGCGCTGAAAGGTGGGTGCCGGGGTGCGATCTCGGTAGGCGTCGCCGGCAAAAATCACCAGGTCTACCTTCCGCTCGATAGCGGTATCCACAATGGTATCCAGGGCTTTCAGGAAGTCCATCGCCCGCAGTGCCAGCCCGGATTGCGGGTCCTGGCGCCCGTGATTGGCAATATCGATATGTGCGTCGGCGAAGTGCAATATCTTGATCATTCACACTCCGGCAGACCCAGCCGCTGCATTTCCTGCACGGCGGGAGCAAAATCCTTGTGGTATTTCAGGCTCTCGCAGAAATCAGCTTGTGCTTTTATGTAGTCACCCAGGGCAGCATACGCCCTGCCGCGCCAGACATACGTTTCTTCCAGAATCTTCAGGCGGGCGTTATCGAGGGTGTAGTTCGCCAGGTCAATCACATCCTGGTAACGACCCGTGAGGTAATAGGCAAAGTACGGTCCGGTCTGGTACCACATCATACGCCAGGGGCGGTCACCTTCCGTCAGGTTCAGGTTCGCCAGGGCAGCCTGGTCAAATGACTCAGCGGCGCCGTAATAATCCTTTAAAGAAAGCATACTCGTCCCACGATTGAACCAGGCGAAGTACTGCTGCACCCCGGTTGAACCCCAAATTTCCGTGGTGGCGGTCTCATAAGCAATGCGGCTGCTTTCCTCGCTGTCGGCGTACCTGCCCAACAGCTCAAAAAGGCGTGCTTCCTGTTCTGTCGGGTAGACAATCACAAAAACATAGTTAAACGGTCGCCACCAGTCCTGCAAATCCTGGTAGCTCACCGGGTAATCGGCTGTGTAATATGAGTCCTGAGTGATGAACTTCTGGGCTGCGTCATCATAACCGGTGACCACGGTGTAATGCCCCATCCAGCTTAGCTTACCGGACAGGTCTACCATGTAACGCCCCGCTTCGATCAGAACCGGGAAGCCGTTGGAAATCATCTTTTTGAGCAGCTCCAATGTACCGCCCTCGCGTTGGATGGCGCGGAACTGTGTGTTCTGGTTAACGTAATCGACCAGTTCATAGGGCATCACGTTGAAATCTTCGGGGTACGGCTTCACAACCGTGCCGATATCCGTGCGGTCGCCCTCCCAGCCCCAAAAATTGAGCGCCATTGCAAGGTTTGCCGGGGCGCAGTAGTTGTACAGTCCATGTTGATCGACGTACTTCACCCCTTCCAGGCGCATGCTTTCCGGCAAAGGTGTGGCAGTCGGTTCAGGCGTGGGGGTATCCACTTCGGGCGGCAGGGTAGCGGTGGCAGTGGGTGGAAAAGTGGCGGTAAAGGTAGGCAGCACGTCCACTGTTAAGGTCACATTGAGCGATTCGGGGACAAATGCTTCGCTCTCAGGTGCTTTGATGGCGTAAAAAATCCGGGTATATAACTGGTCGAGCCGGTAGAAAATGCTTTCGCGCAGCGGTGAAACCAGAACGATCAGGCAGACCAGCACAAACCCAATCAGCAGGATCAATAAGAGGTTTCGGGTGTTTTTTTTCTTGACCATTTTTGGATTATATCATCAAGTGAATGCAAACATCCGACATGAAGAAGTTATTCGGCGCAAATATGCGCTTATAATAAACTTGCTTTTATCTTTCCCCAGGAGACATGTACATGACCCTCGACTTATCTGCAATTCGCAGCCAGTTCCCATCTCTTGACCGCCCGGCGATTTTCTTTGACAACCCCGGCGGTACACAAATCGCCAAACCATCGCTCGACCGGATGGTGAATTACCTGTTGGAGTGCAACGCCAATCACGGCGGTGAATTTGCCACCAGTGTTGCATCCGATGCGGTTTTGGAGGAAGCCCACAGGGCAATGGCAGACTTTTACAATGCCTCCGGTCCGGATGAGGTTGTTTTTGGCAACAACATGACCACGCTCACCCTGCACGTCAGCCGTTCGATTTCACGCGAGTGGCAGGCTGGTGATGAAATTGTGGTCACGCGCCTGGATCATGACGCCAACGTGACACCCTGGATCCTGGCTGCCCAGGATCGCGGCTGCCGCGTGAACTGGGTCGATTTCGATGTAGAGGACGGCACACTCAAGCTGGATGACTTGCAGAGAGCGCTGGACCGCAAACCTCGTTTACTGGCGGTGGGTCATGCCTCCAATGCCCTGGGCACCATCAACCCGATCAGTGAAATCATCGAAATGGCGCACGCTGCCGGTTCGCTGGTCTATGTAGATGCCGTCCAGTATGCACCGCACGGTCCGATCGATGTGCAAAAAATTGACGCCGATTTTCTGGTCTCCTCCAGCTATAAATTTTACGGTCCGCACAGTGGCATCTTATATGGAAAACGCGACTTGCTCGAAAAACTGGTTGCTTACAAGGTTCGCCCGGCATCCAACGGACTGCCCGACAAGTTTGAAACCGGAACGCAGAACCATGAAGGCATCGCCGGGGTACTAGGAGCCATCGAATACTTTGAGTGGTTCGGCAAGCAGTTCGGTGCTGAATACACCCAGTCGTTGAGTCAGCAGGGTTACAGCGGCAGGCGGCTTGAGTTGAAGAAAGCCATGTCAGCTATCCAGGCGTATGACCTTGAAATCAACCATGCCTTGCTCACGGCTCTGCAGGAAGTGCCCGGGTTGGTCATCTTCGGGCAAACCGACCCCGTCCATTTGCATGAGCGCGTGACAACCTTCTCCTTCCGCCTGAAAGACCTGCACCCCAACCTGGTCGCCAAAAAACTGGCGGACGAAGGCATTTACGTCTGGGACGGCAACTATTATGCCGTCAACGTCACCGAACGGCTCGGTTTGGAAGAAAGCGGTGGCATGGTGCGTGTCGGGTTGGCGCATTACAACACCCTCCAGGAGATCGAAAAGCTGAAAGAAGCGCTGCTCAAGATCAGCGCAGGTAAATAACTTCCACAGGACTTTTGGAAAAGCAGCAAACCTTATCGCCGGGGGATACCCCCCCTTGCCCTCCTTTGAAAGGTGGCAAGGGGGGTTTTGTAATGCACCGCCGAACCTTTATCCTGCCTTGCAAACTCAATCACGGATTCCCAGTCACAGATCACAAATTACAGGTCTTTCAGGCAGGTTGTTGTAATAGCCAGGTATCTTTCCTAAACTCCGCTCTACTCGTCCTGGTACGGCACCAGCATGATCTGGTTGAGCGAAAAGATCAGCATCTTGCGCACATCAATCCGCTCAAACACCGTATGCGAAACCTGCCCCTCCACCAGCAGCGCTAGAAAACCGTGGATCTGGCTCCAGACCGTCACTGCCATGATATCTGGCGGTGAAGAGCGCAAAATACCCGCCTGCTGGCAAGTAGAAACCAGTTCGACTACCAGTTCAAATGCCCTCTGCGAAACCTGAACAAAAGCGGGATAATCCTTTTCTTTTTCAAGCATATCGGAAAACATGATCTTGAACGTATCGGTTTCGTTCATCGCAAACTGTGCATACGCCCAGGCACTTTCTATCAACTTCCGCTGCGGCTGACCGGTATATTCCGAGATGATCCCTTCAAGGTTGGAAAGCAAAGCTTTGAATCCTTCGGTCGAGATGGCTGCAATCAAGGCTTGCTTGTCAGTGAAATGGGCATACGGCGCGGCATGGCTGACCCCTGCCTGTCTTGCCACCTTCCGCAGGCTCAACGCGCCCGCACCTTCCTTCGCCAGAATCTCCACTCCAGCTTTGATTAAGGCATTCTTTAAATCACCGTGATGATATTGTTTTTCAGTCATATTCAAATGGTATATGAAAAACTTGACAGTGTCAAGTTTTTGTTTTATAATCTTTACAGTGTCTAGTTTTTTTATAATTTCATACAGGAGAAAGCCATGCAGCAGTATGAGGCTGAAATACAGCAGATTTTAGATACGGCGCAGGAACTGGTCCATAAAGGGTTTCTCATGGCAACCGGGGGAAATATTTCAGTAAGGGTTACTGGAGAAAACGCTTTTGCCATCACCCCATCCAACCTGGATTATATACAAATGACGGTTGATGATGTGTGCATCCTGGGTTTTGACCTGGCAGTTTTGAGTGGTGAACGCAAGCCATCGGTCGAATCGGGTATGCATGCTGCCATCTATGCCGTTCGCCCAGACGTGAATGCCATCATCCATACGCATCAGGTATATGCCAGTGCGCTGACATTGATCAAAGCCTCCATTCCCGCATTGTTCGATGAGCAGGTGCGCTTTTTGGGACGCAGTGTGGAGATCATCCCCTACGCGCCTTCCGGGACCGGTATGCTTAAGAAGACCATCGCCCGGCATGTTAAAAATCACAACAACGCCTATATGATGCAAAATCACGGGGCGCTGGTCTTTGGACATGATATGCTGCGTGCAGTGCACAACGTGGAAATCCTGGAAAAATGTGCACTTGCTCATTTGCTGGCGCTTTGTGCCGGTAAAAAACCGGGCACGATCCCGTTGGCGGTACGCGAAATTGCCTTTGCAAAACTGCGCGCAGATCAGAAAAAGCTGGAGCGCGCTGAAGAATTGAAAAGCGGGGAATAAACCCGCCTCAAACAGGTTATCCTACTAATAAGAGGTTATATGAACGAGCAGAAATACGCGATCTCAAATTACCCCAACGTAGATGAAGTCTACGCGCGCCTGGATGCCCTCGTCAGCCAGCCGCTGCGCCCACTGAAACGTGAACACATGCAGGAAGTGTTGGCGTACTTTGAACAGCAGTGCACAGGGTCAAAAAAGCTGACCGATGAAGCCAAGCAGTATATCCCCGGCGGTGTGCAGCACAACCTGGCATTCAACTACCCATTCCCCATCGCCATTGAAAAAGCGGATGGCGCTTACCTGTGGGATGTAGACGGCAACCGTTACATCGACTTCCTGCAGGCTGGCGGTCCGACTGTACTGGGCAGCAATTACGCCCCCGTGCGAGAAAAAGTGCTGGAGGTGATTCATGCCTGCGGTCCAGTCACCGGGCTCTTCCATGAATACGAACTCAAGCTGGCAAAGCTGATCAACCACTACATGCCGGCGGTCGAGATGTTCCGCATGTTGGGCTCGGGCACCGAAAGCGTGATGGCAGCCATCCGCGCTGCGCGCGCCTTCACCGGCAAGAAGAAAGTCATCAAGGTCGGTGGCGCTTATCATGGCTGGAGCGACCAGATGGTGTACGGTTTACACATCCCCGGCACAGGTCGATTGGAAGCCAAAGGTATTCCCGGCGGCGCCAATGCGCACACCCAGGAGTTTTTCCCTAACAGCCTGTCTGCGCTGCGCCGCAAGCTAATTTTTAACCGCCTACGCGGCGGTACTGCAGCAGTGATCCTTGAACCGGTTGGACCCGAATCCGGCACCCGTCCGGTTCCGTTCGATTTCAACCGCAAGGTGCGCGAGTTATGCGATGAATTCGGCGCCCTCTTAATATTTGACGAGGTGGTCACCGGCTTCCGCCTGGGCATGGGCGGCGCACAGGGATACTTCGGTATCCGCCCCGACCTGACCATCTTTGGCAAATGCATCACCGGCGGCTACCCAATGGCGGGTGGAGTCGGCGGACGGCGCGATGTAATCATGCGCTTTGCTGCCGGCATTGGTGGGACAGGCGAGCGCGCCTATGTCGGCGGTACGCTTTCCGCCAACCCGCTCTCCTGCGTGGCAGGGTACCATGCACTGCTGGAGATGGAACGCACCCAGGCGCCCATCATTGCCGGGCGCGCAGGCGACCGGCTGACACAGGGTTTGAACGCCATCATCGAAAAATACGGGCTGCCCTTTGTCGCCTTCAACCAGGGTTCCATCGTCCACCTGGAAACCTCAGGCACCATGCTGCTGGATCTCAAACACCCGCTGCGCTTGCTAAAAGAACTCAAACCGCGCAAACACATGATGGAAGAGATGGGTGCTGCTTACATGGCGCATGGGTTAATTACGCTGGCTGGCTCACGCATGTACACCTCTCTGGCAGACACCGATGAGGTGATTGATGAAGCACTCACGCGCTTCGATGCCGTGTTGGCAAAAATTGAAGGTGTAAATTAAGGAAAACACATGAGCGAACAATACAGGCTATACAGATATCGTTGGGTGGTCCTGGCTGTGTTTATGTTCATCAACCTGACCATCCAGATGCTCTGGATTACCTACGCCCCCATCAGCGGACCGGCAGCAGCATTCTACGGGGTGAGCGATCAAAAAATCGGTTTCCTCGCCATGACCTTCATGATCGCTTTCATTCCACTGTCCATCCCGGTTTCATGGGTGATTGATACGTATGGCTTTCGCCTTGCCGTTGGCATCGGTGCCGTGTTAATGGGTATCTTCGGTGTGCTGCGCGGTCTAGCAGGAAGTGATTACACCCTGGTGCTTCTCAGCACCATCGGCATTGCAGCCGCGCAGCCTTTCCTGCTGAACGCCTGGACGACCGTCCCGGCAAAATGGTTTGCGGTCAAAGAACGCGCCACCGCCGTGGGACTGGTGACGCTCGCCAACCTGGTCGGTACAGCATTGGGCATGGTGCTAACACCTCTCCTGACGGAAGGCGGCATGTCCATCCCTACAGTACAATTAATCTATGGCAGCCTGGCTGCGTTTTCATCGGTATTGTTTTTACTGCTGGCACGGGAAAAACCACCCACACCCCCTTGCCCTCCAGGAGATGAAGTGCGCGCACTCATGCTAGATGGGTTAAAACACGCGTTCAAGGTCAAATCCTTCTGGTTATATCTGTTCGTCTCGTTCATCGGGTTGGGCATTTTCAACGGGATTACGACCTGGGTGGAGAACATCATCCGCCCGCGCGGTTTCACCCCAACCGATGCCGGCACGCTGGGCGCGCTGATGCTGGTAGGCGGCGTGCTGGGTGCGGTGATTATTCCCCCGTTCTCGGACAAACGGAGAAAAAGGCTGCCGTATATCCTCTTTGGCATCCTGCTGGCAATCCCTGGTTTGATCGGGCTCACCTTTGCCACCGCAAACTGGCTGCTCTTCGTCTCCGCTTTTGGCATGGGGTTTTTCCTGGTCAGCACCAACCCCATCGGGATGCAGTATGCTGCCGAAGTGACCCATCCCACCCCGGAAGGCACTTCCAATGGGCTCATCCAGTTGTTCGGACAGGCTTCTGTTGTGTTTGTTTACATCATGGAAGCGCTCAAAACACCCTCCGGCTCGTTCACACCGGCACTGCTGCTGGCGGTTGGTTTACTGCTCCTCAGCGCTGTGCTCATTTCACAAATGAAAGAAAAACCGGCGACATCCCCAGCCCAATAAGGCAGCCCTCAATGAATCATGCGGTTGACCACCTGCAAAAGGACAAGAAAAACATGAAGGAACCCCTGATCCTCGCTGTTGACCTCGGCACATCCGGTATGAAGGTCGCACTGATTAATATCAGTGGAGATGTGCTGGGCTGGGAAAGCGAACCCATTCGCCTGTTGATTACCCCGGACGGCGGAGCGGAACAAGCACCTGAAGAATGGTGGCAGGCGTTTCTCGCTGCTTCAGGACGTTTGCTCCAACAAGCTCCAGACCTGCGGAAACAGGTAAGGGCGATTTGCTGTTCAACCCAGGGGGAGGGCACCATCCCCGTTGACCAGAAGGGGAAACCCTTGCATGACTGCATCCTCTGGATGGATATGCGCGCTGCACCTTATCTTAAAAAACAAATCAGTGGGTTTGCAAATATCAACGGGTGCGGACTGCTTAATCTGCTGCGCTTTATCAGGCTCACCGGTGGAATGCCTTCCATGACCGGAAAAGACCCCGCCGGGCACATGCTTTTCATCCGGGATACGATGCCTGAAGTGTATGCGCAGACCTATAAATTTCTCAACGTACTGGATTACCTGAACCTGCGCCTCACCGGGCGCTTTGTTGCTACCAGTGATTCGATCCTCACATCCTGGGTTACCGACAATCGCGACACTGCCTCTGGTCTGTGCTATCACAACGGTCTCATTTCCTCATTGAGTCTGGAGCGCGAAAAACTCCCTGAAATCATCAATTGCACGGATGTGGTTGGTCCTCTCACACCCCAGGCTGCCGAATTGCTCGGTCTTTCAACCGATGTACAGGTGATTGCCGGTTCAATCGATAACACAGCATCCGCCATCGGTTCAGGCGCGGTTTCCGATTATGAAACCCACCTGTACATCGGCACGTCTTCCTGGATGGCTGCGCATGTCCCGTTCAAAAAGACCGACGTCTTTGCATCGCTGGCATCGCTGCCCTGCGCCATCCCCGGTCGCTACCTGCTGACCGGGTTGCAAGCTACCGCGGGCGGCAACCTGACCTATCTACGCGACAACATCCTTTACCACAAAGATGAACTGCTCCAGGAAGCAGATGTACCCGATATCTTCAAGGTGCTCGACAGAATTGCGGAGCGGGTTCCCGCCGGGAGCAGCGGGGTGATCTACACACCCTGGATTTGGGGCGAGCGGGCTCCGGTGGATAACCGAACTGTGCGCGCTGGTTTGTATAACATGTCGCTGCACAACACGCGCGAAGATATCATCCGGGCGTTTTTGGAAGGCATAGCGCTCAACACGCGCTGGCTTTTAGGACCGATGGAAAAATTTCTCCGGCGGAAAATTGACAGCATCCACATCGTCGGCGGCGGTGCGCAGTCAGATGTGTGGTGTCAGATCTTCGCCGATGTCATGAACGTCGAAATTCGCCAGGTGAAAGACCCAGTCTATGCCAACGCACGCGGCGCCGCCTGGATTGGGGCGGTTGGGCTGGGTGAAATCTCCTTTTCGGATGTGCCTCAGTTGGTCAGGTTCAACCGAAGCTATTTGCCTCAACCCGAAAACCGCACATTGTTTGACGAGCGATTTAAAATTTTCGTTCAAATCTATTCACAATTAAAAAAGGTTTACCGGCGCTTGAATGGATAAAACACAGCATGTCTTTAAAACCCCAAAAGGGGTTCATAAATGAAGAATAAAGAGGCTGTTGAAAAAATGGGCAGCCTCTTTGACTATTTCATCGCAAGTGGGGTTTTCTTACCGTTTCAGAGTTAGGGGCAGAGACCCTTGCAAGCTGTTTTTTTGCGCTTAACAATCCCAAGAGAACCTGATAGGTAAAGAAAAAACCGCCCGGGCGAAAACCGGGCGGTTTGTTTGTTCGGTATTTCTTACTTCCTATAAACCTTGTTCTTCCTCATCATCGATATCTTCATCCGTGTCGTTCTTAAAATCATCGAACAATTCATCCAATTCGTCATCGTTGAGAAACTCTTCTTCGTCGTCTGTGTTCAATTCATCTTCAAATCCCAGCTCAACTTCGATATCTTCAGGCTGAATCCGCACCCACAACAGGATCACACCGCCATCACCTGTTTCCACTGAGCGGGCTGCCATGATGGGCACCTTCTCTTCCATACCCAGTTCATTGCGGTAATGCAGATAAATATTTGACCGTTTATTCCATACCCGATAACAACGTTCCACCAGCGCTGGACCGTTAAACGTGCGCAGGCGAGTGAGCATCAAATCATATAAGAATGGTCCCTCGTTCAGACCAATCGCCCAACCGTCAGCAACTTCTTCAAAGGTGGGCGGTGGACCTTCAATGATGGTAATTTTTTCTTCCATTAACAACTCTCCAATTCCCAAAAATCATACCATAAAAATCTTTCTTTTTATATTACAAAACTATCGATTCGCCGGTATTTTTTCCTGTTCTTGTCTTAAGCATTCTGCACCCTTTCCCGGCATGATTATTGCATTTTTGAATTGGTGTACAATTAGTCTATGCACGCTAAAGAATGGGAAAACAGGCTCTCCGACTTGCCGGTTCATCTGCGGTACTTCGATACGATTGGCTCAACCAACGATGAAGCGTTGAACTGGGCAGCAAATGGCGCCGACGAATATGCCCTGGTCGTCGCTGACCACCAATCCCACGGACGGGGGCGGTTGCAGCGGAACTGGGTTACCCAGGCAGGATCAGCGCTGGCGTTCAGCCTGGCGCTTTACCCCAGCGCCCAGGAAGCCGAAAAGATTACCCTCTTTTCCCCGTTGGCAGCCATGGCACTGTGTGAGACCTTGAAACAGCACGGAGCTGCACCGGAAAGTTGTAAGATCAAATGGCCCAACGACGTTCTGATCCACGGCAAGAAAGCCGCTGGCATCCTGGTGGAAAGCACCTGGCTGGGTGAGCGCATCGCAAACGTCATCATCGGTATGGGCGTTAACATCCACCA
>CAYRRA010000037.1:0-25584 GCA_964426355.1 uncultured Anaerolineaceae bacterium
TGTGGCTGTCTCCCTGTGGCGTTATTGAGCGCATGGAAAATTTCGTGTGTAATAAAGATCGTAGAATCCAGCTAAGTAGTCGTATAAGCCAATCTCCGCCACATTGCACTATATAGTCTGTGGGGGTGTTTGGGATCGTAGGAAAGCTTCTGTTTGCTCCAACATTCTTTTTCCCCATTTCTCTTGTCAGGACGAATCTCAGTTGATATTATCCAGAGAGAATACGCAGAAGACCGTTTTCTGCGTCGATTTCAATGGAATCCCCATTTTTTATCATCTGTATATCCACATGGTCGAGACAGGGGATTTCGGCGATGATACAACCCACCGCAGTAATGGGCTCGCACTCTGCGTTGATGATGGCGAGTGGCGCTTTGTGGATGGCTTTCAAACGGTAAAGGGTGTAGGAACCCACCGTTGACCCCTTTCCCGTGGGGAAAACCAGTATTCTCCCGGCAATCGATTGTCCCTCCAGGTCGTGGTTTTTCTCGACAACCACACCGGTATCCGGGTCGACACCGCCATAAAAGGAGATGTTCATCTTTGAAACGAGCGCTTCGCCGGAAGCGAGCCCGGGGAAGATGGTTCTGCCGGTCAGGTTCATCGGAGTGCCTCCTGGATGACCTCATCGAAGGGGAGAAAGCGGGTTTTGAATTTGTTCTTCGCATAGGCGTAATAACAGGCTTTTGCGCTGTCCGTCGCCATGCAATGGAACCTCCCGCGGATCGGTGCGACCACGCAGCAGGTATCCGCGGCGATTTTTGCGCCACTTTTCTCAATCATTTGCGTGTATCCCATGCGGTCAGCAATCAGCTTGACCGGGCGCGACGTCGTGATCCAGAACTCTTTTTTGACGGTCTTTCCTGCGAGCTGTTCTGCGATCTGCTTGATTTCGTTGAGAGACAGGTGTGGACAGCCCAGCGTTACAAAATCCACTTCTTCTCCGGGTTCATCCATCTGTTCCGCTGCCTTATCCACAGCCAACTGCGATACTCTGACGTGCTCATCCGGCGGCTGGTACTGGCTGGCTTCAGGGGTGATTCCGGGCATGTGAAAGAGTGCTGCTCCGCCATAGGTGGCAATGCTGGCGCAAAATGATTTGAGTTCCTCGAGGGAAGGCTGGGTGATCCCGATGATGTAAGGGATCGGTTTGGGTTGCCGGTTTTCCAGTATCTCGCCGATGACCCTGCCCAATGCTCCGTAGGCATACGTTGAGCTTACTTCAGCTTCAACATCGACCGATAAGGTGGGAACCCGGTTTGTGGAAAGATGTAAGCCGTACTCGGGTGTAACACCGGTGAGCGCGGCAGAGAGTGCGCCTGGACCACCTTCGCGGTTGGTTCTTGCCCCGATGACCGAGTTGGCATAGCAAACGGCGCTGCTCTCCGCCCAGGCGATATGCTCGCCAAACTGCGGTAGATTTGCCGAAAGATAGGGCGTGCAGGTGCAGGTGGGTATGATACCCATCCGCGTGAAGGCTTCAATGACATGGATTTGATTCTTTGCAAACTCCTCTGAAATGCCCAGTTGCTGCCAGTTATCGATATCCATTCCCGCAGGGTTTAACGTGGTCAGCACCCGGACCTTCCCGTCGCCGTCAGCCAGTTCGTTCAAAAAAGCAAGCCCCGCATCGCCCAGGTTGTCGAAACTCACCCCAGCAACCTGCACCGACGAGACCGGGATCATCCTTTCTGCATTGAAGATTTTTCCCAATGCGGTGAGGATTTGCATGGCTTTCATCGTGGCTTTGCCATGCCTGCCTTCCAACATATGTTGTTCAAGGGTTGATAATTTCATCTTGTTTTTTACATAAAGCGCTGCGGGTCGATTTTTGGGAAGAATGCTTTGTCAAATGTCTTTCCCCTGGCTTTGAGGGGTTTGGTCAGGTCAAAACCGATTTTTGTGGTGAAATGGGTTTCGGGATCAGCGCTTGGATCCAGGCTGGAGCCCTGCTCCTGGGGTTTGATGACCATATTCCGGTCACCCTGAAAACGGGTGGCAAATGCCCATTCGACCTGCTGGGGGTCGTAAATATCGATGTCCTGATCGACAACAAACACGTGTTTGCAGGATTTGTGTCCTTCGAATGCGGCATAAATGGCGGCGCGCCCATCCTCCTCGGACTGTTTGTCAATCTGGACGACAGCATGTAACCATGAGGAACCCCCCGGTGTGATATTCACATCCAGGCAGCGCGCCACCTGGTTGACCTTTTTGAAAATGGTGGGTTCGCGCGGCATGCCCATGAGCAATTTGTGCTCCAGCCCGCCGGGCAGCAGCGCTTGCCAGACGGCATCCTTCCGGTGGGTGATGGCGTGCACTTCAAGGACTGGCTGCTCCCGGACGATGTCGTACGTCTCTGTCAGGTCAACAAAGGGTCCCTCAGGATGTGTATCCGTGAGCGTGATCGTTCCTTCGAGGACAAATTCACACTGTTCCGGTATCCATAAATCTACTGTTGCAGCTTTTGTAATTTGAAGAGGTTCCAGCGCATTGGCGATGTGCAGTTCATCGTTTCCCAAATTGACCGAGGTGGCAGCCGCGAGTAGGACGTTGGGTGGCAGACCAACACAAACCGCCACGTCCATTTTGCCGACTTCCTTCAGATAGGTGTCGAAATGGCGGTTTTTGACAACGCGGACTGCCAGGCGGGTTTTGGATATTTGCATCATACGGTGGAAGTCCATATTCTGCCCATAGCGCGGGTGTGCTGCAATCACCACGCCTGAACTGATGTAATTTCCACCGTCTTTTTCACAATGGCGCAAAATGGGCAGTGCATCCAGGTCTGGTTTTTCGTTGACGACCTCCTGACAGGCTGCCCGGTGGGTAGTTTGGGGGGCAGTCGGATTTTCCAGTGTTCTGGTCAGGAAGGGTAACAGTTGAGATATTTCCAGGTTAAAGTATTCAGCAATGGATTGTTTGGAGCAGAAAAAATTGCCCGCAACCGGAAAGTGACTGCCGGAAACACTGGAGAAAAGGAGTGGTTCAGGTTCCAATTCTTTCAGCATCCCGGCAATCTCATACTCTTTTGAAATACTCTTACTGACTTTGATGAGGTTCCTGTTGCTTTGAAGCTGTGTAAGATATTTTCTAAATGACATCCGGATCGCTCCGTTTCAGTGCGATAATATTGTCATCAGGTATCGATTAATCGATTCTGCAGCGCGGCGAGCATCGGCGATGGCGGTGACAACCAGGTCAGGTCCATTGACGGCATCACCACCCGCATAAACACCCTGACGACTTGTAGCAAAATTATCGTCGACGACGATCAAGCCCCATTGATGTGTTTCCAACCCAGGCGTGGTTTCGCCGATGGTTGGATAGGGTTGGTAACCGATGGCGAGAACCACCGTATCGACATCGATTGAGAAGTTTGAGCCGGGAATGGGGACCGGCTTTCTGCGCCCTTGCTCGTCGGGTTCGCCCAGTTGCATGCGGATGGATTCAATCTGTGCAACCCGACCGTCTGTCCCTACGATGAATTGTACCGGTTGGGTCAGGAATTGATAATCCACACCCTCCTCACGGGCGAGCTTGCGGTCTTTATCGACACCCGGCATCTCCTCTTCGGTTCTCCGGTAAACACAAACTACCTCCTGTGCTCCCAGTCTTTTAGCGGTACGAACGCAGTCTGCGGATGTATCGCCACCGCCAATGACGACCACTCTTTTTCCCACCTCTGGAGGTGTGCGCATGTGCTCGGGAAGCAGTGCGGGGTCCACGTTGGCGCGCAGCAAAAAATCGGTGGCAGAATAGATACCTGGGAGGTCTTCACCGGGGATTTTGATCGGTGAATCGACACCAGCACCCACGCTGATAAATACGGCATGGAAACCTTCTGCCAACAGGTCATCGACTGTTTTATCGCTGCCGATACAGATATCGAATACAAAGCGTATTCCCAAGTTCTTTAACTGGTCAATTTTGTTCCTGACAATCTCGTGGTTTAATTTGAAACCAGGGATACCGAACATCAATAAACCGCCAGCCTCTGATTTGTTTTCAAAGACTGTAACTTGATGACCGCTTATCGCCAGTTGTTCAGCACAAGACAACCCGGCAGGACCGGCACCGACAATGGCTACCCGTTTCTCTGTTGGAGCAGCTTTTTCCGACATTCCTTGTCCAGCTGCGAGCGCTCTATCGCTGACATAGGCTTCTATTGCTCCAATCAACACCGGTTCACCGCTGTGATTGAGCACGCATGAACCCTGGCAGAGATGTTCCTGCGGGCATACTCTGCCACATATTTGAGGCATATTGCTGGTCAGGCTGAAAACGGCAGCAGAAGCCAGAAAATCGCCATTTGCAGCATACGTCATTGCCAGAGGAATATTGTTATGAACCGGGCATCCCTCCACACACGGCGGGTCTGGACAGTCGATACAACGCAATGCTTCGAATTTTGCACGACTTTCGTCAAAAGGAATGGTCACCTCACGAAAATCGAGGATTCTTTTCCTTGCAGAACGGAAGTCTAAACCCAGGAAGGGCAACATGACTTTCTGTTTACGATCGAGTGGTTCGGACGAATCGTTTTCTGTCATTTTGTATCCTTTTTGGTGGTTTTCTCTACTAATTTTACCGGAAAAACATCAGCAAGTGAGGATATCATTGCGCTTTTCTGCTGCCAATTACTTATTTTCCGAGAAAACTCGCTTGAAAAAGGATACCTGATGATCGTTTTTATCGAGGATAACGGAAACCAGTTCCCAACCTTCTTTCTCAAGAAAATCCCAGGCGGCGCTTTCACTCCACGATTTGTCACGTCGATTCTCGAATACCCTGTTCCGTCCGAGGTATGTGATCATTGTGCCTTCCAACCGGCAGTGTTCAAATTTTTGTGTCATATTCATTTATCTCTCTCTGGTTGATTTGATTTGATCCGTGATGTGAATTTTTCAAATTCATCTTTCGGGATCACACCCGATTGATGCAACGCAAGTAGGAGGTCTTGTGGGGTTAGATTCCTGCCAGGCAAAGATTCTTCAAGAACTGCATTTTTCATCTCTTCTTTCGCGTCCAGCATAGCAGTTTTAAATTCGATTGGTTTTGCCAATCGGGTAAAACGATTGATGCCCAGCTCGCTGGCTGTCAGGATTTCAATATCGCCGAAATTGAAAAGCCTTCCCCAAACGGACTGTACCATTTTAACGTCGTTTACTTTCTCTAGGGAGGAGTCGGTTACATTTTTGGTAAGGATGCCAAATATCTGAATCACCCGCCGATTTGTGATGATGAATTGATGGTTTTTCCAGGCTAAGATATCTTTCACCAGGCTGGCAATTGGCAAGAGCAGGAACAAATACGCCAGGGTGATGATGGGATTGCCCCACCAAACCAGCCAGACCAGCGTAGTCAGGAGAACAATGACAACAATGGAGCCAACCTCAAGCAAGATTTCCCGCAGCAGCAAAACCCAATGCTGATGTGTTATCATTTTAACCTGTTCATTTTTTGCCAGTAGATTTTGAAGATAGGTGTTTGTCATCCTGACCTCATCAAATTTATTTTCTATTCAAATGGTTTTCAAAAAAGCCGAGAACAATTAGACAATGCGTTTTATTTGAATTACACCCATCACCAACTATCGCCTGCGCTTTTTTGGGCGAAAAATGCTGCAGGTTGAATGGCGTAATACTATAATAATTCTAATACTGAATACGTTAGAAAGGAAAAAGAATGGCTGTTTATCGATTAATTTCCTGGAATGTCAATGGGGTTCGAGCGATCCATCGTAAGGGTGAATTTCTGGCGCTTTTTGAAAAACAGCCGGATATGTTGTGTATCCAGGAGACAAAAGCCAGCCAGGACCAATTGGATGCAGACTTGTTGGAAGTGGATGGATACAGTTCCTATTTTGTCTCTGCAGAAAAAAAAGGGTACAGCGGTGTGGCATTGTATTCAAAAATGGCTCCCAAAAATATTCTCCCCGGCTTTGGCATTGACCGTTTTGACAGCGAGGGCAGGATTCTCATTGCTGAGTTCGATGCTTTCACGTTATTCAATATTTATTATCCCAATGGAAAAGCGTCTAAAGAACGTCTTCAGTATAAGCTCGATTTTTACGATGCTTTTCTTGATTATGTGCAGGGTGTCCGTGCGAAGGGGAGAAACGTGGTCATCTGTGGCGATGTGAATACCGCGCATAAGGAAATCGACCTTGCCCGACCGAAAGAAAATGAGAATGTATCGGGTTTCTTGCCGGTGGAAAGAGAGTGGATGGATAAATTCTTCACTTATGGCTATGTGGATACGCTGCGTGTTTTCAATGAACAGCCAGACCAGTATACATGGTGGGATTATAAGACGCGAGCACGTGACCGGAACATTGGCTGGCGGATTGATTATTTCTTTATCAATGAGGAATTTTTACCCAATCTAAAATCAGCATTTATCCTATCCGATGTGATGGGTTCGGATCATTGCCCGATCGGGATTGAGTTGGAGGTTTAACCTGAAGCAGCATCACTCAATGAAGCGGACATGCCCACTTTCTTCACAAACATAGCCGCCGAGTTTCTCCAGGCTGGAGCGAATCTGTGGTAATTCGAGTGATTTCTGCAAAAGCGAATAGGGTTCCTGTTCCAGGTTATGAGCAAATAACACCAGGTCGTACCGTTCCTGAGTGAGGGGTATGAAATCCAGGCTGTAGACCTGGCTGATGGCTTTCAAACCTAACCCCACATCTGCCTGTCCTGAAATTATCGCCTGGGCGATCTCGGAATGGGTGGATTTCTCATTTTGATAGCCGGTTATTGCTGATTCAGCAATTCCTGCTTTGTGGAGTTGAATATCCAGCCAGACGCGGGTTCCCGACCCGCTCTGGCGATTGATAAAGTGTACGTCTGGTTTGGTTAAATCATGGAAGGAAAGGATGTTTTTTGGGTTCCCTGGCATAACCAAAAAGCCTGACCAGCGGTGTGCCAGTGTTACGGCAGCCATCTTCTTTCCAGGGAAAATTTTCCGGATAAACGTTTCATTGTAAGTGTCCGTTTCTGGATCCCACAGGTGCGTTCCGGCAATATCAGCAGTTCCTTGTGCCAGTGAAAGCAAACCACCCAGGCTGCCTGAAATTTCGGTTTTTACGATATACCCTGGAAAGATGGTTTCTGCATGATCCAGAACCCATTTGAGCGCCAGGTCATGGCTGCCCGAAAAGCAGATTTCATTACCGGGTTCGTGTTCATCCAGGACTGAAATGGTGTTCCAGTGGTCAATTGCCATGCTGACAGCCTGTTTGACATCTTCGATCGTGTAACCGGCTGTGAGCACCTCCAGCAAAAAGGTTTCTGCACGATTGACCAGCGATGCTTTACGGATGTGGGCATCACTGGGAGCCATCATAGGGTCAAGAACATGCGTTCCTTTTCCTGGTCGGCTGAGCACCAAACCTTGCCTTGCCAGGATGTTGTAAGCGCGTTGTATGGTGCCGGGCGTACAATTCCATTGGTCGATCAATGACCGGATGGACGGCAAACGGTCACCCGATTTCAGCTTGCCTTCGATGATTTGCCGCCGGATTGATTCGGCGATTTGTTGGTACAGATAACTTTCTTCCACAGCGTTTTTTTACATCTTGGGTAATTCTATGGATTGTTGGTGTTGGTATTTGCCTTTTTTGTCTGCATAAGAGGTGCCGCATACCTCATCGGCTTCAAAAAAGATGACCTGGGCAATGCCTTCATTGGAGTAGATTTTTGCGGGCAGCGGCGTGGTATTGGAGATTTCGAGGGTGACAAACCCTTCCCATTCTGGTTCAAAAGGTGTGACATTAACAATAATGCCGCAGCGGGCATACGTACTTTTACCCAGACAAATGGTGATGACTTCACGCGGGATGCGGAAATATTCGATGGTTCTTGCCAGAGCAAAGGAGTTGGGGGGGATGATGCAAACATCACTTTTTACATCAATCATCGACTTTGGGCTGAAATCTTTGGGATCGACAACTGCTGAAAAAACATTGGTGAAAATTTTATATTCGTCAGCCACACGAATGTCATAACCATAGGATGAAACGCCGTAAGAAATTACCCCATTGCGTACCTGTGAATCGACGAATGGCTCGATCATTTTCTTTTCCAATGCCATTTTCCTGATCCAGTGGTCTGGTTTGACGCCCATATTTTTTTGTGCTCCTTTATATTGGAATGTATCTTCAGTCTATATCAAATTCTACCAGAGTTATTTTATTTGGTTCGATTTCCACGAATTTTTTATAGCTGCGGTCATGACGGGTAAATGAAATTCGATAGGTACCGGACACCAACTCTCCAACGACGAGGTTTTCTTTCCAGAAAGGATCTGCATTAGCTCGATTTGAATACGATTCAGTATAGATAGTATGGTGATAGGTTGCGTTGGGGTCGCTGAAATCCTGGATGGATATTTCTATCGAATAAATCGTGCCCGACTTATGGTGTAAGCGAACGATCAGTGTTCCAGCGAGATTCGCTTCTTCCATAGTTGTATCGGGTTCAAGCCAAAGTTCCGGGTTGGAGGTATGGCGATAATCGTTGTGTCCTACCCGTACTTCGAAATGCAAATGACTTCCAACGGCTGTGCCTGTACTCCCTACCAATCCAATTTCCTGCCCTTGTGATACTTCGTCACCACTTTTGACCAGGAGTGAAGAAAGATGACCATACAGAGAATAAACAGGCTCTTCCAGCCATGCAAACTGGTGTTGGAGGATAATGACATTGCCATAGGTATCCTTCACCTTGCCAATTACAGTCTCTTCATCACTTCCCGCAAAAACAACCGTACCTGGATAGGCTGCTAAAACGGGCGTGCCTTGTGGGTTAACAAATTCCACACCTGAATGAGCAGGTCGTGTGCCGTATTGTGTGCTCCCATATCGGTAAGTTGATGCAACAGACCGATTAAACCCTTGTGGCACTGGGCGTAAAAATGGCTGGTGGGCGTTGTACAGGCAGCCGTCCTGAACACAAGAAACGGGTGTTTTTAATATTTCTATTTCAGATAATGGTGTACTTGTTTGCGTGGGTGTTGGGCTCGATTCTGGGAAAGCAGATGGTGTGCAGGATGGTTGGGTTGTTTTTTCCGTGGTGGATGTGATGCCAGGATCAGGTGAATTTACCGCCGCCGGCGTGTGAGTCGAGGATACTGGCAAAGATGCTTCGATTGTTGACGAGCTTTTCGCATCACAGCCAGTGAGGGTGATACTCATCATCAAAATGGTGAAGACCACCAAGTAAATCCGAAAAAATGCCGATTTAGATCCCACCACGTTCTTTCATCACAGATTGAATCTGCTCATGCAACCCGTTTGTTTCTGACAGGATGGAGTCGATTTCTGCAAGCATAGCCCGGGCATTTTCCTGTCCTGAAAGGTGTTTCAAGTTGAGCCGGACATTATACTCGGCAGTTGTAACCGCAGCCCGGCACAGCGCAGCGGCAGCAGCGGCATCAGAAATCGCATTCTTGTTGGCATGAGAAACTAAAAAGTATGATATTTCAGCTATTTCGAATGATTTACGGGCAACTATCAACGGTATCTCCGCAGTTTTGAGCTGCGCTTTGAGGATTTCCACTTCCTTCCGTTTGATTTGTTCCTCATTGTCCGCTGGAAGTTTGCGTGCAGCAAGGTACTGAGTAAAAGCGTCAGCATCTTGGGAAACCAACTCAGATAATTCCTGTCTTAGCAGGTCTGATCTTGAGATGATACCCTGCATATTTTCCTGGAGATTTTCATAGCCTTTTTTATCCACGGTTAACCTGGCGACCATCGCGGTCAGCGCGGCGGCAGATGCCGCGGCGTGTGCTGCCGCAGAGCCTCCGCCGGGGGTAGGTGTGGCTGAAGCCAGTTCGTCAAGAAAATCAACCACTGATTTGCTTTCCCTTTTTGATGGGATTTGACCGGGTACTGCTTCTCCAAGCCGGTTTTCCAGAATTTGATGATTGTCAAATTCGTCCAGTTGTAAATACCACCTGGCGCTTTCGATTAAGGCATCTGCGGGGATCATTCCCACCAGCTCGCTGCGAGTGATGAATACGCCGTAGCGTGAGGCTTCACGGCGGATCATTTCAACGACTCTGAAAAGCGATGTTCGGCGGTAATTTGTCAGGTTGATGGAAACCTGCGCCTGACCTTCCACAAGCACACCCATTGCTTTGCAGTATCTTAAACCACCCGAGGAGAACCGGATGGCTTTGGCAATGCGGTTGGCAATGGCAACATCATTGGTGTTGAGGTAGACGTTGTAAGCGATGAGTGGCTGCCTGGCGCCGATGACAATTGCCCCCGCCTTTCCAAGCCGCGATGGTCCCATATCCGGTGCGCGTCTGGGGTCGTTGGCGATTTCTTCTTTCAGGCGCTCATACTGCCCGCGCCGGATGTTTTCAAGATTGTGGTATTCAGGATGCAAAGCGGCTTCTTCATAAAAATAAACAGGGATCTCCAGTTTTTCTGAAACTCGCTTTCCCAGCCGGTAGGCAATATCGATGCAATCCTGCATGCTCGCGTTGCGGATGGGAACAAAGGGCACAACGTCTGTTGCTCCAATGCGGGGATGTTCACCGGTGTGTTGGTCTAAATCAATCAACTCAGCGGCTTTTTCGATCGCACGAAAGGCTGCTTCTTCCACTGCACCGGGTGTACCTACAAAGGTGATGACTGTACGGTTGTGATCCAAATCCGAATGTTTGTCCAGGATGGCGATATTTTCGATGCTGCTGATCGCCTGTTCGATTTGAGCAATCACTTCCGGTTTGCGTGCTTCGGAAAAATTGGGGATACATTCGATAAGCGATTCCTGCACTGTGAGCCTCCTGGTTTTCTTGAAAACAAATCATCAAAATTTTATCTGAAAAATCGATTTGATCGAAAAGTGCCTGCAACGGAAATATTATAACCGACAGGGGTCATTGCTCCGGTAAAGATGCTTCAATGGTAAGATAAGAAGGTGGAGATTGGATTATCATGTTATCCAGGACATGGGTATTGAACCCGGAAAGGTGAAGTTAAATGTGCGGACGGTTCACCATTACTTTGGATGCGTCCACTGTTCAGGAAGAGTTACAACTGGGTGAAATGCCTCAAGGGTGGATTCCCCGGTATAACGTGGCGCCAACCCAACCTATCCCGGTGGTAACCAATGCAGAAGAACGCAAGGTGGAATGGATGTATTGGGGTCTGGTTCCGTCATGGGCTAAGGATGTCAGCATTGGGCAAAAAATGATTAATGCCCGTTCCGAGACGCTTACCGAAAAACCTTCTTTTCGAAACGCATTCCAACGCCGACGATGCCTCATCCTGGCAGATGGGTTTTACGAATGGTATAAACCGTCTGGAACTGGAAATAGAGAGCCTGCAATCCCCTATTTTTTCAGGCGCAAAGACCGGCGTTCGTTTGCCTTTGCAGGATTATGGGAATACTGGCAGTCGGCAGAGGGGGATGAACTGGTCAGCGCTGCAATTATCACCTGCCCGCCGAACTCATTGGTGTCGAATATTCATGCCAGGATGCCAGTAATTCTTGCTGATGATGTGATGTGGGAGTGGATGAGACCACAAAACACCGCAATTTTACAGAATATGTTGTCCCCATTGGATGCCAGCCTGATGGAAGCTTATGAAGTCTCGCGGCAGGTCAACAGTCCGCAAGTGGATCACAGTCAATTAATTGTGCCTGTCAGCAGTTCGAGCTGATTCTTTACCACCGGGTATGTGCGCGAAGGTATTTTTTTACCGCGTCACAATAAACTTCAAACTGGTCTCTTCTGATATTGTGACCTGCTGCCTCGATTTGCAGAATCTCATTTCCTCTGCGTAATTTCTTTACCTGTTGAGCAACTTCAGGGGTTACAATGCCACCCTGAAGCGGATCGCCGCTGATAAGAAGCAGAGGGCATTTTACTTTTTCCATCGTTTCCTGCCAGGGTGGGCAGGTTTCTTCGATTACGGAGTATGCCAGGGGGTTTACCTGTTGCTTTGCTTTACCCCATTGGAACAAGTCGGTTGGGTCCCAGACAGGATACATCCTTTTTCCGATTTCGATCAACTCATCCAGGGTTTTTCCGCGCCAGGATTGGATTTGTTTACGATAATACTCAGCTCTTTGTTTTCTGTCTTCCGGTGTATCCGTCTTGTTTTTGATTTTGAAGGGAGGGTCTTCGAGGATGAGACATCCGACCAACTTGGGGTAATCAGCAGCAGTTAATGTGGCTGTCTCGGCGCCCATTGAGTGACCCACCAGCGGGACTTTTTCGAGACCCATAGCAACCAATAACCCTGCCACGTCGGCTGCTCGATCCTGCCAGGAATAGCCAGTTGGTGTGGCATCGGATAAGCCATGCCCTCTCGCATCTACCATGATTACATCGTAGAATGGTTCAAGGCGAAGAGCCAACCGGCTCCAGCAAAGCCCATTATCTCCAAGACCATGCAGGAAAACCACAGAGGGTTTTTCATCACCTGTGCGGTAATAATGGATCTTTGCCCCGTTGGTTTTCACATGCCCATAGTATAACCTTGCCATGCCCCTCCACATTTGCTGATTGTTTCGATTTCGTGTTTTCCTGGTAAGTGTATCACAGGTTCATGTGCGTGTTTTGTTTGAACCAACACAGAGGGCGGAATGCGCTCGATCTCGCCGTAAAAAAATTGGTTGGGGGATAGGTAAAAATACATTGATCGTTCATTAAATTTGATATGTGATTAACTACTAATGATATGGGTCGAACACGCAAAATTTTGGCTTATAATTCACTTGACCATTGTGCAGTAAAACCAAATATTGAATTACCCACTATCATAAAGGAGTTTTAAACGATGGATGAATTGGATCGTGATCTGGAACGGGCAAAAGAAATCCACCAGAATGCCATTGTGGTGGATGCTCACCATGATATTCTTATGGATGTTTTTGATAAAAGAGAAAAGGGGTATCGTGGAAGACTGAATAGTTATTGGGCTCCTAAACTAAAGAAAGGGGGGGTTAACGTTCAGGTTTTGCCTGTGTATGTCGACACACAATATCTACCGGAAAGCGCCTTGCGGATCACCCTGCGTATGATTGAAGCTTTTAACGCGGATTTGGAAGATGACGCGAGTATCATGGCTCCGGCAATGAGTTTTTCCGAGATTGAAAGCCGATTGGAGGAAGGGAAAATCTCCACTCTTTTAGGCATCGAAGGTGCAGAGGGTTTGGGCATGAACCTGGACCTTTTTCACACGATGTACCGACTGGGTGTGCGTGTCATCGGGTTAACCTGGAATCACCGCAATTCGTTTGCAGATGGCACCGGCGAACAGGCTACCGGCGGCGGGCTGACAAAACTTGGATTTGCTGCCATCCGGGAAATGAACCGGTTGAACATTCAGATTGATGTCAGCCATATCAATGAGCGATGTTTCTTTGATGTGCTGGATACCACTGAAAAACCCATTATCGCTTCTCATAGTAATGTGCGCGCCATATTAGACCACCCGCGCAATCTTTCAGATGCACAAATCAAAGCCCTTGCCGAAAACGGCGGTGTGATGGGTTTGTTGATTCATCCTGGGATTATTGACCCCAAAAACCCCACAATTTCCCGTTGTGTCGATCACCTGGCGTATGCGGCTGACCTGGTCGGTGTTGACCATGTTGGCATCGGTACCGATTTCATGGAAGATGCTTTGGCGATTCCGATGGATGAGGAAATGGCAAAACAATCCATGATCGATTTGGAAGTGTTACAATCCGGTATTAAAGACCTGGGACGCATCGATGAACTACCCAATCTGACCGTTGAAATGGTCAGGCGGGGTTTTTCAAATGAGGAGATCGAAAAAATACTTGGACGAAATTTCCTGAGAGTGTTTAAAGAAGTGCTGATTTAGACGCTATTCAATCAAAGAAAAGGAACAAAAATGAAAATATTGATTTCTGCAGATATTGAAGGTGTGGCTTGCGTCGTTTCCAGAGAAGATAGCAAGCTGGAAGGGGTTGAGTATGAGCGCGCTCGTGAATGGATGACTGGTGAAGTCAACGCAGCCATTGAAGGCTGTCTTGAATCCGGTGCAACCGAAATCATCGTAGCGGATTCCCACGGACACATGCGAAATATCCTGGCGGATAAGCTACATGAAAAAGCGTTATTGGTAAGGGGATCGCCTCGAGCAGGCACAATGGTGGAAGGCATTGATCAGGATTGCGCGGCAGTGATGTTTATTGGGTACCACTCTCAAGCAGGCAATGCACACGGTGTTCTTTCCCATACCTATCTTGGCGCTACTTTTTACCAGGTGCGGATCAATGGAACCCCCATTGGTGAGCCGGGTTTGAATGCAGCCATTGCAGGAGATTATGGCGTTCCGGTTGCGTTGGTGGCTGGCGATGATACGGTGAAAACAGAAGTCAACAAGATAATCCCCTGGGCGGAAAATGTGGTTACAAAGTGGGCAATCAGCACTTTGTCGGCGAAGAACCTGACCCCGAAAGCCTCACAGGACGCCATCCGAGCAGGTGCAAAAAGAGCTTTGAGTCGCCTATCCGAGATGAAGCCCTACGTGGTTTCAAAGCCTGTTCGATTAGAAATGGATTTTATCCAAGCTCTCTCAGCCGACCTGGCTTCTGATATCCCTGGACTTGAGCGGATCGGAGATCGCACCCTGGCATACACTGGCAAAGATATGTTGGAAATTATCAAGATGATCCGATTGACAGGAAATGTAGTACTTGGACAATTCTATTTATAAAAGGACAAAAAATGAAACGAGAAATTGTGAAATCAGAAAAAGCGCCAAAAGCAATTGGACCTTACTCGGTCGGCGTGGTTGTTGGAAATTTGGTATTTACCGCAGGTCAGCTTGGTATCGATCGCCAAACCGGTGATTTTGTCGCAGGCGGCGTGAAGGAAGAAACGCACATGGCGTTAACCAATGTGAAATACATCCTGGAAGAAGCTGGAACCAGCCTGGCAAATGTGGTAAAGACAACGGTTTTTTTGCGTGACATGAATGATTTTGCCGCGATGAACGAGGTTTATGCCACATTCTTCACAGAGAATCCGCCCGCTCGTTCTGCCGTTCAGGTGGCGCGTTTGCCGAAAGACGCAGCGGTTGAAATCGAAGTGATTGCGATGGTTCCGTAAATTTTGGATTCCGCGCGTTTATTACGATTGAGTTTTTTTAGACCAGGTAGAAAACTCTGCCCGATGCGGACACACAAATTTTCCAAATTGGGCAGAGAATCAACCTGGATAGATATTGGTGAGATGATTTTTCAGGTTGATAATCAGGGGTCAGCGGACAGCGGGCATTTACGGATGAAGCTTGTTCTTCGACAGCCCATCTGCCTGATGGTAAAATGTAGGCATGAAATTGAATGTCCTGATCGGTTGCAGGAATTGAGCGAGATCAATGGATAACTAGAGTGCTTATGCCAAAAGTATCGATCATCGTACCCTGTTTTAATGAAGAGAAAACGATAGAACTGCTTCTTGAAGCGATTCGAGTTCAGGATTTCCCAATCAGCCAGATAGAGGTAATCATTGCGGATGGGTTGTCTGTTGATTCGACCAGGGAGCGAATACGTCATTATCAGCAAAGGTACCCCGAATTATCCGTGAAGGTAATTGATAATCCTAATCGCAATATTCCATCCGGGCTGAACTGCGCTATTCGTGCAGCACAAGGTGAATACCTCGTTCGACTGGATGCTCATTCAATGCCGGCGGATGATTATGTTTCCACCTGTGTGAAATTTCTCGAGGCAAAAAAGGCGGAGAACGTGGGGGGGATTTGGGAGATTCAGCCAGGAAGCAACAACTGGCGAGCCCGCTCGATTGCCTGGGCAGCAGCTCATCCAATTGGGGTAGGAGATGCGCAGTATCGTCATGGGAAAAATGCGATGTATGTAGATACGGTTCCGTTTGGTGCTTTCAGGCGGGGTCTATTCGATGAAATCGGGCTCTTCAATGAAAGTTTGCTGACGAATGAGGACTATGAACTGAATGTGCGCATCCGAAAAGCGGGGGGAAAAATCTGGTTTGACCCGAGTATCCGCTCGGTATATTTTGCACGAGAGGCTTTCAAGGAATTGAGCAGGCAGTATTTTCGGTATGGTTACTGGAAATCAAAGATGCTTCGCATGTTTCCGGATACTCTGCGCTGGCGGCAAGCTCTACCACCTTTGTTCGTTGCCGGTCTAATATTTTTATTGTTATTCTCTCCTTTCTTTGTTTTTTTTCGATATGTTTTTCTCATCGTTGTTTGTCTTTACCTCATCATTTTGTGTGCAGCAAGCCTGCCGGTTGTTTTTCGGCAGAAAGAGCTATCCGCTTTGATTGGCGTCCCGGTATCCATCGTGATCATGCATCTTTCCTGGGGGATGGGTTTTCTTTGGGGCGTGATAAAATCTCTATTTTGAGGAACGTGCGTGCATGTCAGCTAACCCGATCCCCCGCAAATCATTAAAGTGGCGTTTAACTATCCAAGAACGCAAGCTTATTCTATTTTGTGGCGATCTTTTTATTGCCATTCTGGCATTGGTGATTGCTATTTATTTCTGGGCTCAACCCGATTGGCTGCGATTTTCTTGGGCATTTGTTCAAGAACGCATCCCCTTCTGGTTTTTTGGGCTGCCTTTATTATGGTTGTTGCTCATCACTGAATTATATGAACCGCGTAAAACCGGGCGCATTGCTGAAGTGATAAAAGGCATTTCATTAGCTTCAGCCGTTCTTCTTGGTCTCTATTTGATACTCTATTTCACTTTCGAACCCAATTCGCTGCCCAGGCGTGGGGTGGCGGTTTTTATTGGTGGTACTTTTGTTCTTACGCTTCTCTGGCGGGTCATTTATATCCAGGTATTCAGCGCTCCGCATTTTTTACGTCGCGTGTTGATTGTTGGGGCAGGAAGAACAGGCGCGCTGCTGACGCAGATGATTTCCGAAATCTGGCCCCCTCCCTTTGTTCTGGTGGGGTTTGTTGATGATGATCCTTCAAAGAAAGACCTTGAAATTTGTGGGTATAAGGTGATTGGCAACAGTGAAAACCTGGCTCGCCTGGTGCATGAATTAGACATCACCAACCTGATCTTATCAATTGGCAACGAAATTCAGTCCTCCACCTATCAATGTTTATTGGACATGCAGTTGCAAGGGATTGAAATCACCACTATGGCTTCTGTTTATGAGGAACTATTCGGACGGGTGCCAATCATGGTGCATAAATCAGATTGGGTTTTGCGTACTTTTGTTGACCAGGCGAGTACAAGTACTTTTTACAGCCTGGTAAAACGCGTCATGGACCTGATCGGTGCAAGCGTGGGGCTGTTGATCTTAGGCTTGCTTTTCCCATTCATCGCTATTGCAATTCTAGCGAGTAGTGGTGGTCCCGTAATTTATTCGCAAAACCGCCTGGGCAGGAATGGAAAAGTTTTCAAAATCTACAAATTCCGTACCATGATCAAGGATGCTGAAAAGGACGGAAAACCGAAAGCGGCAGAGGAAAACGATGCCCGGATTACAAAAATCGGCAAATTATTGCGGAAAAGCCATCTAGATGAACTGCCACAATTTTATAACATTCTTAGAGGAGAAATGAGCCTGGTTGGTCCTAGAGCGGAACGTCCAGAGTTGGAACAAGATTTACACGAAGCGATTCCTTTTTACCGGGCGCGCTTACTTGTCAAACCCGGTGCGTCAGGCTGGGCGCAGGTCAATTTCGGATACGCATCAACCATTGAGGCATCGACTATCAAACTGGAATATGATTTGTATTACATCAAACATCAAAACCTCCTCCTGGACATCTCCGTTATGATTCGAACTGCGGGTACAATGTTGGGATTCAAAGGTCGGTAAAGGAATGAAGCCTAGATTTCAATTACGCAACCGTTATGTTCTCATAATGGATCTGGCTCTCATCATCCTTGCTGTTCTGGGCAGCTATACGCTGCGTCTTGAACTGGGTGCCGCTTTTTATTTTTACCTTCCTTCTGCGTATTGGATGGCAGCCATTTCCCTGATAATTAAACCATTGGTCTATTATTATTTTGGTCTATACAGGCGATTATGGGTTTATGCAAGTATGCAGGAATTACGATTGATTCTGTTTGCGGTAACCACAGCTTCTGCCCTGGTCTCTGTGATTATGATCATCCTGTTTTCGATGAAAGTCTTTATTGGTTTTCCCCGTTCCGTGTTAATCATTGACTGGCTGCTTTCTATTCTGACTGTCGGTGGTCTACGGTTTGCCATCCGGATCCTCTCAGAAAATAAAATGGCAGCAGCAGTACCCGGGCGTTTTACCAGAAGAAAGAAAGCTTTGATTGTTGGAGCAGGCGATGCCGGAGCATTGGTTGTGCGCGAGTTACAGAAGAATCCACAATTGGAAATCAGCCCTATTGGTTTTTTGGACGATGACCCGGGGAAGCAGAACCACCAAATTTATGGCGTGCCGGTTGTGGGGAAACTGTCTGATTTACTGCGGGTATTGGAAAACCAACCGGTGGACGAGGTCATCATCGCCATACCGAGTGCACCGGGGCAGGTGGTTCGCCTGGTGGCAGATATGTGTCGGAAAAAGGGTGTATCGTTTCGCACGATGCCTGGCATCTATGAGCTTATCGGGGGCAGTGTTAGCGTCAACCGGCTGCGTGAGGTGGACATTGCCGACCTGTTGCGGCGTGAGCCAGTACGCATTCAAGAACCAGAGATTGAGACTACTTTACGGGACAGGGTTGTGTTGGTGACCGGAGGTGGTGGTTCGATTGGTCTCGAACTGTGCAGGCAGATTGCGCGCTGGCATCCGGCTAAGTTAATCATCCTGGGACACGGTGAGAACAGTATTTTTGAAGCGATGATGGATTTGCAGGAACGTTACCCGGTTCTGACCATTCACCCGGTTATTGTCGACTTGCGGGATGTGATTCGGTTGCAGAATGTCATGTCTCATTTCAAGCCTGAAATCGTTTTTCATGCTGCTGCGCATAAACATGTCCCGCTGATGGAGATTAACCCAGAAGAAGCCATTACGAATAATATCCTGGGTACAAAAAACCTGGTAGAGGCTGCTTTACAACAAAACGTGCAACAACTTGTGATGATCTCAACCGATAAGGCGATTCGACCGGTGAACGTGATGGGTGCGACCAAGCGAATTGCTGAGATGATCGTTCTGGATGCTGCAAAGTCATCGGGTCGGTCATTTTCTGTTGTTCGATTTGGCAATGTGCTGGGAAGCAGAGGAAGCGTTGTACCGATTTTCAAACGTCAAATTGCGCGCGGAGGTCCAATTACTATCACACATCCTGATATGCAGCGATATTTTATGACCATTCCTGAGGCAGTTCATCTGGTTTTACAAGCAGCCAGCATGGGCAATGGGAATGAGAAATTTGTCCTCAATATGGGCAACCAGGTAAAGATTGTTGACCTGGCAAACGACCTGATCCGTCTTTCGGGTCTTGAACCTGGAAAGGACATCGAAATCGTCTTTACCGGGGTGCGGGCTGGTGAAAAATTGAGCGAAGACCTGTGGGATGAAGGACACGTCTTTAAACCCACTTCTCACCCGGATATTTTTCAAGATGACAGCCAGGAATGCCTGATTGGAGAGGATCTGAAACTGCTTGTGGCTAAAATGTTGGAATTAGGGCAACAACAGAAGATTGATGAGATTATTCGTTTGCTGGACGAGACCATTCCCGGCGCGTCGGTTTCCAGTGAGACTTCTACCGAGATTTTTACGATTTAGCTGATGGAAATCGTGAATTCACAAGAATGGGGAACCTGGCTGAGACGTTTTCCCGATGCGCATATACTGCAATCCCCTGAATGGGGAGTGCTTAAATCCCGGTTTGGCTGGAAACCTCGCTATATTACCCAGGAAAATTCTGGAGCAATGGTTTTATTTAAAAATCTGCCATTGGGTTTCTCAGCAGGATATATTCCAAAGGGTCCGGTAGGGAAGCACTGGGATACGCTGTGGTCAAACATTGATGCGATTGCCAGGCAGGAGAGAACGATTTTTTTGAAGGTAGAACCCGATTTGTGGGAGAACGAAAAAAACGCGGAGAGGCAGTCAGTGATTGGTTTTGCCAATATGCCATCCGACACTATCCAACCTCGCAGAACGATGTCCGTTTCTTTGCTAGGCACAGAGGATGACTGGCTGAACCGGATGAAGCAAAAAACGCGCTACAATATCCGGCTGGCAGAACGGAAAGACGTGCGCGTAGATAAATCAAATAATCTTTCTGCATTTTCACATCTCATGCAAGTCACCGGCAGCCGTGATGGTTTTGGTGTGCATACTGCCGACTATTACCGTCTTGCCTATGAACTTTTTTCCAAAAATGGGCATTGTGAACTGCTGATAGCTACCTATGGTGAGAAAATCCTGGCGGGATTAATGGTTTTCCGCCGGGGAAAGCGCGCCTGGTATCTGTTTGGTGGAACAAGCAATGAAGAGCGCAACCGAATGCCGGCTTACCTGATTCAATGGGAAGCGATGCGCTGGGCTGCCAGGAATGGCTGCGTTGAGTATGATCTCTGGGGTGTACCGGATTTTCCTGAAAGTGAGCTGGAAAACCAGTTCCAGGAACGGTCAGATGGTTTATGGGGTGTGTATCGTTTCAAAAGAGGTTTTGGAGGGGAAATTATCAGAGCAGTGGAAGCACGCGATCGTGTATATTATAAAAATATCTATTGGGCATATCAATGGTTCTTGAAGAAAAGAAAATCCAAAACGCAACCGATTGGAACCGGATTGTAATCTCATTTCCATCGCACCATATTTTGCAATCCTGGCAGTGGGGTGAAATCAAGCAAAGGTTTGGTTGGCAGATGGAGCCTACCGCCTGGTGTGACCGGGATGGGAATGTACAGGCTGCCGCGATGCTCCTGGTGAGGTCGCTTAAGATGAGCCGGTTTGATTCGCATTTACGTATGATCTATAGCCCACGTGGTCCGCTGGTCAATTGGGACGATAACGCGACGTGCGAACAGGTTTTGGATACCCTTGAGACAATCGCTCGGAAACAACATCTGATCTCGTTAAAAATTGATCCCGAATTAATCCTCGGATGGGGTGTGCCAGGTGAAATTGGTTCATACGAAAATGAAAAGGCGAACGCCATTCAAAGACAGTTGAGGGAGCGCGGATGGCAATACTCACCCTCACAGGTGCAGTTTCGCAATACGGTTTGGCTCAACCTGACACCATCAGAAGAAGAACTGCTGGCGGTGATGAAACAAAAAACCCGGTACAACATTCGACTCGCCGAGCGTAAAGGGGTTGTTGTTCGAGAAGGCGGGCGAGAGGATTTACCGGCGCTATACCGCATGTATTCTGAAACCTCGCTTCGTGATGGTTTTGTGATTCGGTCTGAGGCGTACTATCTGTCTCTCTGGGAGCGTTTCCTCAAGGAAGACCTGGGGCGGATCCTGCTGGCGGAGGTTGAAGGTGAAATTGTAGCGGGATTGGTTCTGTTCCATTTTGGCGGGAAAGCCTGGTATTTTTATGGGATGGCTAACCAACAGCACAGGGAAAAAATGCCCAGCTATCTCGTGCAATGGGAGGCAATCAAGCTGGCGAAGAAAATGGGATGTCATACCTATGACTTTTGGGGTGCTCCGGAAGTATTCGACAAGACGGATGGGATGTGGGGCGTCTATCGTTTCAAAGAGGGTTTCAGTGGCAAAGTCATTCGCACATTAGGCGCTTGGGATTTTGCGCCGCATAAAGGTCTTTATTCACTCTTTACCCATATCTTACCTGAGTTGATGCGATTGATGCGCTCGCGCCGAATGGCTGAGGTGCGACACGAAATGCAAGAATAAGGGTTCTCTGGAGACTGTCAACAAAGACTACCCCTTTCACCCAGCGGATAAAATCAGGAGGTTTATTCGGCATTAGTTTGTGTCTTCACCGGCTGGGGGGAAAATTCTAAGGTTTCCAGGCTGGTTGATAGTCGCGCGCTGGATCGTCGGTGAGTTGGATAGCGGAACCACCTACTGAAGACATGAGGAAAAGATCGTGGTTTCGACTTCCATCCGCCAGGAAAACAACCCGCTCAAAAGCCAGCCAATACCCATCCGGCGAGAAATCCATATCCCAGGTAGAGTCATCCGATAACTTGATTTCCTGTGCGTTGCGGGGGGACAAGGGACGTGCAATGGCTTGGGGGAATGGATTTCCGCGGCTGAAGACGATCGTATCGCTGATGCTCCAATCGGGCATAAATGTGTTCGTGAGAGTAGGGTCAGAAAAAATGTAGATGGATGAGTCATTGATTGACAGAATATTGATCTGGATATTCGCACCCTGCGCCTGGCGTTGAAAAGCGATGTACTGCCCATCCGGTGACCAGGCTGGGCGACGGTCGATATTCAGGTCCCTGGTCAGTGCGGTAACGCTGTTATCTTCCAGGTTGAAGAGGTAGAGGTTTAAATCGGTATTGCTCAAGTTATCGCGGTAGGTGGTGAAAGCAATCGTTTTCCCGTCTGGTGACCATGCCGGATCGAAATCACCGCCAGGGAAAGAAGCCAGAGGTATTCTGCCAGTTCCATCTGCGTTGATGATGAAGAGGGTCGAACCGCGATACGTTTCATTCTGTGGGTTGATGATAGAAGCAGGGCGGCAAGGAGATACAAACACAATCCTTTTTCCATCAGGAGACCAGTCTGGCTGACAGGCTCCATCCATTTCATTAGTGATTTGCTGCACATTTGAACCGTTGGAGTTCATGAGGTACAACTGAGGATTCCCGGCTCTGTCTGAGACAAAGACAATCTGTCCGGATCCGCCACCTGTAGGGGTGTTTTGCGGCGTGAATGTTGCTTCCGGAGTATTCTCCTCAGTTGCTGTATTTTCAGGTGATGGACTTGCTTCTTGAGCCACAAAAATTGTTCCTGTCGGTTCAGGGGTATCGGTACTGGCTGGTGGGAGAGAGGTGTCGCTGGGTATCGAAATGGCTTGTGATGGGGTTGACTGCGGCTTGGAAGCAATATTCCTAATTGGAATCAGGTCAAACACGAAAATACTGAGGATGATGATAATTGCCATAATGGATAAAATACCTCCAATGGCAGCCCAAAGTAATAGTTTCCGACTACTACTTTTTTTTACCGGTATGGAGGTGTTCGATAATCCTGCCTCAACCGCAGGCGCCGGGACAGGTCTTTTGGTGGAGTGTGTACCGATGACTGTGGGGGCAGGGTCAATGTGGGCTGTACCTGAGATATTTTTCTTTTCCCTGGCACCGCGATGTGCATTCAGCAACGCCTGTAAAAATTCCTCGGAAGATTGATAACGATCCTCTTTTCTTACTTCCAATGATTTCTCAATCACGGCAGCAAGTTCTTTTGAGATACGTGGGTTGATTTCTCGGATTGGACGCAGTTCTTCCTGTTTCATCAGGCGCGAGAGCCCGTTAGCGGGGATTACTCCGGTGAGCGCCATGTATAGGGTTGCCCCCAAAGAATAAATATCCGTTCTGGGGTCTGTTCCCTGACCGTATTGTTCAGGCGGTGCAAAGCCCGGCGTGAGCGACTGTGCACCGACGGTGGTGCCCTGTCCTGGTTGGCTGATCTTTGCAATGCCGAAATCAACCAGGTAGCTTTCCCCATTGGGCGTTGTTTTGATATTGCCTGGTTTTATGTCCCGGTGAACGATGGGTGGTTTTCGGGTATGCATGTGCAGGAGGGCGTCACAGATGGCGATGCCAATCAAGGCGACTTCCTCTTCTGGTAAGGTGACCTGACGAGCAATTCGGTCTTTGAGGTCTTCGCCTTCAATGAAATCCATGACAAGATATTGTCCCTGGTCAGGGATGACAAAGTGATCGGTCACACGGGGCAAATTGGGGTGCCTCAGACTGGCGAGAATGGTCGCCTCACGGCGGAATTGCCTTGTTGAATCATCGGTTGTGAAGAGGTTTTCTTTGACAGCAACTTTAACGCTCAGGCTTTCATCGTATGCAGAATAGATGGCTCCCATACCGCCTTTTGAGATAATGTCTTCGATTCGGTAACGGCTTTTCAAAAAAGAATTAATTTGTAATGTCATTGGACCTCGGAATTGAATACTATCTTTGAACAGGGCGCCAGGCAGGATCGAAATCAAAGCCAGGATCAGTAGTCAGGCGAGTGATATTTTCTCCGGTATTTGTCATCATAAAGATGTCATGATTTCTTCCATCGGGCCAAGACTCGAAGATGATCCAACCTCCATCTGGAGAATATGAGGCTTTCGCCACAGGTGTAAAATTGGAAGAATAAACAGGCGGGATACGGTTTTCGATTCCAGTTCCGTAATTCACCTCTTCCATGCTTATGAGGAATGGGATTGCTGGGGATTGCGTTAACCGTGAAAAGATGATGGTCTTTCCATCAGGTGACCAGTTGGGCCAGTAGTCCTCGACATTTCCATTGGAACTGAATTGATATTGGGTGAACCCATTTACTGAAAGAATGAAAATATGGTTGAAGACATTCTTCCGCCCCACAGCAAGCTGAGTTCCATCCGGGTTCCATGCAGGGTGGATATCAGGAAAACGCGTGTCTGAAATCTCGTGTAAAGATTCATCGGTGAAATTGTATACAAAAACATGCGCAGTACCCACGCGCAGCGATGTGAAAGCTATCCTGGTGCCATCTGGTGACCAGGCTGGGTCGAAATCGCCTTCCTCTGAACTGACTGGCAACAGGCTGATTTCTCTGTCTGCCATATTGCGGATGTAGATTTTCGTACCCACATACAATTCATTGTTCTTTTCCTGGCAAGGCGAAATGAAGGCTAATTTACTTCCGTCAGGAGACCAGCTTGGTTGACATGCACCAAGAAGCATATTGGTCAATTGCTCCTGTCCAGTCCCATCAGTGCGCATCATCCAAATTTGCATCACACCGGTGCGGTTCGTTGTGAAAGCAAACTCTCCGGTACCTCCTCCTATAGGGGTGCCGGACAGAGTAGGCGAAGAGGTGGGTGTTGGCATGGTTGTTTGTGTTGGCTCAGGTGTGATGCTCGGTGTCGAGGTTGCTTGTTCTGTTGCGGATGGGAGGGGTGGCTGCTGGGTGCTTTCGGTGTCTTGAGGTGTCAAGAGAGTTGCATCCGGTGAAAGTGTAGTACTTTGGGTCTCTTGCGTCACCGTTGGTGAAGCAAAAAAAGCCAATATCGTCGCTGGCAGGTTGGGTTTCAGAATGAAAGATGCTGCGAGTAAGCCTGTCAGAAGGATACCAACGAACAGCGGAAGAAGTTTTCGTTGTTTCTTATTGGCTGGTTTACTGGGTTTATTAAAGGGTGTTTCCACCGGAGTTTTTTCCGAAGGGGTTTCTTCTTGAGGAATGTCATTTGGCTGAACGGCTATGGTCTCTTCGGGTGGTGGGGGGATTATTAGCTCTTCATAAAAAAGTTTAGAAAATTCGCTTGCGTTGATGAGTGCTTTTTTAAATTCGATTGCTGTTTGATAGCGGTTTTCGGGGTCTACTTCAAGTGATTTTTCAATCACTGCAGCAATTTTCCGATCAATAGAGGGTTGGATTTGGCGTATTGGAGTTAATTTAGTCTTTCCGGTAGCCCGGTCCAACCCATCTTCGGGAATAATGCCTGTCAATGCT
>CAYRRA010000038.1:0-20671 GCA_964426355.1 uncultured Anaerolineaceae bacterium
CGGTTTACCTGGACGGAGCAACTGTGATGAGTTGCCTGGTGCCGGCAGCGCGGGCTCATGGGGCACAGATAACGACCATCGAGGGGATAGCAGCAGAGAGAATTCATCCGGTTCAACAAACCTTCATCGAGCAAGGGGCGGTTCAATGCGGTTATTGCACTCCAGGTTTCATCATGTCAGCAGTGAAATTACTTGAAGAAAAACCGCATCCCACAGAAGATCAGATAAAACAGGCCACCACGGGAAATCTCTGCAGATGTACCGGTTACTATAAGATTGTGAATGCCATAGACGCTGCCGCCAAACAGAACAAGTTTTAACGGAGTCGGGAATGGGAAAATACAGCTCATTTATGCGGCAAAAGCCGCGAGTTAAGCGGACAGTTCACCCAATATGGAGAGGTTTTGGCTTTGTCTTTCTCATCGTTGCGCCATTTCTTGGGTATTTCACAACCATACTATTGCTTGATGAAAACAAGAAACAGGGATGGTTTGCTATCCCAAGAGACTTAATAGCCCGTGGTGCTGATCCTTACCTCTATGTAAAAATCATTGGAACGATCATTGTGGTTTTTCTCCTCTATGCACTTTTCATGTTGCTGACCTTTGTCCTGTATAGATTGTTTGTACCTAAATCGTTAGGACCACAAGATGCCCCTCAAGTCAGTTACCGGGGCAAGCGGTATAAAAGATAATTTGGAAGAACTGGAGCAGCTTATGTCGATCGGTCAATCAGTTTTACGTCAGGATGCGTTTGCAAAGGTGAAAGGCGAAGCATCATTTCCAGGTGATATCAACCTTCCTCACCAGGCTTACATGAAGATATTATTCTCAAAATATCCACATGCCATCATCCATGCAATTGATGTAACCAGTGCTGAAAATGTAGACGGCGTCATTGCGGTTTTTACCGCAAAGGATGTCCCAGTTAACGAATATGGGCTCTCTTATAATGACCAACCTGTGTTGTGTGGACCGGGATCGCACAAGCTATTTTCTGACCGGGTTCGTTTCATTGGTGATCAGGTTGCCGCGGTGGTTGCCGAGAGCGAGGAAATTGCTCAAGAGGCTTTGAAAAAAATTGTTGTGACCTATGAGGAATTGCCCGTGACGACCGATCCACGAGAGGCAATGAAAGAAAATGCTTTTCGTATTCATCCAGACCGTGAAAACAACATTATCCTGCATAACAAAATCCGCAAGGGCGATATTGAAAAGGGGTTTGCAGAAGCCGATGTGATTGTGGAATCTGAATATCGTACGCCAATTCAAGAACATGCTTTCCTGCAACCTGAAGCGGGTATCAGTTACATTGATGAAGAGGGGCGCGTGACGGTTGCTGCTGCTGGGCAGTGGGCTCACAGGGAACAGGAGCAAATTGCACACGCTCTTGACTTACCATTGGAAAAAGTGCGCGTTATTCACCCGGCGATTGGCGGAGCTTTTGGCGGGAGAGAAGATATTTCTGTGCAGATAGTTTTGGGGTTGGCAACCTACAGGTTATCACAGCGAGGCATCAATCGTCCGATAAAGACTGTTTGGAGCCGTGAAGAGTCCATTATTGGGCACACAAAGCGTCATCCCTACTATATGAAAGCACGATGGGGCGCAACTCGTGATGGGAAGTTGGTCGCGGCTCAAAATGAATTAATTGCTGATGCCGGCGGATATGCTTATACATCGACAAAGGTGTTGGGGAATGCTACTTTGATGTGTACCGGACCGTATGAAATTCCTAATGCAAAAGTAGACGCCTATGCAGTTTACACCAACAACATTGCATTTGGGGCTTTTCGCGGTTTTGGCGGTCCTCAGGCTGCTTTTCTTGCTGAAATGCAAATGAACAAACTTGCTGTGGCGCTCGGGTTGGATCCGGTTGATCTCCGTATGAAAAACCTTCTCACTGAGGGCGCTTTGCTCTCAGTAAATTCCCCTCTTCCCAAAGGGGTATCAATTACTGAAGTCGTTAAAGACTGTGCGTTAGCTTCTGGATGGCATTTATCAGGAAAGGAATGGAAACGCCCGGTTTTTGAAAAATCAACTGAAGCACCAGATTATTTACGGCGCGGTTTTGGTTTTGCATGTGCATTCAAAAATGTCGGTTTTTCTTTTGGTGCACCTGAGCAATGTACTGCAACCGTTGAATTGCATGGTAAAGATGAAATTGAGTATGCTGTCGTTCACCACGCTGGGGCTGATGTTGGGCAAGGAGCCCATTCCTATTTTGCTCAAATCGCTGCTGAAACCTTGAGACTCCCCCTGGAGAAAATTCATCTGGTCGTGGCAGATACCGCTGTGACACAAAATTCTGGCAGTTCTTCAGCCTCCAGAATGTCCTTCATGGCAGGGAATTCAATAAAAGGCGCCTCTGAGTTGGCATTGGAAGGTTGGGAAAAGGGTGAGCGCCCGGTGTTTGTGACCTATCAATACCGCCCACCGGCTACCACACCGCTTGACCCAGAGACAGGAGAGTGTACGCCAAACTTCGCATATGGTTATGTCGCGGAGGCGGTCGAAATCGAAGTAGATATCGAAACCGGTTTGTTACGTGTGATAAACGTGGTATGCTCGGATGACGTGGGTAAAGCTGTCAATCCACAGCAGTTAGAAGGGCAAATTGAAGGCGCAATTGTTCAGGCGAACGGTTACGTGATACTTGAAAATTTTATTCACGAAAATGGGTTTATTCAGACCGATAAACTTTCCACATATTTGATTCCAACTGTGCTGGATATTCCCGACCATGTTGAGCCTCGCATTTTGGAATTTGCTGACCCCATCGGTCCCTATGGCGTCCGCGGAATGGGTGAAATGCCATTTCTGACCCATGCTCCCGCCATTGTTGCTGCTCTTCACAACGCCACGGGGATTTGGTTTGATCATTTTCCATTAACCCCCGAGCTCATATCGTCTACTATACGTCCTTTCTAATCTGGCGGTATTCATATGAAGACGATCAGTGCGCTTGTGCTAGCAGCAGGTGCTGGTGAGCGATTCGGAGGAGGGAAGCTGTTACAGAACCTGCCCAATGGCAAAACGATCATCCAGCATGTTGTTGATGTTGTGAAGCAACAAAAATTTGCCCAAATCGTTGTGGTTGTGGGTTATGAAGCCGACCTGGTCCGCAAGAGCATCGATGACCCATTGGTAGACATCGTTTTGAACCCAAATTGGAGAGATGGAGCAAGTACCTCATTGAAATCCGGGGTGAATGCGTTAAAACCAACTTGTGACGCGTGCATGATCTTTTTGGGCGATCAACCGTTAATTTCCAAAGACCTTATGCAAGCGCTTTGTTCGGCATACTTACTAACCAATATGCCAATTGTTTACCCGGTGATAAAAGGTGTTCATGCAAACCCCGTGCTTCTGGATCGATCTATATTTTCAGCTATCAACACTCTAAAGGGAGATGTTGGCGCAAGGGCATTGTTCAACCGCTTCTCAGTACAGGAAGTGAATTGGGATGACGAGCAGGCGTTTTGGGATGTGGATACCCCGGGAGATTTATCTCGTATCAGATCTGCTGTGGTTGCTCCTGAAGAATGACCCGAAGGCAGGTAAAAAGAAGAAATCCTGGATTTCTATGTACTTGAGTCATTCTATTGCCCTATCCCAAATATTTCAATCGCTGTCTGGATAATTTCTGGCTGATTTGTTTCTTCGTTCGTCAAAACGATATCCGGGGTGATGCCTTGACCGGCAATTGGATACTCAAAACCGGGTATCCACCATTTTGCGGCAGTAACATGCATACTGGAACCATCATCCAGGTCAAAAACCATTTGGATTGAATCTTTTCCATACGTGTTACTGCCAATCAACACAGCTCTTTCTTGTTTTTGAAGTGCGCCAGCGATAATCTCGGCTGCGCTTGCAGAAAAATTATTAACGAGCACAACCAGGGGTATATCCAAAAATTCGCCATTACTTTTACTGGAAAGGTTTTCCACATCTTTTCCCTTATATTGTTGCTGTAAAATGATGCTTTTTTCCAGGAACAATGATGCTGTATCGACCCCGGCGTGTAAATAGCCACCCGCGTTATTTCTTAAATCGAGGATGAAAAATTGCACATCCCTGTCCTGTAAATCTAAAATGGCTGTTTTTACTTCATCTGGTGTGGTTGCGGCGATAATGTTTATTTGAATGATTCCCACTTTTTCATTGTCAGGAGTGACATTCCAGGTTACCGAAGGTAAAAAAACTTCTTCTCGTTTGACCGAGATTTGCGTTTCTTCATAGGATGGCGCTTTTGATATCGTCAACTGAAGAGATTCCCCGACGGGTCCACGGATTGCAGCCTGTATTTCATCAAAACCCATTTCAGCTTTCACTATCATTTCTTCAATGGCAATTAGACGATCGCCTTCACCAATACCAGCATTATCAGCAGCAGACCCAGGGAATGGATACAACAAGAGATACCCTGCTGAATCGCGCTCTAACCTTGCTCCGATCCCACCAAATTTTCCTTCCAGTTGGTTTGTTTGCAATTCATGCTGAACTGGTTCGACAAAGGTAGTATAAGGATCATCCAACACTTGCAGCATACCTCTAATCATCCCATATTCAAGTTCTTTAGGTTCCGGCAACTCATTAAGCGAATATTGAACGAGCACAGAATGAGCTTGTTTCAATATCTTAAAACCGCTATCCTTCATGAATGGCAAATAATGGCATGTAAGAAACCCGGCTGAGAATGAAGCAATAAAAATAAAAACACCGAACATTATGAATACTGTATGTTGTTTGATGGTAATATAAAATTTGGACATATTTTTCAGACCTCTACTAATCCTCTGGTTGAGAGTATAATCGCTCTGGCAATTTTTATTAACAAGGATAACTACATGAGTGCATTGTCGCTTTGGAAAGTTCGAGTTACTGGAGAGAATTTTACCGCAGCCTCCATCAATTTAGGTCCTGCACAAAGAAACCTGGATGAAATTTCTTTATCCCTCCCCAATGGTGTATATTCAACATTCCGGACGTATGATTACCGAAAAATCCTTTCGCTGGAGCACCATTTTGCCCGTCTCGTAGAATCATCGAGCCTGTTGGATAAGCCCGTAGAAATAAACTTTACAGGTTTACGAAATGCACTCCGGTTTGTTTTAAATGAAATCCCCGATTGTGATTTGAGGATCAGAATAACCCTCGATTTAGAAGATGAACGTGGTGTTTTTTATCTATCAACAGAGCCATTACAGGTCCCTTTACCGGAGGTCTATCAAGAAGGCAGTCATGCCGTCACTTACCAACTCCAACGCTCTAATCCCAAGGCAAAGCAAACCAACCATCTTAGAACAGCAGCAAAAATTAAAAGTGAATATGGCAACCGGATTAATGAGATCCTGATGGTTTCACCGGAGGGCATCATACAAGAGGGTCTGAGCAGCAATTTTTACGCAGTAATGGATGGCGCGCTCTGGACTGCAGAACAAGGCGTGCTCTTAGGGACAATCCGCTCCGTAGTTCTAAAACTTGCTGAAAATGAGAAGATTCCCATCCTATTGCAGGGGATCGATCGGGAGAAATTACCTCTGCTGGATGAGGCATTTATCACCAGTACCAGCAGGTCAATCTTACCCGTGGTCAGGATTGACCAACAAACAATTGGTGACGGGAAACCAGGGGTCATTACCCGCAAGCTAATCCAGCTTTATCAGGAATACATCGATAAAGAATTGGAGAGCGTATAGCTAATTCTGACACCAAAAGCTATTCTTCCGTTGAATCATCCTCTTCAAATTCAGTCTGATCCCAATCACCATCCTCAAGAATCTCCTTATCATCGCTGATCGAAAAGTGCCCTGATTTCATCGCAGTGAGTATATCCAGTGCATCTCCAAAATCGTCAGGGGAAACCCTCACATCTGCTTCCCCTAAAGGTCCAACGGTCAATGCCAGGGCAACTCCGGCGCTCTCCTGGATAAATCTTGAGCGAATACCAAAAGATTCAAGGAATAATTGTATCGATTCAGCTTCCAATTGACCATTTGCACGATATACCGTTTCTGATAACTCCTGCAGTGATACAAGCGGTGACGCCATATCTTTTTTCACGTTGATGGAACACAGGCGGTCAGACAACTCTATAACCCGGCTTGCGTTTAGGAAAATTTTCCGGAAATCTTCATCCATGATCATGGTTCTTTTTTGTTTAATTGCCTCTGATATCTCCTGCTCGACTTCTCGCAGATGGTTTTTGTGCACTTCAATATCAGTCGTTCCCTGCATTGCTGAACAAGCCATTTCAATGAGGTTGAATTTGTATTCCGCAATCGAACGTTTGACATCGTTGTCGGCTTCTTTTTCATTGACCACCGAATGAATTTGGATAAAATCGAGTAGCGCCTTGCGTGTTAGATGCCTGTAATCATTCATTTCTGTCATTCTTACCTGCTTTCTGGTTTTTGAATTGTAATCGTGAATAGCGATGGTTCAAATCGGCGAGTTCTAATTGTAAAAAGGAGTCTTTCTTAGCAATTTCTATTGCTCTTTGTGTCCAAAGAATTGCATTGAGATATTCTCTGGTTTGGTGCTCATAATACTTGGCAATTTCCACACAGGCTTCAATATCATTGTGCTCAAGGAGCTGCCAAAGTTGAACTGCCTGCTCCCATTTTCCATCTTTTTTGTAAATTTGTGCAAATCGTTTAACTGTTTGTTTGTAGAGCCCATCCGGTAAATTCGCAGTAAGGCATTGTTTATACACTTCTTCCGCATCACTCAATTCACCCATCTCTTCATAAATATTGCCAATTGCAACCAGGTCTAGCTCAGACGACGTATGAGTTGGTGTATTGAGTAAATCCGTTGAATGAACATAAAGACCAGCCATTGATACCACGTCAATTGCATTATGATAAAAGACTCCAGATAGCGGTCGGGCATCGCCTGTCGCAAGGTATTCTTTGTAAAGCTCAGGTACTAACCAGCCAGGCACTTCTTCTTTGCCACGCGTCAGGCACAGGATCTGGTTTTCCAGCTCTCCCAACCGACGGCTAGGCAAGCGGTTGCGCCATAGTTTCCGTGCAAGTTGAAGGAGGTCTATTTGTTCCTTGCCTTCAAAAGGGGAGGGGAGACGGTGAAGGACATGGCGAGTTTCTAATATCGGTACATCAAATGCTTTCCCATTGAACGATACAACATACTGATATGGGTAAATATAACGGTCAAAAACAGCCAGTAAGGCAGGTTCCAAAGCCGGGTCTGGTAGTATCAACTGCACCAGGTGGAAATTTTGTTTCCTATAAAAGCCCAAACCGATGAGAAAAATCAAAGTTCCGGTTCCACGTGACAAACCAGTCGTTTCGGTGTCCAAAAAGAAGAGATTTTCTGGGTCAATCGTTTCGGCGATATCAATATTTGACCATTTTGCTATCAATGGGTCAGCTCTGATATCCGACAACTGAACAATTCCATGGTGGTATCCCGCTGGATATATCTCTTCGTGAACCAAAATATTCCCCCAGGGTGATTCCACTTCATGTGTATCGATAACGTCTTCGATATGATGATGTTCAACCCGGGCAGCAGGTTGTATTTTCCCTACGCCAAGAAAGACCCCCAGTCTTTTAAGTTTCTCTTCCATGCTTTCGTTTGGATTCATGGGGCGACCCTTTCGTTGATACACCGGAGAAGTTCCAGTGTGTACGGTTTGGCTCCGGTAGCCATTTCTCCTGGAGCACCCACGCAAGAAGGGCAGCCATCGATACAAGAACAGGATTCAACCAGTTCCAGTGCGTTCTTAGACAGTGCATTGAATGTGCGGAAAAGGTTTTCACTTAACCCAATCCCAGCAGGAATCTGATCATATATTAATACCCCAGGGTTTCCTTCAGCAAATGAAGCATTGGGGTCAGTAACTACCCCTATATCTGAAAAATCACACATCAGGAGCAATGGCGCAAGGTGATGAAAAACATATCCCAACCCACCCAATCCGCTGCGGATGCGAACAACTGTTTCCGCCTTGATATGGCAAGGGGCACATAATGTTACCAGGTTATGAAGTTGATTTGCTTCTAAAAACGAGGAAAAAGATTTGAATGGTGTTTTGTGGTGGACATGCAGGGTTTGACTTGTTCCCGTTTTGCCACATGCCTGGCAGGTGTAACGGTCTCTTTCCAGAGCCTGTTGCCGTTGTTTTTGCCAGTTTGCTCCATAATAATTCCGTTCATCGCTCCACCGGTTTTTTTCTTTTAATGTTGTAATGGTTTGATCGTTTATTGTGATCCAGGTGCCGGCAGTGGTTAATTGAGTTTCTGGCATATCCAGGTCATGCAATGAAATGATTTCATTCGTTTCCCAGAGAATTTTCTTGTAACCCGTTACCTGTGACTTTACCTGAATTTCACCAAACACTTTGCACCCTACAGAAATTTCTTCTTGTTTGTGAACCATTATCTTTGTCACAGAGGTTTTTTGTTTGGGCTCGGTGTAGTAATCGCCATCTGCCGGGGAGAGATCGACAATACCTTCTTGAAGGTTCATTTTGTCAACTTTATATATTTGCCCTGCATGAAGATAAATTGCATCCGGATGAACCATCCAATAAGCACTGGGTTCATCTATCTCGCCAATTTTGATGGCGCGTCCGTTAATTTCTTGCTGTAGTAAAAACTTGCGGTCACCCGCGGTTCGCAACGAAACCTCAGCGGCGGGGTATTGACCGGATATCCAGAAAAACTTGCTAGAAGAGAAGTGAATATTTTCTGCCAATTTCAAGATGTTCAACAAACCATCGAGCGTTTTTTTGTCCACAGTGCCAAAATGCTCCTCTGCATCAAAAGGCAGTTCATAAATTGCGCAACGAAGGTGCTGCAAGAGGATAATCAGGTTATCCGGATTGATCAAAGCTTGTTCAACCGAATTCTCAAAAAGGTAATCGGGGTGTTTGAGGATGAATTGATCCAAAGGATTTGGAGAGGCAATCAGCATTGCCAGTGATGAGCGGTTATCCGTCCTTCCCGCTCTTCCCGCTTCTTGCCGAAACCCTGAGATGGTGCCTGGATAACCAATCATCAGTATTGAATCTAATCCGCCGATATCAATCCCCAATTCAAGCGCGTTGGTGGACACAACCACCCTGGCAGTCCCATCTCGGATGGATTTTTCGATATATCGCCTTTCTTTTGGCAGATAACCGCTGCGATAAGGGAAAATGGAATCGGCTTGATCGGGAAAGATACTGTGCAGGTTTTTCAATGTAATCTCCACCGATTTACGAGATTGCGTGAAGATTAAAGTCTGAATCCCTCGTGCCAGTAAATCACCTGTCAGGCGTGTCGCTTCTTTTGCTGGGTGACAGCGAAGACTGAGCTCTTTCTGAATGATGGGTGGATTGTAAAACAGAATATTCCTTTTCCCGTGAGGTGAACCATCCTCTGAAACCATCTGAACTGGGGCTTCAATCATTCGCTCTGCAAAAGCCACCGGATTGGCAATGGTTGCAGAAGTCAGGATAAATTGAGGGTTGCTTCCATGAAAACGGGCAATCCGTTTCAATCTGCGGATTACATTTGCCACGTGTGAACCAAACACCCCGCGATAAGTATGCATTTCATCAATTACGATATACTGCAGGTTGCGAAAAAACCTTGACCAACTGGTATGGTACGGTAGTATTCCCTGGTGGAGCATATCGGGGTTTGTAAAAACGAAGCGAGCATCTTTTTTGACCGATTTTCTTTTTTCTCCCGGTGTATCTCCATCATAAATCCCTATCCATTTTTCCAACTCTTTGTTCTCACCGCTTTTAATCAACAAGTTGCGCAGGGTTTTTTCCTGATCTTGCGCCAATGCCTTTGTTGGAAAAAGAAAAAGAGAACAGGTGCCAGTATGCTGAAAAAAGGAATTCAAGATGGGCAAGTAATAGCACAATGACTTTCCACTGGCAGTGCCGGTGGTGATGGCTGTGTTGACGCCCTTCTGGATTTTGTCCCATGCAGATAACTGATGAGAATACAATTGATGAATCTGGTCAGCTTGCAATGCCCTTGCTAACCGCTCATTGAGATCATGGGGAAATGAACTCAGTTTTGCTGGTGTTGGCGGAATTGTTTTGGAAAAAACCACATGTTCCTTAACCGTGGGGTCGGTTTTCCAATTTTGTATGAGCTGTTCCAGGGTGTTTGTGTTCAAAAAATTCGCCTTTATCTATTTGTCATCCGATCTACTGACATCAAAATTACCTTTTTTACCATTCAACTGTGGTTTATAATTTTATATCAAAGATGAGTGACAATCAACATGATTGAAAAGACAGGTATTGGTTTGCTTGGGATTTTTGCTGCGCTGGTGGTAAATTACCTGGCGGATGTGCTTCCATTGACGCGCCGAATTGGAAAGCCAGTATGCGCAAAATGCGGCGAACCACTTTCCTGGAAGGCGTACCTTTTATTCTCAAGGTGTCCTCATTGTTTACAGTCGGCAATTTGGCGGCGAGCTGTTGTACTGGTTTTATATCCTGTTTCATTTTTATTGTTGTGGATTTTACCCAACGAGAGATTGAGTTTTATTATCTCTGCGTTTCTCCTGGTGTATCTCGGAGTTGTGTTTATTATTGACCTGGAATACCGTGCGATACTTCACCCTACGTCTATTTTCGGTGCAATCGTTTTTTTTGTCATTGGAATATACCTGCATGGAATTTCCCCGACTTTGCTTGGAGGGGCAGCAGGTTTCCTGATTATGTTGGCAATATACTATTTAGGTCATATTTTTGCGCAATGGCTTGCGAAAAGACGTGGAGAAGAGCTTAACGAGCCTGCTTTAGGCTTTGGAGATGTCAACCTTGCCGGCATTATCGGCTTGGGGCTGGGGTGGCCCGGGGTGATCGCAGGATTATTCCTGGCAATTCTGCTGGGGGGTCTTACCAGCCTGGTTTATTTACTATTCACATTGATAACAAAACGGTATCGCCCTTTTTTGGCGATACCGTATGCACCATTCTTAATCCTTGCGCTGATTTTCTTACTGTTTCGCAGCTAGTTTTCCTGGGATCAGTGCACCCCGGGACCAGCATCGAAAATCTCTTGAGATATGACACCTCTGAACTTCTCAAAATTCTTCGTAAAGCGCGCAATTAAATCCTTTGCCTGGCGTTGATATGCTTCTTTGTCTGACCATGTTTGCTGAGGGTCAAGCACCTCATCTGGCACACCCGGACAGGTTACCGGTATCCAAAAGTTGAAAAATGGTTCTTTTCGCATGGAAATTTTGGCGAGTTCACCACTCAACGCGGCTGTCACCATGGATCGTGTATATGGCAATTCAAAGCGGTGCCCAATGCCGTATGGTCCACCCGTCCAACCAGTGTTGACCAGCCAGACATCTACTTGATGCTGTTCAATTTTCTTTCCTAATAAATCAGCGTAAACACCTGGCGCAAGCGGCATGAAAGGCGAACCAAAACACATCGAAAAAGTCGCCTGCGGTTCCTTGCCCAAACCAACTTCGGTTCCAGCCAGCTTGGAAGTATATCCAGCCAGAAAATAATACAATGCCTGTTCTTTGGTCAGTTTTGCTATAGGTGGTAGCACACCAAATGCATCTGCCGTAAGGAAGAATATGTTTTTTGGATGACCCCCATACCCTTTTTCAACAATCATGTCAACATAATGAATTGGGTATGCAGCTCTGGTGTTTTCTGTCAATTTGCTCGAATCAAAATCTGGGATTCTGGTTTCCGGGTCGATGACAACATTTTCTAACAACGTGCCAAACTTTCTAACCGCCTGGAAGATGACAGGTTCATACTTCGGATTAATCCGGATGACCTTTGCATAACATCCTCCCTCGTAATTAAAAATCCCGTCATCCGCCCAACCATGTTCATCATCACCGATGAGAGCACGGGTGGGGTCTGATGAAAGGGTTGTTTTACCAGTGCCGGAAAGACCAAAGAAAAGCGCGACATCACCTGTTGCTCCCTGGTTCGCTGAACAATGCATCGACATGATTCCTCTCACCGGCATGAGAAAATTCATAATCGTGAAGATGGATTTCTTAATTTCACCAGCATAGCCTGTATTGCCAATCAGGATTAGTTTTTTGTCCAAATCCGCTACGATAAATGTGCTGGAGACCGTCCCGTCATTTTGCGGGTCAGCCTGTAACCCAAGGCAGTGCAAAATGGTGAATTCCGGGATGTGGTTTTGCAATTTATCGTCTGGCAACCTGATGAAAAGGTTGTTTGCAAACAGGGCAGCGAATGCCTTGTCGGAGATCAGGCGGATGGGTAGGTTATTTGCCGGATGTGCACCTACCAACATATCCTGAACAAAAATATCTCGTTGCTGAAAGTATGCAATGACTTTATCGTGTAATCGATGGAAATATTCAGGCGAAATAGGTTTATTTTCGGAATTCCAATATATGACCTTGTCTGAAAGGTCATTTTTGACAAAAAACTTGTCATTGGGTGAGCGCCCGCTGTGGTAACCAGTGTTGACCACGAGCGATCCTGTGTGAGCAAGCTCTCCCTCCTGGCGGAGAATGGCTTGTTCAACAAGAAATGGAGGAGCCGAATTCCAATAAACGTTCTGCAGGTTGTGCAAGCCATGTTTTTCCAGTCCGTATTGACTTCGAATACCGAAATGTTGTGTTTCCACAATAATATCCTTTCCAGAAGAAATGGTTATTCCCCAGTTAGGGTGAAATTAGGATACCAATACCATAATAATGCTGAAGCTGGTTTTCCGCGAATGGAGGAAGAAAGGTCCTGAAGTTCTAACGGCGGGTAATACCCTTGAGAAACCAACCCTGCGATCCAGTCCCTCTCATTTATCTCAGAAACAAATGCTTCGTAGAGAGCCATTTGTAAATCGAGATTGAGTGAGACATTAATCGGATTTTTTAAAGGCTGATCTAATGCATCAAATGCAACACAAGTTTCTCCAGAAGAGATACACCCCTGGTTTGCTCCGTCAGCGGATGGATAATCGATGCCGATAATGATCGGCTTTTGATATGTTTCCCATAGTGGAAGCAGTTTTTGATCAAGGACATTGGCTACCGATTGATAAAGAACTTCTGTATTTCCGCTTTCCATTTCGAGTGGAGAGGATGGGGTGACATAGAATTGATCAAATTGCGATAGAAATTCAGGGGATAGAGCTAGGTCTACCTTTGTGGGGATCGCGAACATGATCTGCCCGGAAAACCTCATACGAACTTCATGGATCATATTCATCCACCTTTGTTCGGCATCTGTCACAACGTTGGATGGTGAACCGTCTGGCAGCAATCCTCCTGGTAGACCAGGCAACATACCCGGTTCCCCAAGGACTAATATTCCAACCTGGTTTTGGGTAGCAAAATCTGCGTAATGAAGTAAAAAGGTGCGGTAGCGGTCAAACCAACTATTCCACCAGCCAGAATCACGGTTTGCAGAAGACCACCAGGCATCATTATCTCCCATCGGTTTCGAATGTGGATAAAGGGCGACATGCAAACCTTTAGACTGTGCTGATGACGTTATTTGCGATAAATCATCCAATAGAGCATCTTTGCCCGGTATGGCTTCTAACACCGGTGGGTTTTTTGATGAGTAATGCCATGTGGGAGTAAGGAAGACCCAATTGGCGCCTAAGTCTTTGATGGATTGAAACGAATTGGAATAATAAGGCTGCCATGAGGGATGGTAATCTGCCTGCAATTCGATTCCAGCAATAAAGTCTTTTCCTCGTGGGCTCACTTCTTTTCCAACGATTTTAATCTGGTCTTCACCCATATTGAGCCATGCCCAATGCAAGATTTCATCATGGATTGCAGGTGGAAGATTCGATGTTGTGAATTGAAACTGCTCAAGCGTGCTATTCACGGCAGCCGGATCGGCAGTGCCACACTGCTCATTGCGGCAATAACGGTAACTGATCGAAGAAAGGAGATGAAATGGGCTTTGAAGGATGTAATACCATTCGTTGTTGCCGGCAGGATACATTGAAATCGGTTCCGTCCATGTATATGGGTTAAACTGGATGGATATGACATCGGTAGCTGGTGTATCTGCTGGGACCTTTACATGGAACCAAACCTGTTGCGCACTTTCTCCAGCGGTCCAGGAATCAATATGATCTTCGATGATCTGGTCTGTTTCTGGCACAATCAATTGACGTATCCGGAAACCTCCATCTTCACGATGCTCGGTATTCCAAAACCCATCACCGAGGGTATATTTATACCGCAAATCTAAACCGGCTGGTAAAGCGAGGGTAATTGCATATCTTCCGTCTGGCAAAGGTGTCAGTGAAGGAGCACGAGAAGCGAGGATGCTGCCACCACCCAAAAGATTGGCATACGTGTTCCCCAAGGCATAGATGTTTCCAACGATTTTGATCGGAACATCTTTGATGCTCTCGTCAGGGATTTTTAAGACGAAAGTAATGTTGACACTGTGTGTGGGGGCAAGTTGTAAAGGTGCAGGAGTTGTTGAGTTTATTGCAACAAGCGCACCTTGTTGAAAAGGCATATAGCTCCCGTTAATATCGTATGCAACCAGGTTGTGTGTACCCGAGGGGAGACCCTCGATTAAAAAAGAACCCTCAGATGAGGTTATTGTGGATACACCTCCCGCTGCCACCATGACATCCGGAATGGGGTTATTTGAAATATCCAACACCTGCCCTTGAATCCTGCCAGTTTCACCTGAGTAAGGCGCATCACTCCATGCCGCAACGAGGTCACTGGTTTCTCCAGGTGATTTTACGTAAAAAAGCCTGTATCTTACCTGGTTTCCAAATGCGCTATGTTCGATTGCAACCGGAACGCCATCTCTCGCGTAACGATACTTAACCAGGGTGCCAGGCTTGAATGGGATGGTGATTGAATAATGTGTGTTGTCGATTCTTTCCATTGGGAAACGTTTCGAGTTTAACGCAAGTCCGGTAACCTCATCCAGCACATCCAGATAGACTTTCTCAGTGGTTGGCTCTTCTGGAACGGAAACATAAAATGTAATCTCTGCTTTTGCGCCGCTTTCCTGTGGGGCTGTTCCTTGAGGCTCTTCAACCCCTGAAGTAGTTTCCTGGGAAAAAGGGATTTGAGGCAGGGTGCATTGGACGAGCAGCAAGGAGGAACACACGAACAATACGAACAGGGCGAATTTAGGAAATCGTTTTGAAACCATATAAATCCTTTGATGAAAGTGGTAAATCCGGAGGCTTAACTTTGAATGTTTTTTATGGCGGAGAAGATTTCGGTTTGACGGTCTGCAAGACTTCCCAATACACCGTTGACAAATCTGGGAGTGCTATCTGAGCCGAACAACTTGGATAACTCAATTGCCTCATTGATGGCAACTTTAATGGGTGTGCATTCTTCCACCGCAAATTCCCATAAAGCAATTCGGATAATGTTGCGATCGATGGTTGCAACCTGGTCAAGTGGCCACTCAGGTGCGTGCTGGGCGATAAAGGCATCCATTTGGCGGATAAAAGGATATACCCCCATGACGATTTTGGTGATGAAATCGACTGTTTTTTTCTCATCGATTTCTTCTTCTGTCAGCCGGTGCTCCAGGGCAACAGCGGGCAGGTGTCCGGTTATGTCAACTTCGTAAAGGACTTGCAAGGCGATACTTCTTGCCTTGGTTCTGGATTTCATCATCTTGGTTTATTCAGGTGCTGGATAGCTAACAATATCTTCGACGTGAATATTCACCCGACCAATATCCATACCGACCATTTCAGAGATCGCGCGTGACACTTGTGATTGGATTTCGCGACTCGTTTCACGGATATTCACATTTTGATCCAGAATGACATAGATATCAGCCATAACTGTGTTGTTTTCAAGAATGATCTGCACGCCTTCGCTTGCACCCCGTTTGAACAATCGGTTAACACCTCCTGGAACAGGGGCTAATCGGTTGACGCCTTCAACACTCAGTGCAGAAAGACGGGTAATATCAATCAATACATCGGGTGCGATCGAGGTGTTTCCGGGTCCTTTTGTCAATTCGCTCATATTCATCCTTTCTATCTGAAGGAAGTAATAAAGTTATTATATCTTATCATTTGATGCACAAGGATGATTTGTTGCAATTGTTGTTCCAAAAAGTAAATTACTTTTATATTCCGATCAAATCCTTATAATGATATATGTTTTTGCAATCATGATCTGAGCATGATTGGCGGTATTTCTTTTCATCATCAATTAGAATATATGTTCTGATTATTTAAGAGAAAGAGGTATGAGAAATGGAGCGTCACAACAAGAGGTTTCTACCGAATTACTCAAGTACTGCAATTAACGAAATGCAGAAGGGTAGGGGGGCAGTATTATTGCCACTTGCATCTATAGAACAACACGGTCCACATTTGCCTGTTTATACTGACAGTTTGATAGCAATGGAGGTATTGGGGAGAGCGTTTGATCTTCTTCCAGAAAATGCACCTTTGTGGTATTTGCCTTTGTTCCCTTATGGAAGAAGCATTGAACACAGGGGGTTTAGTGGCACGATTACGCTGACTTCAGAAACGTTGATGAAGGTTTTATCAGAGATCGCAGAAAGCGTTTCACGAAGCGGGTTTAGACGTCTGATTATTCTGAATGCACATGGTGGAAATTCGGAGCTGGTTGACGTTGTGATGCGCGATATACGAGAAAAAACAGGGTTGCTGGTATTCGGGTTGCACATTTATTTGCGTGTAGCTATTCCACAAGCGGGATTAAGTGACCTGGAAGCTGTTTACGGTATTCACGCTGGAGATATTGAGACATCTATATTACTAAAATCTCACCCTGATCTTGTCAATTTGAAATTGGCTCCTGACAGCATTCCGCATTTCCTTATCAAAAAAGGTAGCCCGCCTTTTGCACATGCATTAAATTATGCCTGGCTGACGCGTGATATTTCTCTTGACGGGGTTTTGGGAAATGCTCAAACCGCTGATGCCGGCAGGGGGAAGAAATATCTTGAAGATGCAGCAAAAGAAACCGCAGACCTGATAATGAAAATCATTGATTTTGATTTCAATACCCCATAATGGTCTTTGAGAAAAAGCACATACTATTTTACCCGACAAGAGTAGGGGGACATAAAAGGCGCAATTATTGAGAAATGCCTTTTTTCATTTTTATGCTTTCGATAAGTATTATTATCATAAGCATCTAATAAGCGCGTGTTTGCTTTTTTATAACAATACCCTATCTTATATATGATAAAGTTACATTGGTTATGATAAAAAGGGTTACACAAGATAACAAAACTACGAAAATAGTTTTTACGATCAACCACTCCACTTGTTTACGGATATGTCTCTCTGAATTGAAAACAGGTTCTCTCAGAAGTTTTTTGTGTGTATTGCAAACCTCTCTTGCTTCTATCCACTATCTGCCTGGTATTGGACTGATAAAAAGAATGTGATGATAAAAATAACCTATACGCAAACCTGATATGATACTTATCTAGAAATTCTGATATGATATCTATTGAACTTGAAGAAAGTGAGGTAAAAGCGGTTGGGCATTTTCTTTGATAGGCTCCGGGGAAAATTTGGGAAAGGTGAATTATGGGCATTGGCTGGCGCATTGGGCTACTCGCTTGATAATGTGTTCACTGCCTTTACGGTTCGCGGACAGGGTGTAAACTTTCTGCTCGGTGCCAGCTTGCGATCACTGCCAGTTCTCGTCTTTTCTCTGTTGATGACTGTTTTTGCAAAAAAAGCAAGCAAAAAGGGTATTTCACCATTCACCGATTACAAACTAGTTCTTGCATTGGCTGCGTATGGTGTCTTGACCTTTTTCATCGGTAACACCATGTTTTTCAGTGCCCTTGAAAAAGGAGGAGTGTTAATCACCACTCCACTCGCAGGCACACAGGTGCTTTGGGCTGCCATTTTTGCTATCCCAATCATTGGAGAAAAACTAAATTTTAAAATGGTTTTTGGGATGTTCATCACAATTATTGGAATTTTGGTGTTGGCAGTTGGTAAATCCGACGGAGTCAATCTAATGCCACGATGGTGGCTTGCTATTCCACTGTCGCTAGGCACGGCTGTGTGTTGGTCGTTATCGGGGGTTTTGATCGCTTACGCACAACGCAAGGGAGTAAATCGCTTTCATGCACTTTTATTTGCTCTTGTGGTAGGAAATGTCGTTCTTAACGGGTATTTGCTGGTTACCGGACAGATCGATGTATATTCGAATACCTCTCCTGTATTGGTGCGAAACTTACTCATGGCAGGGCTCTTCAACACGTTTGCATTGGTCGGAATTACGACGGCATTAGGTCTGACAACCGTCGCCAGCGCCAGTACATTAGGTTCTCTGCAAATTGCACTGGCTCCCCTACTCGCCTGGCTCCTGATTAAGGAGGATATGAATTGGATCATCAGCATAGGGATATTGTTCATTTTTTCAGGAATTGTCTTTGTGCAGGTTAATCGTTTTGAAAAAAAGGAAAAGATTATGTAATTTCATCTTGTTGTTTTCCATAATCTTTTTCTTACAATGAATTGTAAAACAATGTACGATTCAGACAAGTAGTTGACAGGAAAGTAAAAAAGTATAGAATAATATAGTAATTACTGGTAATTACAACCTATTAGCTAAAGGAAACAAAATCATGTCCAAATCCCAAAAATTTGTCGTTAAAAATAAGGTTGGTTTGCACGCCAGACCGGCAGCAAAATTCGTCAAAGCGGCAGCGGAAATGAAGGGTAGCACTGTTTTGATCGAAAACCTGACAAAAAAATCTACTCCAGTGAATGCTAAAAGCTTTACAAGCGTACTCTCAATCTCTGTTCAGCAAAATGATGAAGTTAACTTGACAGTCGATGGTGGAGATGAAGAAGGTGCACTGAGTGTTTTTCGTAATCTCTTTGAGACAAAATTTGGCGAGGAAGAATGAAAATTGCCGATGTCATCGGGATCTCAGCGGGGATAGCGATTGGACCGGTATATAACTATCATTCAGAGGATATCGTCATTGAGCCCTGCAGTTGTGTTGACCCAGATTATGAGGTTGAGCGACTAAACAATGCACTTGAAGAAGCTAAAGCGCAATTGGATGCCGTGTATGAAAAAACCATGCACTCTGCTGGGAAAAAAGATGCTGAGATTTTTCTTGCCCATAGTATGATATTAGAGGATCCGGAGTTATTAGACCGGGTTTATTCACATATACGCAATGATATGTATTCAGTAGAGTATGCATGGTACAAAGCGATCCTTGATTTTGAAAAGATGATCGCTTCTCTTGGCGACTCTTACTTCGCAGAACGGTCAGCAGACGTCAAGGATGTGGGGCAAAGAGTGTTGCGTATCCTGTTGGGTTCGATCATTGAGACCGACCTGAAATACCCCTCGGTGATTGTCGCTGAGGATTTGTCCCCTTCCGATACCGTCGGATTTGATAAATCTAAAGTATTGGCATTCTGCACGGTCAAAGGTGGTGCAACATCTCATGTTGCCATTTTGTCTAAATCGATGGGGATTCCCGCGGTGGTTGGTATAGACCAGCTAATGCCAGAAATGGTGGACGGCGTTCAGGTCGTTGTAGACGGCACAAATGGTACTTTGATCCTCGACCCTGATGATTTCATGGTTAAAAAATATGAACAAAGAGCTGTTCAATACAAACAACTGTATCAGCAAGCCTTCCTGGCTGCAAAGAGCCCTGCCAAAACAAAAGATGGGTTAAGAATTGAAGTGGTTGCTAATATTGGCTCACCGAAAAATGCAGCAGAAGCCATTGAATTTGGAGCGGAAGGTGTTGGGTTGCTTCGTACAGAATTTTTATTCTTGGATCGGGAATTTCCACCGAATGAAGAAGAACAGTATCGTGTCTACAAAGAAATACTGGAATATTTCGGGGAAAAACCAGTTGTTGCTAGAACTCTGGACATCGGCGGGGATAAGCCAGCATCCTATCTTAAGATAGCCAATGAATTGAACCCATTTTTGGGGTTGCGAGGAACGCGATTAGCTTTAAAACGCGAAGACGTTTTTCATACGCAGCTACGGGCACTTCTCCGCGCCGGTGCTGGCTATAACTTGAAGATTATGTTTCCTATGGTAGGTACACTACAAGAAGTATTAGCTGTTAAGGAACACGTCGAAGAATGCACCTTCCAAATTCAGAAAAAAGGACAGGATATTGCCCGTAATGTTGAGATTGGTATCATGGTTGAAATTCCTTCAGCAGCGATCATGGCGGATGTATTGGCAGACCATATCGATTTTTTTAGTATCGGCACCAATGACCTGACCCAATATGCCCTTGCGGTTGACCGCACCAATTCTTTGGTCGCAGATTATGCCGATGCCCTTGACCCTTCAGTCCTTCGTTTGATTGATATGGTCATCAAATCTGCACACAAAAAAGGGAAATGGGTTGGTTTATGTGGAGAGTTAGCAGGAGAACCTTTAGCAGCCCCATTACTTTTGGGTATGCACCTGGACGAATTTAGCATGAATGCCAGGGCAATCCCATTTGTCAAGCAAGAGCTCCGCAGACACGATTTGACTGGAGCAGAGGAAATTGCGAAGAAAGTTTTGCAATTGGAATCGGCTACTAAAGTGAAAGAATACCTCTCTACAGTAACTTATCACGGAAAGGAGTAAAAGAGTGAAAATTTTCAGGATCATATTTCGCGCAAAAGTATATGAAGATGCCATTCGATTTTATCGTGATTTATTGGAAGCTCCGGTAATTC
>CAYRRA010000038.1:20681-25386 GCA_964426355.1 uncultured Anaerolineaceae bacterium
AAAGGAACGGTATTTAAATTGGGATCAGGTGAAATAGAGGTGTTAGCCCTCCCCCCTGCTATGGAATACATAGTGCCTCAAGGATTTGAAATCACGATCGAAGTGGAAGATGTAGATCGTTATTATCAATTCATCCGGTCAAAGGATTTAACCGTTCGTGGTGAACTGACTAACAAACCCTGGGGACACCGTGCGTTCTCCATCAATGACCCGGACGGGGTGAAATTGATCTTTTTCTCGCCAATTGCTCAATAGACCCTATTGACTGGACTTTAGAAAATCTCTATAATGAATAGAGGTAAGCTTGTTACTACTTGTAATTACCAGCAAATTTGCGTTCCCCAGACTTCATCATCATTAACAGGATAATATGCAAATCGAACGCGACCACCCAAAACCCTTACATCTTCAGTTAACAGAAATTATGCGGTCCCGCATAAAAATGAAGCACTATGCGGAAATGACGCGTCTGCCGTCTGAAAGGGAAATTTGCGAAGAGTTCTCTGTCAGCAGAACGACAGTTCGCGAAATGATTAGAGAGTTGAAACGGGAAGGATTGATCAATGTTTTACCTGGAAGAGGAGCCTACGTACGTTCTCCTCAACGTGAAATTGCAGTTCACATCTCATTAGGTGGTTATTCTTCAGATTTACAAAAAGCTGGCAAAACGCCATCCAGTAAACTTCTCTCTGTTGAGTTGATCCCCTCCCCTTCTGAGCAAATTGTTGAAATCATGAGACTTCAACCCGGCGATGAATTGGTAAAAATTGAACGTTTACGTTTGGATAATGAAACACCATTAGCAATCCATAAGGTATGGCTGAACCATCGCCTATGCCCACAGATTTTGGGTCTCAATCTTGCTCAATCCTCACTTTTTACCATCCTGCGAGATAAGTATCATCTAAAAATTGAAAAAGCGACTCAAAATGTGTACGCTTCATTAGCCGATAGCAATGAACGAAAATTGTTATCCTTGCCGTATCCTTCTGCTGTTTTACATTCGGAACGGACAACCTATCTTGACACAGAAGAAGTCATCGAGTTTTCTCACGCAACCTATTGCGGAGATTTTTATCACTTGATGATTGATTTACATTCACAGGAAAAAAAAATAACAGGTGAAGATTAATGATTAATATAGTGGTTGTTTCTCATGGGAATTTTGCAGTTGAGATGATTAATTCTGCCGCGATGATAGCAGGCGAAGCAGATGGTGTATATTCAATAACACTCCATCCAGGCGATGAACCGAGTGTGTTTCAGCAAAAAGTGGATGATTTGATGGCAAAAATTGGCGATGCAGAGACCTTATTTTTGATCGATATTTTTAGTGGAACTCCTTACAATATCACAGCACGTCAGGTTCTTAAGGATAATGTGGAATGTGTTACGGGGGCAAATTTACCTATGCTCATTGAAGCTGTATTATCTCGAGAGGATACAACCGTGGCAGATCTCGCGAAAGCAATTACTGAGGTGGGTAGTAGCTCAGTAAAAAACCTCAAGCCGATGTTGACACGGAAGTAGAGAAATATTCCATGAGAAAAGGAGGTGATTATCATAAAAGACTGGGCTTTAGTAAGAATTGATGACCGCTTGATACATGGGCAGGTCATCGCAGTATGGGTGAAACACAAGAAGTTCACCAAGATTCAAATCGTGGATGACGGTCTGGCTGCCGATCCCTTTATGGTGGATGTGCTTCGGTTGGCTGCACCAAGTGGATTAGAGGTGATTGCGGAGTCTGTTGAAACCAGTATCAAATCCCTTAATGAAAACCCTACCCCTCAGCACACGATGGTCTTGATGAAATCGCCCGTTACTGCAAAACGCCTATACGAGGGAGGTATCACGTTTGATGCTCTCAACATTGGCGGTATGGGGATGGGACCAGGAAGAAAGAATGTGTTTAAAAATTCATCGATTTCCAAAGATGAATACGCCATACTCAAGTCATTACAAGACCAGGGTGTGAAAATTACATTCTTATCTGTGCCTGGAGAAAAATCCAAAGATTTTGCAGAGATCCCTGCTTTTTAACTTTTCAAGGAGGTGAATCGGATCGAAATACATCAAACTCATAATTGTCTCATAGTCTGCCGTTTTCTGTTCCACATAATATCTTCGAATTAGGAGACCTGAAATGAAATGCAAGACGAATAAAAAGCAAGTAGGCATAGCAATGCTCATCACATTAGCTTTACTTGCAGCAAGCTTTCTGTATGTTCAAGCTGCCCCGTCTGAGCAAACGGAAGCTCCAAAGATGAGCTTGTTGATGGCAATCATCATCGGCGTAATGTACTATGCCTCCCTTTCACCTTTCTTTGCAAACCTGGGCTACACCGTCCTCTATCGTCCCTTGGTTGCTGGTACATTAGTCGGTATCGTAATGGGACGCCCTGCTGAAGGTATTGCCATTGGCGCGAATATCAACGTGCTTTACCTGGGTTGGATATCCGCTGGCGGTTCCCTCCCGGGTGATCCTGGTTTAGCGGGTTACCTGGGCACCGCACTGGCGCTGGGTGGTGGGTTGAGCAATGAAGCAGCTTTGGCTTTGGCTGCACCACTTGGTCTGTTAGGCAGCCTGACCTGGTCTTTGCGCATGTCAGCTTGTTCTGTAATCCCCCACTGGGCAGATGGTTTTGCTGACAAAGCAGACATCAAAGGAGTGGCTCGCTCAAATTACATATACTCTCAACCCTTCCTGTTTCTGATTTATGCTGTTCCTGTCATTTTGGCAGCCTATCTTGGGTCTGCCGCGGTTGGAGCAGCACTAAACTGGATTGGTGCAAACGCCATTTGGGTCATGAGTGGTTTATTTGCAGCCAGCGGTATGTTGGCTGGTCTTGGTATCGCACTCAACCTGAAGTTCCTGCTAACAAAAAACGTCTGGCCCTACTTCTTTGCTGGTTACGTTGTGACAACAATGATGGGTGGCGGTGTCAACCTTTTGATGTTCGCGGTGATTGGTGGTGTTTTAGCCTTCATTCACGTTCTGTTTACCTCAAAAGGTGAGGAGATCACAACTACAGTAAGCGAGGTCGATGAAAACAAACCCAGAATCCTTACACGGAAAGATGTTTTCTCCTCATGGTGGCGCTGGTTATTCTTCTCCCATGGTACTTATAACTGGGAGCGTATGCAGGGTCTTGGTTTTGCGCATTCAATGACCCCCATTATTGCCAAGCTTTATAAGAGCAAAGAGGATATCACGGCTGCCCTTAAGCGCCATCTGGTATTCTATAACACACAACCTGATATCGGTGGTGTGATTAATGGCATCGTGATTGCCATGGAAGAAGAACGTGCCATGGGCACAGATATCAGCGATGACGCAATCAATTCCGTCAAAGTCGGTTTGATGGGTCCCATGGCTGGTGTTGGTGACACCATTCAACAAGGTATTGCTATTCCCATTTTACTAGCCATTGGTATGAGCATCGCCACCGGCGGACAGGTTGGAACGGCTACTCGCGGCAACATCCTCGGTCCGCTCTTCTTCCTGGTTTCTATGGCAGCATTTGTGTGGGGCGTTGGTTGGTGGTTGTACTACACCGGTTATCGCCAGGGGCGTTCTGCAGTGACGAATATTTTGCGCAGTGGTATGTTGGATCGCCTGATGACCGGCGCGATGGTACTTGGTAACTTTGTCATTGGTGCATTGACAGTTAACTTTGTAAAACTCTCAACATCTCTGGCTTTCAAAATTGGTGGTACCGCATTCGTGCTCCAGAATATCCTCAACCAGTTTATGCCCAACTTACTGCCTTTGCTGCTGGTGTTGTTGATCTGGTGGTTAATCGCCAAAAAGCAGGTTTCACCGACAACGATCATGCTCGTTATCATTGTTGCTGGGATTCTGCTTTCCTACCCAATTTGGCCCGGTATCAACGAAGCTGGCGAGGTTATTCGAACTGGTCTCATTGGAGGTTAATCTGCTGAGTTTATACTGACGAAGCAGAAAAAATAACACTTGCGGTGGAGGTCTGTCCACCAATAACGGATGGACCTCCACCCATGAAAAAATTATTGTTAAGAAAGGTTGTTAGATATGTCAGGTATTAAGTCACATCGTTGGAACCGGATTTTCCGTAAAGACGGAAGAACGGTAATATTTGCAATGGACCATGCTGCTTCCTTTGGTTTGATGAATGGTTTGGAAAAACCAGGTGAGGTCATCGCTAAAGTACAGGCAGGAGGCGCAGATGCTATTTTAACCACATACGGCATTGTAAAAAACTTTGCCCCCCAAATTGGTGACATGAGCATCGTTATGCGTCTGGATGGCGGAAACACCAAGTTAGCTCAGGTCCCTGGAGCCACATCATTGGTCTACAATGCTTACGATGCCTTGCGATATGGCGCAGAAGCAGTAGGGGTAATGGGTATGCCCGGATCGAAATTTGAGAGTGAAATGCTTCCATACCTGGCAGAAATCATCTCGCAATGTGAAGAATGGGGTATCCCGGTGATGGCTGAGATGCTCCCTGCTGGTTTTGAAGATCCCGCAAAATGGTGGACACCTGAGAACATCGGTCATGCGTGCCGTATTGGTGCTGAGATGGGCGTTGATTTCATAAAAACAACGTATAGCGGTGATCCCGAAAGCTGGAAGAATATTGTCAGCCAGATCTATACCCCCATTGTTGTCTTGGGTGGTAGTAAATCAAAAGACCCTGCAGATTTGTTGACCGGTATTTAT
>CAYRRA010000039.1:0-25323 GCA_964426355.1 uncultured Anaerolineaceae bacterium
TTGATGTCAGCGAACACCTGGGGCACGAAGTTGTGCCGTTGATGCTGGCAGGTGAACAGCCAGCCGGAACCATCACCAACGACGCCTTCGACCGCTTGATGAACATGATGCTTGATCTGCTGCGCACAAACGGTCCCTATGATGCCGTTTATCTCGATTTGCACGGTGCAATGGTCACCGAAGATTACGAAGACGCCGAAACGGAGATCCAGCGCAGGGTGCGCAGCGTGGTCGGCGATATCCCTGTGGTCGGTTCGCTCGACCTGCACGGCAACATCCCGCAAATGGCGGTGGATGAGTTCAACGCCCTGGTGGCTTACCGCACATATCCGCACATTGATGCCTATGAAACTGGTGTGCGTGCCACCCATCTTTTAGACCATATCTTGCAGGGAAAACCGCTTTATAAAGCGTACCGCCAGTTACCCTACCTGATCTCACCGTCCACGGCATCCTCTTTCACTGAACCCTGCCTGTCCATTTACAAAGTGTTGGAGCAAATTGAGGAGAAAGAAGGAGTACTCTCGCTCACCTTTATGCACGGTTTCTTGCTTTCAGACATTCACCACGCCGGTCCCAGCCTTTTTGCCTATGCAACATCACAAAAAGCCGCCGACAAAGCCCTGCAAGAACTGTACGATGTGCTCATGCAGCATGAACCGGGTTTTGCTTTGAATATGCTTTCACCGGATGAAGCCGTTCAGCGAGCAGCAGCGCTTGCCCGCAGCGCCAAAAAACCTGTTGTCCTGGCAGATGTACAGGACAACGCCGGCGGGGGCGGCACATCCGACACGGTCTGGGTACTGGAAGCCCTGGTGCGCCAGGATGCGCAGAAGGCTGCGCTGGGGTTGATGTATGACCCGCAAGCCGCAGAGCGCTGCCATGCCGCCGGTGTGGGCAGCCAGGTGGAACTGGAGCTGGGCGGAAAGCTGATGCCGGGGCACAAGCCTTTTCATGGGGTATTCACGGTAGAAAAGCTACACGAAGGCGAATTCGACCCTACCGGTCCAATGGGGCGCGGCATGAAAGCAGACCTGGGAAAGATGGCGCATATCCGCATCGGTGATGTGCACATCGTGGTCTCCAGCGTGCGCACACAAATGAACGACCGCAGCTATTTCAAAGTGGTGGGAATAGAACCGGAAGAGATGGGCATCGTCGTGGTAAAAAGCACAAATCATTACCGCGCCGATTTTCAGCCCATCGCAGAACAGATCATCCTGGTGGAAGCCCCGGGTGCGCACATGGAAAACCCCACCATCCTGCCGTATAAACGCCTGCGTGAAGGGGTCCGTTTAGGCGGCATGGGTCCGCAGCACAAACGCGCCTAACGGTTTAGCGGCGTCGTTTTACAACGGCAGGCGATCCCTTCCGAGGGGTTCTTGGGATAACAGAGGTTGCCGGAAATACAAATCGAGCGGTCTTGCAGCCCCAGGCGCAGGCGCTCTGGAAGGTCAGGCTCGCTGATGAGCGGGCGGCAGAGTGAGATAAAATCTGCTGCACCCTCCTGCAGAGCCTGTTCCATTTTTTGGCGCGTGCGGAAGCCGCCCACCAGCAGGATGGGCAAATTCGTAACCGTGCGCGCCTGCAATCCCCAGGGCATAAAGTACGCTTCATTGACACCCGCTTTGACACCCTTTGCCACATTCGTCAGCTTTTCCCCACCGATCCCGCCGCTGATTTCCAGCGCATCGATGCCCATCTCAGCCAGTGCTGCAACCACACCCAGCCCTTCTTCCAGTGAAAGCCCGCCTTCCAGCCCATCCATCAGACCCAGCTTGACCAGCACAGGGTAATCCTGCCCGACCTGGACGCGCACAGATGCGGCTATATCTCGCAGGAACTGCATGCGTTTCTGCAGACTGCCGCCCCACCGATCCGTGCGCTGGTTGATGCGTGGCGACAGGAACTGACTCACCAGGTAGCCATGCGCGGCGTGAATCTGTACCGCATCGAAACCGGCTTCTTTTACCCTCCGCGCAGCCTGCCCATACGCTTCGGCAATCATCGACACCTCGTCTTCACTCATTGCCCGCGCCGGTCTGGGTAACAAATCGGTACCCACATCCGATGGAGCCAGCAAATGCTGCACGGTTTCCTGGCTGCACTGCATCCCGCCGTGATTGATCTGCACCGCCACCTTGCCCCCCTCTCGATGAACCGCTTCCGCCAGTCCTGTAAGTCCATCGAGAAAACGATCATCATGGATTGTTGTCATTTCAGAATGGCACTTTCCCCCTGGGTGAACGTACATGTGCCCGCTGATGATTAACCCCACACCGCCGCGCGCCAGGTCACGGTATAGCTCAACCAGCCTGGGCGTCACCCTTCCGTCTTCCATTGCCATGCGTTCAGCCGTGGCGGAACGCACCAACCGGTTAGAGAGTTCCAAACAGCCTATCTGGCTGGGCTGAAACAAATCCATCATCACACCTCCAGAAATTCATCCAATATCTGCCAGTTTTGCCTGCCCGCCCCGATACGCCTGTGCGAACAGTACGGATGAGAACATTAGACCATATACCGAAAGAATACTCTCAAGAAATGGCAACACCAGGCAAAGCACAACCGTCAGGCTTAAAAGCTGTGCAAACAAACCAATCAGCAAGTTATAAATGATAACAATGGCGTAAACCATCAAAAAATCGGTGAAGTTGGCACGCAATATTGCCCACCAATCGCCAAAATGAAAGGCGGCTGCAAAACGCCCTTTCACTGCATAATGTAGCAATCCCAGTGGCAACAAGAGACTGATCAATATCGCCATCAGCGCCACCAGGCAAAAAACAAATACGCCCCCCAGGCTGCCCAGCGCAGGTATCAACACGACCCACGGCGAGAGTCCTTCCTGGCTGGTTCCGGCTGCCACCCCGGTGATCAAGGTAGGGACCAGCATTAACCCAAAACCCAACAACAGCATCACCAGAACCGGCAGAATAAACAGCAGTACAATGCCCGTTGCGCTGGCGCCTTTGACAAAAAGATGCCCCCACCCGGTCCATTCGGGTAATTGTGGGCTGTCCGGGCTTTGTACCGTCTGGCGCACCAGTTCCAGGCAGTACCCGGCAAGAAAGAAAGCCGGGATCACCGGCAAGATAAAATTAGCGAGCATCAACAACACCGCGATGAGCATCTTTTTTGCCCAACGCGGGTCTTTAAACACAAATGAAAATGTCTCGCCAATCCCGTGAGATGCAGGATAGATTGGCATGCAGCAGCCTCCAACGGGTTTTTTTTGTGTGAATCCATTTTACTCTATCTTTGCGAACCATCCTGCACAGAAGATTGAAGATTCGCCCTATCTGCTCACCGGGAAACTCACTCCATTGCATTACCTGTTTTTCTGCAATCTACAACCTGCACAATTACAGTGATTGACACTGTCTCATCAATTTGCTAGTATCATGATAGAGTTGGTTACATGCCAACACAGTGAAAGAAAAATCGTTATGAGAAAAAGAGTGTTTCAACGTCTGCTTGAGCAGCTTCGGTCAGTCGAGATCGACGATGAGCTTTTCTTTGTCGTTGAAGGCGACCTGCTGATGACAGAGGAAGAGTTGCGTGCCGTTCCCGAGCAGAAACTGCGTTTTTTTATCGCTTGCCAGCAAGCCAGCGATGCAGCCGAGTTAGTCGTCAAAGAAAACGCACAACAGAAAAAACCCGAGACCGGGTTATAAAAACCCAACACCCACTCTGGCGAGCGCCGTTTCTCTGTAAACTGTTGATTTTTTTCGAAACACCCATCACAAAGAAAGTATCCCTCTTAGTCCGCTAAAAAAGGAGTTCCACATGGAGCATGAAGAACCTCTTGCAAGAAGATTGATCGGGGAAGTGCTGCCCCAACTGGTCGCCATGACCGAACCGGATGGTGTGGAAGTGGAAGGAGATGTGGAAGCCATTGCCGCAGAATACCACATGAAAACTGTTGAAATCGAAGAAGAAGACGAGACCGGTCAGCGTATTACCGCGCGCTTCTACGTCGCCGAAGGGGATTTACTGCTGGATGAGGATGAAGTCCTGTTACATGACCTGCAAAAGAAATTGCTGAAGAAACGCAACGCCGTTGCCGATGCGTTCACCAGCGCAGGTATGGAACTCATGGGAACCAGTTTGCCCAGCGGTCTGGTGAGCGCAACCGATGGCAAACGCATCATCCGCTGGAAAGATGGGTATGCCATCCGTTATTGCGTGCTGCGGCGAACCTTCCCCGATAAAGCATCGTATGACATCGTCTTGGAAAACATGAAACAAGCCACCGCCGAATGGGAAGACACCTGTGGTGTTAAATTCCAATATACCAAGAGCAAAGACGCCAGCCTGACCCTGCTGCCGGCGGGTGTGGTCTTTCCGGTGCGTTATATCGATGCGCAGGGCGCGTTCATCGCTTCATCGTTCTTTCCCAACACATCGCAGCAGCGCCGCCGTCTGTTGGTGGACCCTTCCTATTTTCACACGCGCTTTGACAAGGTTGGGGTGTTGCGTCACGAACTGGGGCACATCCTGGGATTCCGGCATGAACATATTCGCAGCGGGGCGCCGGCTGTTTGCCCGGATGAAAGCATGGAGAACACCATCGAATTGACCGAATACGACCCCCAATCGGTGATGCATTACTTCTGCGGGCAGGTCGGTTCAATCGAACTCAACATCACCGATCAAGACCGCCTGGGTGCGCAGAAAGTGTACGGTTTACCGCTGACGCGCTACAGTTTTTACACATAAACAACGCAAATTCAGGTGTGTTCATCTCTCGCTGAGAACTTCCAGTGAATCGCGCACGGAAGCGTTATATCGTTTAAACCCCAATGTTCAGCTTGAGCAGCAAATAAAAACCGCCGGCGATAATCACCAAACCGACCAGGCACACCACCGTCGCAGGACCAAAATTGGCATTAAGCAGCTTGGGCAGTGCCTCGATCACCTTGGCGATACCCTCCAGAACCGAGCCCTTTTCACCGCCCTTCTTGGCTGCTTCAGCTTCTGCCTGTGTACCTTCATCTGTGTCGGTATCACCCCCCGACTGATCGCCGGTCTCCGGTTGCGGATTACCCGCTCCACCGGGCGTACCGTCGCTTTCACCTTCGCTGTTGGGGTTGTCCAGGTCAACAAAACTGGTTTTTCTTACCGGGTCTGCCAGGGCAGCAATCTCAGCATTTGCCAGTGCAATCATCGAAGCCACCAGGTTGGTCGGTTTGTCGTCATCCGTCAGCTCTGCACCTGTGTGCCTTCCCGGCTTAATCGAGAGCGGATAATATTGGGTGATGATGCGAATGCCCTGCCACGTGACCCACGAACCAAAGATAATCAACGCAAATCCAGCAACAATTTGAGTAAAAACAATGGCTGCCTGCATATCATTTTTCCTCCACTCAAAAATGGGTTATCTTTATACTAGCAAATCGCTATAAGCAAGTCAAGAATCTCTCCTATTTTAAACCACTCTAAAGCGGTATATAATCAGGTTACGCACAGAGAACAGCAAAATGCAAAATGAGCCGCCATTTTCCCTGGAGGAAGCCTTTAGCAAACCGCCTGTATGGGCTTACCCGGCAGTTTACTGGTTCTGGCATCACATCCCCGACCCACGCCAGATCGTACAGCAGCTTGAGGAAATTCACCACGCCGGTTACCGCACCTTTCTCATTCAGCCGCGCCTGGCGTTTCCGCTGGAAGAATACCTCAACCTGGAATACCTGGAAGCGTACCGCTATGCGATGCGCGTGGCAAAAGAATTCGGTCTGACAGCCGGTATTTATGACGATTACAACTGGATCAGCGGGCACGCCGGTGGTCAGACGGTGGCTGACCGCGAGCACCTGCGCGAGCGTCACCTCTTCTGGAGCCGCGCTATCCTGAGGTCCGGCAAGGCAGTCTGTACGATCAGCGGTATCCACAACAACCTGGGGGATGGGCTGGGGGAAGCATTCAATGATTGGGTTTACCAGGGTGGACAGCCGCGCTGGGGTGACTGGCAGGTCTACCGGGTGTATGCACTCACCCCGGGCGTGGCGCCGCTGGATGTCAGTGCACGCAGCCGTGTGCTGCAACCAGAGGAAAATGGCTGCCAGGTTGAAGTTCACCTTAACACAGACCTTCCACCTGAGACTGAGGTCATTGCTTTCATCAATGCGCGCTGCCTCACCTCGCGGCTGGTGAATTACCTGCACCCCGAAACCGCAGAAAGATTCATCCAGGTGGGGTACGAGCCGTACCGCCAGGCGGTCGGCGATTATTTTGGCGATCCGCTCTCTTTTCTTTTTATCGACCAGCCCTACGCAGGTTTCTACACCTGGAACGAGCATTTCGGCAATCCACTCAACAGCTTGATGTTCGATGAAAGCCTGGAACAGGCATACCAGCAGACCCACGGTGAAGAACTGGGGTTTGCGCTGCTCAGCCTGCTGCTGCCCGGCAACGATGAAAACGCTCGTTCGCGCTGCAATTTTTATGAGATGTACGGTGAACTGGCGAGACGCCGCTTTCTGAAACCCATTTCAGATTGGGCAAGACAAAACGGGCTGCTCTTCACCGGGCACGAACTGCTTGGCTTCGTGGGCGAGTGGGGGTTCGCTGACGGTCTGCCTGCATTAGACAGCCGAGTCAATTTTGGCGCTGATTATTTCGCGGTGGATGCCTATAAAGACATCTCAGCCGTAGACGCCTGCAATTATCATCCTCAAGTCAGCGCGCGCTTCGGCGCTTCGCTCAGCCAGGTTCAAAGCCGCCGCGGATGCATCATCGAGCAGTACAGCGTCCCGGTTGGGCGCACGCTGCCTGCCCCCGCCGGGCAGTGGGATCTCACCCTGGGCTGCCTGCGTAGCCAGGCGATCCGCCACCTCTTGTTTGGCGCAAACCAATTCCTCTTTCACGCATATTACCAGGCTAACGAGAGCGATGCGGCTGCCACGCCGCTGCGCAGTCCGCGTTTCGACTTTCCCCCCGGTATCAATTATGAACCCTGGTTCAGGTTCCACCCCGCCTTTGCAGAAGAACTGGCGAGGCTGAACGTTTTCCTCAGTTCTGGGCAGCCACAAGCGCAAACCGCCCTGCTCTACCCCCTGCGTACCTGCTGGCACGGCGGTCCGGAGCATCCCTTTAACGCCGAAAGCCGCTTCTGGAACCGCTGGCTGAGCGAGCGCGGCATTCAATACGACATCATCGGCGAAGAACAGGTGAGCGGGTCGGCTTTGTATGCGCTGGGTTACCGTCTGCTGATTCTGCCCGGAGCAGAAGTTGTGCCGGGTGCGCAGTTTGCCACTGAATTAGCTGCCTTTGCCGATGCTGGCGGGCAAATCATTGCCAGCGGACCTCTGCCATCTATTACCCAGGCAGATGGGCAGAATGCTGCGCTGCGAGAGCAAATCCAGGCGCTCCTTCACCATCCGGGGGTTGTTCACTACGCCATCGGAGATGAAGCCGGACGGGGTGAAGCCCTGCGCAACATGAACACTGCTATTCCTGCTTTGTTCGATGTGGAATGGGAAGAGGACGAAAACACGCCTTGTTGGATGTGGCAAGGCGCACAGCCAGGAGAACGCCTGCTGGCACTGTTCAACGATTCACATCAGGAACGCCTGGCGAACATCAGGACAGATAATGACTGGCTGCCATACCTGTATGACCCCGCTGGTGGCGACTCGTCTTGCTGGAACTGGTACACACACACCGGTACAACCGCCGGTACACACACCCAGATCACACTGCCAATGCAGCCGCACTCAATGGTTTGTTTGCGGTTGACAGCGCGCAAAACAGACCCGGATGAAGCCCACATCCTTCGCATAGAGGGAAATGTGCGTCTGCATTCTGCCCGGCATGAACCAGAAGGTAGCCTCACGGTTGAACTGGATGCACACGCTGCTGGTCTGGCTGACCTGCTCTTGTATTGCGGACAAGAACCGCAAGTGGAAGCAGGGCAATGCACTCAACGGGTCTCGCCGGCGGGTGAGAACCTCTGGCAAATCCACCTGAACATCCCTTCGATTCCTCAACCGCGCCCGCTTGATAAGGAATGGACACTGCAGATACCGGGTGAATTTCGCCCGCGCTCAATCAACCCAAAACAGGGGTGGGAATATCTCCACCCGCATTACGCCGGTGTGGGTTACTACCGCTGCCGCTTCCCGATGCAAGCCGATGATCTGGATTATGTTTGGGCGTTGCGGTTTCCGGCGGTGCACACTGCACTTTCCGCCTATCTCAACCAGAACTGGCTCGGGGCGCGCGGCTGGCAGCCGTATACCTTTGCGCTGCCCGGTGGCGCACTTAAAGTGGCTTATAATTTGCTGGAGACAGCCGTTTGGAACACCGCCGGAAATGCCTGTTATCACAAAACGCCTTATGAATGCAGGCAGCCACATCCGGCAGGGCTGTTGGATATACCATATCTAACCCCGTTTATTCGGGTTAAGATACTTGTTGCTCGTTAACCAATTCTTTTTAGGAGAATGATCGAATGAAAAAACCTGTCATTTTCGTATTGACAATTCTGTCCCTGGCGGCACTGCTGCTTGCCGGATGCAAACCCCAAGGGGCAGAGCAAGCGGAACAAACTGAAATGGGTAATGTGCTGCGCGTGCTCAACTGGCAGGGCTACGGCTCTGATGAAGTTTGGGCGATGGAAAAGTTTGAAGAGATGTACGGCGTTAAGATTGAACACGACTACATCACATCGGAGGAAGAACTGCTCACCAAGCTGCGCACCTCACCGGGCGTCTATGATGTGCTCCTGCCCAACATCGCCTATCTCCAGATTGCTATGGAAGAAGACCTGTTGGAGCCAGTGGATACCTCCAAACTGGAGAACTGGGACAACCTGATCGACCGGTTCAAAAACCTGGAAACCATTCGTAAGGAAGGGCAGGTGTACGGCGTGGCGTGGACATGGGGCGCTACTGCGATGGTTTACAACTCCGAGGTCTTTCCGGATGGATTGGACACGATGGATGTCTTTTGGGATCCCCAATATGCAGGGCAGATTGGTTGGTGGGATTCTTACGAAGATTCTGTCGCACTGGTCGGCATTGCGATGGGTGATAGCAACCCGTATCACCCGCAGGATTTAGACGCAGTCAAAACCAAAATGATGGAACTGATGCCCAACGTGCGCACATTGTGGACGTCCGAAGATGAATTCGACAAGCTCTTTGCCAATGGAGATATTTCTCTGGGCATCTTCTGGAGCGGCTCTGCTTCGCGCGCCAAAAACGCCATGGGGCTGCCGATGGAATTTGTGATCCCTCAAGAGGGCGCCATCGGCTGGATTGATACCTGGGCAATCGCAAAAGACGCGCCCAACCGCGAGGCAGCATACAAGTTCATCGACTACATGATCGGCGCCGATTTCTACGTGAAATGGGATACGGAAGTTGGTGCGCCCACACCCACTAACCAGGATACGCTCGACCAACTGCCCGAAGGTGCATTCAACCGCGTGGTAATGGGCGACCCCGAAGTCGTTGAGCGCTTGTTCTGGATGGAAACCGTCTCCAAAGCTGACCGCCAGGAATGGAACCAGGTCTGGGAAGAAGTCAAAGCCGCCCAATAGCGGCAGGCATATCGATGAATGGAATAAAACGGAACCTAGCGCGCGCGCTGCTCCTGCTGCCTTCTTATGGGTGGTTGCTTTTTGCAGTCTTCATCCCGTTGCTCATCATGCTGGTTTTCAGCTTTTTGAGCGATGTGCCGCTCGGCAGCCGCGCCAGCCAGGTTTACCTGACATTCGAGAACTACCAAACCTATTTTTCCAAAAGTTTTTACTGGGCGCTCACGCGCAAATCGCTGCTGACGGCACTCTACACCACTGCCCTCTGCCTGCTGATTGCTTACCCGATGGCATATTGCATCGCCAAAGTGCTCCCAGGTAAATGGAAAGCCGCCCTGTTCATGCTGGTAATCGTCCCGCTGTGGAGCAATACCCTGGTGCGAATTTATTCCTGGGCGATCGTGCTGCGCGATTCTGGCGTGCTGGACAATTTTCTGCAATCACTGGGGCTGCTGCCGGGCAGTCTTTCCATCCTGTACAGCTACCCGGCAGTCATCATCGGGCTCGTGCACGGCTACCTGCCGTACATGGCGCTCACCATCTACGTCGCCCTCGACCGTCTGGACGACAGCCTGCTGGAAGCTGCTGCCAGCCTGGGCGCGCGCCGCTGGCAGACTTTTCTACGCGTCACCCTGCCGCTCAGTCTGCCCGGTGTCGTCGCTGGCGTTATCATGACCTTCATCCCGGTCATGGGGTCTTTCGTTGAGCCGCGCATATTGGGCGGCAAAGAGGGCACCATGATCGGCACGATCATCGAAGACCAATTCGTGCAGCTCTTCAACTGGCCCCTGGGTGCCGCGATTGCTTTCATCTTGCTGCTGATGGTGCTGCTCCTGATGGGACTGGCAGGCTGGGCTGCCCGGCGCGGACGACTGGTGGGAGGTGAGGGATGAGCCGCAGCCGCGTTCCAGCCTATTTATACGTATTCCTGGTCTTCTTCTTCCTATACGCACCGCTGCTGGTAATGATTTTGATGGGGCTCAACCGCTCACCGCTGTACACACTTCCCATCCAGTTCGACCTGGTCTGGTACGGAAAATTACTGCAAAACCAGCGTCTGCTGCAAGCCGGTTTGAACAGCATCCTGCTCGGCTTGGCTGTATCGCTCACCGCAACGATATTGGGAACGCTGGCAGCCTGGGCTTTGGCGCGCTACTCGTTCCGCGGTAAACCGCTGTTGCAGGTACTGCTCGTGCCGCCAATCACCATTCCCTGGCTGATTGTCGCCATCGCCCTGCTCCTTATGTTTTTCTGGATCGGCATACCGCGCGGTCTCTTTGCCATGTACCTGGGGCACGTTGGGGTATCGCTTCCGTATGTGATCCTGATGATGAGCGCGCGCCTGCAAAGCAGCGACCCCGACATGGAGGATGCTGCGCGCAGCCTGGGCGCCAGCCCGGTGACCGCTTTCCTGCGCGTCACCCTGCCGCTCATCCTGCCGGGCGTCATCGGCGCGCTGCTGTTCACGTTTACCATCTCCTTTGACAACTTCATCGTCTCGCATTTCCTGGCTCCGCCGGGGGTCTCCACCCTGCCGGTGGAAATCTATTCCGCCATCCGCAAAGGCTTCACGCCTGAAATCAACGCAATCTCAAGCATCATCTTTGCCTTCTCGGCGCTGTTGATCTTGCTCGCAGGGCGGCGGGTAAAATTCTTTTAACGCAATCTGAGGCTGCTGCTTTTATGGCTTTTATTGGATTTCAACAAGTGACCAAACGCTACGGCAGCGTAACCGCTGCAGAAAGTATCAATCTCTCCATCGAGGAGGGTGAATTCTTCTCGCTGCTCGGTCCCAGCGGCTGCGGAAAAACGACCATACTACGCCTGATCGCCGGTTTTATCCGACCCGACAGCGGCGGGATCCTGGTGGGCGGACACCAGATCGAGAGCATACCGCCCGAAAAGCGCAATGTGGGCATGGTCTTTCAGAATTATGCCCTCTTTCCGCATTTGAGCGTCGCCGGAAATGTGGCTTTTGGCTTGAGCGTCAAGCACGTTGAAAAAACAGAAATCCAGGAACGCGTCCAGGAAGCCCTTTCACTGGTGCAGTTGACCGGTCTGGAGGACCGCTTCCCGCGCCAGCTTTCCGGCGGGCAGCAGCAGCGGGTTGCATTGGCGCGCGCCCTGGTGACGCGCCCCAGCGTGCTTTTGCTAGATGAACCGCTGGCTGCGCTGGACAAACAGCTCCGCTCGGAAATGCAGGTGGAACTGCGTCAGTTGCAGCGCCGCCTGGGGATTACAGCCTTCTTCGTCACCCACGACCAGGAAGAAGCCATGACCCTCTCTGACCGCATTGCGGTCATGAAAGCCGGCAAAATCATTCAGGTGGGCGCACCCAGCGAGGTTTACGAACGCCCGCTGACGCGCTTCATCTCCAATTTTTTGGGCAGCTCCAACTTCTTTGAAGGCACTGTGCTCGACTGTGGAGATGGACTGGCAAAACTGGAAGTGTCTCCTGATCTGACGCTGCAAGCTGCCTGCGAGAGATCGGCATCGCCCGGAACATATCTCACCCTGGCGGTGCGCCCGGAAAAGATCCGGTTGTTCACCAACCCGCCTGATCTTTCCAACTGCATCGCTGCCAGGGTGGTGCACCTGGTCTACATGGGCACCAGCACCACCTATCTGCTCCAACCTGAAGCCGGTGAACGCATTACCGTCTTTGCCCAAAACGAAGGCAGCAAACCCGATTTTCAAATCGGGGCACAGGTGTATGCTGCATGGGACTCAGATTCCTGCTTTTTGCTGAAAGAATAACCACCTAATACCAGCATCACGTCCGCAAAAACCGTATAATTAATCTATCCAAACGGAGGCAGTATGAGCGATTTTTTACAAGACCTGGCTTCAGAATGTCCCTCAGAAACCCCCTTCCGCTTCTTGCGTTTCACCTGGTTCGGCGATTTTGCCTGTTCATCCGGTGAACATTACGTCCCCGGCAACCCATTGCCCTTTGAAGAAATCCTGCACCTGGTCAACAAAGAGCACAGCGACGACCTGGTGGAGAACCTGGCATGTTGGATTGTGCTGAAACAGGTACCTGCCACACCCTCCCTTTACGGTTGGAAAACACTCTGCTGGCAGTTCTACGAATACATCAAAGAAGATTACCTGCGCGACCCGGTACGCTACAGCCCGGATTATCCGCAATTGTTTGCCTGCGAAAGCGAGGGATGCTACCTTTCCACTATTGCCCGCCATACCAACTGCGGCGGAGCCATGCGGTCAGCCTCGCTGGCGTACGGCGGTGCAACCCCACAGGAACACCTTGCCCTGGTGGGCATGACACACCTTTACCCCGAATCGCTCGCCGGTGCGTATGCTCTGTATGAAGCTGTGCGTATACTTCGAAGCGGCGGCTCACTTAACGAGATGTGGGAAGCTTCGATGGAAGCTGCCTGGCTGGGCGAACAGCAGGCGATGGATTTGCTCAGGGAATGGAAAGCGCAGGACGCGGAACGCGGCAGCATGGTGCACTGGATGCACGATGTGTATAAACACCAGGATGCGCGTTGCAATATCTGCGACTGGTATGGAGAAGGAATCACTACGCGTTTTGTCGTCTCCGCAGCCATGCAGATTGCATCAGAAGCCATCCGGCGCGACCCGCGTGACGCGCTGCGCTACGTCGTCGAGCAAGGAATTGCCATCGGCGGTGACCCAGACACCCTGGGCTCGATGGGCATGGCATTGGCTGGCGCGCACTTCGGCGAAGCGCTGCACGATGAGATCGACCGGGTGCTGGAACGGCTCGTCCCGCCTGACAAGATCGAAATTCCTGTCTTTTTTGAATAAACGCAATCATAGAGGAACGTAGACGATATGCCGGAATCTGTTCGTGTTTTCCCGCTAACCCTGGAACCAACAGCCTTTCAACCATACGGCGTGATCGCAGCGCCTTTGCACGGTCAGACTGCTGATACCTCTGGTGAGGGTTGGCAATGCTGGTATCCCCTGGGTGAATTGGATGAAAACCTGGCATGGCAGATCGGGCTGGTGCATTCAGAAGCGCGCGCCCGCATCATCACCAGCATGGAACGCCACCTTCAACGCCCCGAATGGGTCTTTGCACTCGAGCAACCACTCATCCAGGCTGTTGCGCTCTCACACCCAGCCAACCCCGCACAACCGGACGCAGCCAGTTTCAAAGCGTTTATCCTTTATCCCGGTCAGGGCGTGCTCATCGAAAAAGGCATCTGGCATGCTGTTGGGCTCCCGGCAGGTGATACCGGCATCCAATACGGCTTTGTACTGGCAAAAGAAACGCCGGATACGCAAGAAAACAGCGGTTGGGTCCCATTTGCGGGCGGGCAGACGGTTTGGATTGAATAACCCCCCCTCCATGAGCGCATGTCATAAAGGGGGTAGGGGGTTACAACAGACGGGTTTCGGTCAACCTTGCCCGGCACTTGCCGGACAAGCCAGATCGTTCCTCTCGCGTGGCTACTTTTCCCAGATGTTTTCCATTTTCCAGATATCGATACCGTGGATCAGCGCTTCGCCCTGCACCGCATTCAACCGCAGCCCCTGGCTGTCTGGGCGTTGCGGGTAAATCCGTGCAGTCAGGTAACTGCACTCGTTCAGGCAAACCTCCAGCACCGAGTGATCCAAAAACACCCTTACTTTCTGCTGCCCGCCCGCGGCATCCAGCGGCATCGCCCGTGGTTCTTTCCGCGCGCTTTCCGAAAGGCTGGAGTGGTCGCGTTCCAGGCGCAGTTCTTTCTTTACGCCGTCAAAACGCAGCCGGGTGTATTCTTCGCCGGTCGGTGCGCAGCACAGGTCCAGGTCAAAAATATCAGCATCCCCCAGTGAGAAAGAAACCTTGATCTCCAGGGCAAAACCAGCCAAGCCTTGCATTTCATCCGGGCAGCCGGGTTTGAGCCGCAGTGGTGCAATCGCTGTGTGCTTGCCGCGCAGAGCTTCCAGCTCCGGCACCGGGCTGCTGAGCAGCTCGCCGGTGGAGGTATCCAGGCTGAGCTGGCGCGGCAGCGACATCACTCCCGCCCAGCCGGCGCGATTGCAGGCTTCCTGGCTGCGTTCTTCCATAATCCAGCCCCACATCAGGCGGCGTCCCTGTTCATCCAACATGCTCTGCGGGGCATAAAAAGCAGCATTACCGTGATCGATCTTTCCGCGCAGTAGCGGGATGAAATGCCGGTCGCGGTACTCACCGCTGAAATACATGCTGTAGAACGGCACCCACTTTCCGGCAATCATATCCATAACAGAAATCGCCAGGATGTAGCGATCCCCAAGCCGGTAAAATTCCGGACATTCCCACTCGGTGCCGGTGGAAAGACCCTCGTCCTGTGAAAGGTTTCCCAACAAAAGCGGGTTGAGATATTCCCAATTAATCAGGTCGGGCGAGCGGTAGAGAAACGTTGCACCGCCTTTCCCTTTAATGCCCGATCCAATCACCATATACCAAAAACCATCCTCGAACCAGATGCTGTGATCGCGAAAACCGGTCAGGTCGTATCCGGATGGCGTTTTTTTGATGATTGGATTGTTGGGGTGCTTTGCCCATTCCACCAGCCCGGCGTCCTGGCTGATTGCCATGCAGGGAAGCTGTGCCCGGTCGCGAATGCCGGTATAGATGAAAACCGGCTGACCGTCTTTTACTACAGCGCACCCCGACCAGCAGCCTTCCTGGTCGGCGCTGCCAGGCGTGGGGGAAAGGGCGATGGGCAGGTGCTCCCAATGCACCAGGTCGCGGCTGGCAGCATGACCCCAGTACTTCAACCCCGGTTCGGGTGAATCAGGGGTGTACTGGTAAAAGAGATGATAAACACCCTGCCATTGAATCAACCCGTTGGGGTCGTTCAGCCAGTTCGCGGGCGGCAGGAAATGATAAACCGGGCGATGATGATCCCTCATCAGCTATTCAGCTTGTCCACATCGAGAACCAGGCGAAAACCACAGCCAGCCACGTTGTCGATGCCGGAATCCTCGGGGCGGGTAAAGCAGCGGTAAGCACAACGGGCATGGTTCATGGTAAAGAAAGAGGACCCGCCGCGCAGTGCTTTAAAACTTTTCCCGTAAGCTCCGCAGACATAATCTGAACCGGGATACGCTTCATACCAGTCGGCGGTCCATTCTTCCACGTTGCCACCCATTTCATACACGCCGTACGGGCTGGCGCTGCCAGGATGGGCATACACGCTGGCGGTCATCGCAAATTCACCACGATCCCAGACCAGAGCGTTCTTTTCGCTGAACTCGTTGCCCCAGGACCAGCGGCGACCATCGGTGCCGCGGGCTGCTTTTTCCCACTCAGCTTCCGTAGGTAGCCGTTTGCCTGCCCATTCGGCATACGCACAGGCTTCGTACCAGGAAATGCGGTGCACAGGGTGATCCTCAAAACCGGCAGGGATTTCAAAACCGCCCCAGTGACGCGGCGGCAGGGCGCGCGTTTCCAGCATGTATTTTTTATAATCCGAGTTTGTCACCGGATACCGGTCGATATAATAATCAGGCAGATAGACCGTACGAATCGGCATTTCCGGGGGAAATTCGTTGCTACCCATAATAAATTCACCGGCAGGGATAAGCACCATCTGCCGCCCTTCTTTAGAGGTGATTTCGTTTGGTAACATTTTTAGTTTTCCTTTCATCTGGTGAAGTAAGATAATGATACTCTACTTTTCAAATAGATGAAGGCTACCGGCTTTCATGGTCATCGACCAATCGTAAAAAAACAGGCACCACCTCCGGGTCAAAATGCTTCCCTGTTTCCGAGCGAATGTAGTTTATCGTTCTCTCTTTTGTCCAGGCTGACCGATAGGGACGGTCGGAGAGAAGGGCATCCCATACATCAATAACAGTGAAAATGCGGGCAGCTAAAGGAATTTCTGTGCCCTTCAACCCGCGCGGATAGCCGCTGCCATCCCACTTTTCATGATGGCAGTAAGGAATATCCAGGGATTGCCCCAGGTAACGGATGGGAGAAAGCATCCGGTAGGCATACGCAGGATGCTGCTGCATGATTTTCCACTCTTCTGCGCTTAGTGGACCGGGCTTGTTGAGAATGTGGTCAGGGATGCCCATTTTACCAATGTCATGCAGCAATGCCCCGCGCCGGATATGCATCAATTCATGATCGTCCACACCCATCTCCACAGCCAATCGCAGCGTCAGGTTGGTCACCCGGTCTGAATGACCGTGCGTCTCCATATCGCGCAATTCTAATGCACGCGCCCACCCCTCCAGCGTCTCATCATAAGCCAACGAGAGTTCAATGTTGGATAATTGCAAATTACTAAACAGCTCCGAATTGTCTATGGCAATCGCTGCCTGACCTGCCAGCGTGTTCAGAAACTCCAACCATTCACGGTTTGGTTCATGAGGGGAACGGTGAAACACCTCAAGCACGCCTTTAATCTCACCTTTGGCAATCAACGGAACGCCATGGTATGCACAATACGGTTCAACCGCGAGCAATGCCTTGATGCTTTCGTGTTCACATTGCGACAGGTCTTTCACCACCAATGGCTGACCCCGAACAGCAACCTGCCCAGCCAAACCCTGCCCAAGCTCAAGGTTGTACCTTTGCAGGATGTTGGTTTTAAAACCGCGCCCTTGTTTAAACTCTAACCGTTTGGGTTGTGTACTGTACACCCAGATGGCAGCGGCATCCACGTTAAGTTGTGTTTCCACCGCTTCCAGCAACACCTCAAAGATGGGCACAACATCAAAGCTGGTCGTGATGGCTGTGTCGATGGCGCGAAGTGAAGTCAGGCGGCGCGAGCGCAATTGGGTGGCTTCATGCAAGGATGTGCGGTGCAGTGCATTAGCGGAAGTTTCCGCCAACGAACTCAGCACAACAAGATCATATTCGCTTATCTCGCTATTGCGCCCGACCCAGATGATGCCCACCACCTCATCTTGCACAATCAATGGCAGACCGGCAGCCTGACCCACACAAGGCAACATTGTCTCCGGAAAAACGCAGTTATCGTCATGGGTATCTTTAAGCAGGGTGGGGTTGCGGCTGTTGATGACATGATGAGATAAACCTTTTCCAGCAGGAAGACGTTCGCCCGTCATGCCTGACCATATTCCACGTCCCAAGACAAAACGAATCTCATCGTTATCAGGGTCTCTTATTCCTAACAGGGCACCATCAATATTCATGATCTTCATGAACTGGTCAAGGATAACCGGGTACATTTCCAACTCATTGGTTGCAGAACGCAGTTCGGTGGAAAGGGAAATAATTGCTTCGCGCAGCCATTCGTTCAGATGCCGTTCGGTTATATCATCCATCATCATGATCGAGCCAACAACTTCTTCCCTGGCATTGTAACGCGGCACAAGCCGGACCCACAAAAAAGCCCGCTTGCCCCAATGGGACGTGTACCAGGTTTCCAATTCCTGTCGCTGTTGTGATTCAATTGTATGATGAAATTTTTCAACTAAGCCAGGTTCTTTCATCTTGAGCAGCTCGAGTAAGTTTAATTGCAGGGTGGCGTCTCTCCCCGGTGCCCCGAGAATCTGCAAACTGCTCGCGTTGGCATTGGTGATGTACCCCTTTTGATCCAGGGTGATGATGCCAATGGGAGCCTGCTCAAACAGTGTGCTTGTGTGTAGTTCAGACTCATACAGCGCTTCCTCAACCTGGTGCTTTTCGGTCACATCTTCTCCGGAACTCAGCATACCGGTGATGTTACCCTCTGCATCTCGCAAAAACAGGTTATCCCATGCTATCTTTCGCTGGCTGCCATCGGAACAGAGTACAGTACTTTCACGGGCTGTGAGCACGCTGATTTCACCATTCATCAAGCGTTTATAGTTCACTTTAAATTTTTCCCGGTATTCCGGTAGCACAAAATGATCGATCCAGACCTTGCCAAGAATTTGCTCTTCTGTAACCTTCAAAAGCTGGCAGCCGCGTGGGTTAATCAGCGTAACGCGTCCTTCGCGATCCTGCCCCAGTATCACCGCGCTGGAAACATCCAGCAGCGTTTTTGAATGCGCACGCTCGCGCTCGAGCGCCTCTTGTGCCTCTCGCTCACGCGTGACATCGCGGGCAAAGTTCAGCGTAGCAGGTTTTTTATGCCAGCTAATCGGTATGGGGTTTACTTCCAACCAGCGTGTTTCTCCGAGCGCATCAATGATGCGAATATCATAACGCCCGATCGTCTCCCATGTTTCAATCGGCTGCGCTAAAACCGGGAGAATAGCATCTCTATCTTTTGGATGGATAAATTCTCTGATATCGATCCGGTTCAATTCTTCAGTCGTGTAACCGCTGATGTCTGCTGTTTTTGCGTTAAAAAACTTCAGCATACCATCTTGAATGACAAAAATAGCTTCCTCCGCATTTTCAACCACCAAGCGGTATCTCTCTTCACGCTCAAGCACCGCTTCTTCCATTTTTTTGCGGTCATGGATGTCCACGCTGACCATGATGACGGATTCGGTTTTTCCGGCAGCGTTGTGAACCGGTTGAATACTGTGACGGAACCAGCGTGATTCTTCACCTACCGGCAGAAAGATTTCAGCAATCTGCCCCTGTCCGGTTTCACAGATTTCCTGAATGGATTTCAGCCATTCCCTGGTAATTTCCGGGGGAAACATTGTCGTGATATTCTTGTCAACCAGGTCTTCCGGTTTGCGATGATGATAGGCAGCCATGGTACTGTTGACAAATTGGATGTTTCCCTGCCGGTCCAGCAGCGCAATGGATTCGTTGCTGTTCTCAATGAGTTGATGAAACCGCTCTTCGCTTTCCTGTAGTGCTGCTTTGGCGCTTTGAACCACATCGATCACAGATTGCATTTCCTGGTTGGATTGTTGCAGCCGAAACCGGATGCGTTGAAAGTACAGCATCAAAAAACTCACACCGCTCAGCATTCCCAACAACACGCTGCTCACATTCACCCAGGGAGATACCGGCTCACGAGCCCATAAGGATTTAGCCAGGATTTGAAGACCAAAAAGGATAAACCCCAACCCACAGACTTTGGCAGTTGTTGTCTTTATTTCCAGGCGTGACAAAATAGTCACACCGGTGCACAGGAACGTACCTGCAACCACTGCAGAGACGGTGAAGGTCAAGAAACGGGGTTGCACCTGGAAAATGACCGCAGCGATCACCCAGGCAAACGCAGCCAGGATAATATAAAGCCAGTGCCGTGGAAATTCCGCCTGTGCCAGTCTGTATGCCCCCCATGCCAGGAAAAACCCGCTGGCAAGAACCAGACCATACAGGATAATCTGCAGCAAGGCAGAGGAATTATCGTCGAAAATTATCTGCAGAACAAAACTCAACGAGAACAGTCCCCACCCAAACGCCCATAAACGCGTAAATTTTTCTCGATCCAGCCAATAGAGATACAAAAAAATAATGGAAAGCGTCAGCGTACCCAATAATCCAGGGAAAAAGTCAAAATCGAACGGAATCATGAGTCCCTTCGTTCTGTACTATCACAAAGAAAATTGACCAGGCTGCAAATAACGGACTGCCTGGGTTTCTGAAAGCGTACACCCAAGAATATGGATATCAATGATACTCCCTCGAACAGAACCGGTATCGCACAACCGGCAGCTATGGCGGCATAATAGACCCCTTTACTTCTGCAATTTTTATGCCAATGAGAGCGTTTTATCAATATCATTCCAATCAAAAAATATCATTGGTGAAGAACAAAATACCTTCTGGAATGCTGCACTATTGACGTTCCTGAACACAAACGATGTCACAAATCCCTATCGCCTTTCATTTCACACCTATAATTTTATCGGATACAGGGAAAAAATTGAGAGAACAGACTTTACAGAATCGTGAAGTAAGCCGCGATGATCCCTGTCACTTGGTTTTCTGAATGAAGTGCCTGTTTACCAAAAATGCAAAGAGGCTGCCTGATAAGGCAGCCTCGTATTTTTAACTCTCACTCGATAATCAACGAGTGGTCATCTTTTCAACCGCAATCGCAAGCCTTTGACGCCTATCCGAACACTACTATTTGAACTTCCCGGCAAACCAGCCCAGGATGAACCCATTAACAATCAAAATTCATTTCGATTTCATAAGGATGCGGGCGGTTGCGGATTTCCATAATTTCTTTCTCGCGTTTTCGACTGACCCATTTTTCCAACAGTTCTTTCGAAAAGACACCGCCTTCCAACAAAAAGTCGTGATCGTTCTCCAACGCTTCCAATGCTTCCTCCAACGAACCGGGCAGTTTCATGATTTGCTCGCGCTCTGAAGAGCTCCAATCGAACACATTAGCATCGATCGGACCAAATCCTAATTCGGTGGGATCCAGTTGACGCTTGATACCGTCCAGACCTGCCATTAGCTGCGCAGCAAGCGCCAGGTAGATATTGCAGGCAGCATCGGGTGGGCGGAATTCGATCCGCGTGGTATCCGGTTTGTTGGCATACTTGGGGATGCGAATGGCTGCGCTGCGGTTGCCCAGCGAAAAGAATGCATTAACCGGTGCTTCAAAGCCAGGGACCAGTCGTTTGTACGAGTTGGTGATGGGGTTGGTCAATGCCAGCAGCGCCCTGCCGTGAACCAGTAACCCTGCAATGTAATGAAATGCGGTTCGGCTCAATTTTGCATAACCATTGGGGTCATAGAAGAGATTTTTTCCATCCGCCATCAGGTATTGATGAAAATGTAAACCGTTGCCTGCTTCGCCGTAAAGCGGCTTGGGCATGAAGGTGGCAGTGACACCCGCCTGATGCGCTGCCATCTTTGTGACGTACTTGATCAACATGCCAGAATCCCCGGCTTCCATAATCCCCAGTAATGGCACTTCAATCTCAACCTGTCCGGGTCCCCCCACTTCATGATGGTGATATTTTACCGGTACATGCATGTCTTCAAGATGGCTGGTGATTTTTGCGCGCAGGTTGTAATATCGATCGCGCGGCGGCGCAGCATGATAACCACCATGCAGGGTATTGAAGAAACCATCTCCATCCTTACCGGGTTTCCAGTTAATTTCCTCAGAATCAACCCGGTAACCGGAGGCATGAATCTGGTTCGCAAAGCTTACTGAGTTAAAAATATAGAACTCAAATTCAGGTCCCCAGATGCTTTTATCCGCAATTCCCTGGCTGCGCATGTAATTTTCCGCCTTCTGGGCAATGTTGCGCGGGTCATGAATATACAACTCTTTGGTATCAGCTTCATAGGCTGTGCAAATAAAACTCAATGCCGGGTCATCCCAGAAGGGGTCCATCACTCCGGTCTCCAGATGAGGGATGAGCACCATATCACCTGATTTTACACTCCGAAACCCGACCGATGATGCATCAAAACCAATACCGTCTTGCATCAGTTGCGGGGTGAACTGACTGGCAGGAAGTGTCAGATGATGCCAGCCACCCCATAAATCGGTGAACTTCAAATCGATCACCTTCACCCCTTTTTCGTTTATAAAATCCTTCACCATTTCAAACGTATCAAACATGTCGATTCTCTCCATTTTTATGAATGATCTCTGATTGCATGTGATTTACAGAATAGTTTCAACTGCGGAACCGGTGTTTCAGTCGTTCCACAGCAACCAATATTTTAGCCAGCTTGATATGGGATTCACAGTAATAAATGACAGGGGGATTTTGCTAAAATGTCATTTTTTTATACCATTTATAACACATAGATGATCTCTTTTTAAAGTAAACATGGGATCGGTAATCTTGCACACCTTCCCATCTCAACGGGAAATATAACAGGCAACAAATGATGGATTTACACGAGCAGGGAGGCTAAACCCGTGCCAGACCCTCTTTTATCGCATACAAAGCTGCCTGGGTTCGGTTCGCCAGGTGCAGCTTGCTGAGAATGTTGCGAACGTGGGTGCGCACGGTTCCCTCGCTTAAAATGAGCGTATCGGCGATATCCTGATTGCTCATCCCCTTGGCAACCAGTTTGAGCACTTCAACCTCTCGCTCTGTCAAAGGATGCTCGGTGGGCGGCAAATCCGAGGGCTGGTTCAACTCGCGGATTAACTTGAGGGCAATGCTGGGATGCAATGACGATTCACCCTTATATACATCTTGAATCGCGGTAACAAGCTGTTCCGGTGATGAATCTTTCAGCAAATAGCCCAATGCGCCAGCTTTAACCGCCGGGAAAACCTTGTCATCATCAGCAAAGCTGGTCAGCACCAAAATGCGGGCATCAGGTTTCTCGTTCATGATCTCGCGGATCGCTTCCAACCCACTCTTCCGCGGCATCATCAGGTCAACCAGGATCACATCCGGCTGCAAATCGCGCGCCAGTGAAACCAACTCCACGCCGTCGCTTGCCTCACCCGCCAGCACCATATCCGCTTCGCTTTCAATCAATGTTTTTAAACCCTCACGAACGATGGCATGGTCATCGGCAATTAATATCCTGATTTTGCCCATTTATTCCTCCAAAAGAAAACCGCAGAGCGTCTTTAAAATTTTACACTATTCTGCAGGTAGTGTTGATGCCATTTTGACGCGAACCAATGTGCCAGTGCCTTTGCTTGTATCAATATGAAACTCTGCACCAATCGAAGTAGCCCGTTCAGCCATATTCCGCAATCCCATTCCGCCTGCCTGGTGTGCTTCTATCAGATCGAAGCCCTCGCCGTCATCCTGCACATCCAACACAACCCCATCGGGTGTGGTGTATAACCGCAACTCAACATGCCTGGCATGGGCATGTTTCACTGAGTTATTCAATGCTTCTTGAATGATACGGTACAGAGCTTCTTCCGTTTGCTTCGAAAATTCAGGGAACTCATCCACGGTTAGATGCGCCTGTAAACCGGAGCGATTCTCAACAGCATCCAGCCGCTGGCGCAGTGCACCCACCAGACCTTCTTTTTCCAATTCGGGTGGTCGCAGCTCGTAGATCAACAAACGCATCTCACGCAGGGATTGCTGGGCAGTTTCACTGATCATATCCAGGCGGCGCTCCAGGCTGCCTGTCTCACCGGCACTCAACAACTTCCGCAAACCGGTGGCGATCAGGCTCTGGCTGTACAAGGATTGGGTGACCGAATCGTGTAATTCGCGCGCCAACCGGTTGCGTTCTTCCAGCACTGCCAGTTCCCGGTTGCGTTCATACAAACGCAGGTTTTCAATCGCAACGGCGATCTGGTCGCCCAGGCTCTGAATCACCAGAATATCTTCCCGGCGGAAAGCATTGCTCTTATCTGCATTAACATCCAATGTGCCTATGACCATATCTCCGACCTGCAAAGGAACCACCAGTTCTGCCCGGGTGAGGGGCAAACCTTCATCATAGAGGTAACGTGCATCCATCGTTACATCGTTAATCACAACCGGCTTACCAGAACGCGCCGACAGACTGTTCAGGTTAGAGTCATCCATTGGCAAGGTTTTATGAAAATGGGATAGATTGGAACTGCTGGATTGCAGGAGAAGAGAAGCTTTAGCATTATCCAAAAGGTAAATATTGACATGATAGTAACCAAACGCCTCGCAGATCAGGTCTACCACGCGCGATAAGAGTTGTTTGGGCTCCAGAATGGAGGTCACTTCCTTACTCACTTGAGCGCTGGTCTCAAGCTGTATGGCACGGTAATGCAGCGCTTCATTCAAGGTAGCCAATTCCCTGGTACGTGCCTCTACACGCATCTCCAAGGTATCGATCAGGTCATGCAGTTGGGTGGTCATCCGATTGAATGACTGTGCCAGCACGCCAATCTCATCCTCCCGATGAATGTCTGCTTTACGGTTGAGCTCGCCTGCCGAAATCTGAGCAGCGGTGCGTGCCAGGTTTTCAAGCGGCATGGCGATGCTGCGCGTCACCCCCAATGCAGCCCCGACTGCAAACAGGACAACGAAAAACACGATGGCAAGGTTCACACCCAGGCTCGCCATGATAGCGTCAAAAACTTCCCACGAATTTTGCTCCACCAATAAACCGGCTTCAAGTGCCGATATCCAACGATATACACCCAGTACGCGCTGGTTGTAATGGTCTCGGTAAACACCCGAACCCGGCTGATGCGTCTCTATCAAGTTCTGAATAACAGGGGATGTTTCGTACTCCCCTTGAACTGGGTGGTTCATCGACCCCGCTTCGGTATTCGCTGTTTGACCTGGGAAAAAATTGGGGATACGCGTGAGTAGACGGCTATCCGAATCAACCAGGTAAGTTTTACCGGTGCGCCCTAAACCGGCGCGTTCCGCGGCAATTTCCGCAAGATTGTCCAACGGGCAGTAACCTGCCAGGTAACCCAGCAATTCACCATCCAGGTTAATCACCTGCTGCATGATCAGCAGTCGAATTCCTCCTTCCTCATCCTCCACCAGCCACTGTCCGGAGGTCGAAAAAGCAGGGAATGGGTTTTCAATCTTACCCCACTCAAAAACAGAGCCTTCGTTCTCCACTGTGCTTGAAATAGTGATTCCATCTTCCAGATTAATAAGAAAGACTTCAGAAAATTCGGATTGGCGTTGAAACAACAGCAAACGGCTGCGGATGGCTGAGCCGGGCATTTCATAATATTTGTGATCGCCTGCCAGGTCCAGAACAATTTCCATCCAATCGCGGGCATACGGTTCGTTAATGAGCGTCAGTAAATCGGTTTGTACCGAGGACACCCAATCCTCAATTTCGAACTGCCTGAGCTGTGCCACCGATTCCAACCGGTCAATGGCTTGTTGACGACCTTCAAAGTATCCAATCACCGTTGAAGCGGTTGAGATGAGCAGAGCCGGCAGCACCCCAATGAGAAGAAAGCCAACTACAAGGCGGCTGCGAATTGTGATCGGGCGAAGCAGGCTTTTGCGCTCCTTCCTGGCTTCTGCTGGTGGGC
>CAYRRA010000040.1:0-25266 GCA_964426355.1 uncultured Anaerolineaceae bacterium
CAGGTGTTCCAGCAGGTATTGCGGACGCAGGCTGTCATCTGTATCTTCCACACCGTTTTCCAGGATAATGATGGGCTTCTGGAAGTGATTTGCCCATTTGAGCGCCATTGTCATGCCATCCGGTACGTTGGCGATGAAGCCGGTGGTGCTTAACCTGGCATCCGGTGGGTAGTAACGTTTGTTGAAAAAATCTTTGAATGCAAAGGGCGCAAAACGCACCATGTCGACGCTGTAATAGTTGAGACCTAAATAATCCTGGGTGTCGATAGCTTCATTGACGCGCACCTGTTTGCCCCCAAAGCTAAACTTGCCAGTTTCAAAAGCGCGCGCAAACGCATCATTCATATTTGCAGAAATGAAGCGGGCAATCCAGTTGTCGAATGGCGACCCCGGTTGTGCGGGTTTGAAGCCGCGGTAGTGGTGAGCCACGCCCACGCGCGCTTCGTTTTGAATTTCATGGATGGCACGATAAGCTGCTGCATGACCGCGCACCAGGTTGTGCCCCACACGAAAAGCTGCTTTCATGTCTTTTTTGCCTGGCGGAAAAGCTCCTTCAACATAGCCAGAATAGGTATAGACGTTGGGTTCGTTGATGGTTACCCAAAGGGTAACATATTCTTTAAGGGCTTCAACCACCTTGCGAACATAGCGGGTAAATTTTTGGGGTGTTTCAGGATTTTCCCATGCTCCTTCTTCTACCAGCCAGAGCGGGTCGCTGAAATGGTGCAGGGTGACCAGCGGTGTCATCTTACGACTGTGCAGCCCGCGAATGATCTCGCGGTAATAGTCCAGGGCGGCTTCGTCCCAATGATCGGGTGTAGGTTGGATACGTGACCACTCGATAGACAGGCGGTGTGCGTTTTGACCCGTTTCGGCAGCACGGTCAAGGTCTTGTTTCCAGCGTCCGCCCCACCAGTCACAAGCCAGACCTGATTTGTGCCCTTGCAGGATGCGACCTTCTTCCTGTTCCCAGGCATGCCAGTTGTTATTTTTGTTATTGCCTTCTACCTGATGCGAAGCTGTGGCAGTGCCCCAAAGGAAACCGGTGGGGAAATGAAAGGTGGCTTGCGGCATGATGGTATCTCCTTGGTGTGTAAAAGTGAAATCAGACAATTATTGTAATCAGTAATTAGTAACAGGTAATCCGGGGTGGGTTATGGCAGAGACAGGCACCGGGTTCTTGAGAGCCCCTGATCAGCAAGAATTTTTTGCAGCCTATCAAATGCAGTCCTTTTTAGGATTCCGGCGAGGGTGCCTTGAGGTCAATCGGTTGAGGGGTTTCTCCTGCGGTAATCTGCACGCTCACCGGTTCGCCTTTCAGGTTCGGGTTATATTGTATCGCGTAAACGGTCCAGAACCCTTGCCCGGCGGGGATGCTAAACTTTCCGTCTTCTCCCGACTGTACATAAGCATACGCGCCGTCGCTGCGTTCTGCAAACACCCGCAGGTTGGCGGGTTTACCCTCGGCATCGGTGAGTGTTCCGGCAATTTGCGTTTCGGCAGCCTGATACATGAACAAGATGGGAGAAATGAGGGGAATATCAAAGATGACGCGGTAGCTGTAGAGGTAATATTCGCTCAATTCGCAATTTTCGTTCAGGATTCGGCTGGTACAGTCTGCCCCAATAACCTGGGCTTCCCATGTTCCGGCAGACTCCTTGGGAATAAAGGCATAGAAATAACCATCTTCATTGGTCTTTGCATCGGTGCGGAGATTGGCATTAGTTAATCTCTGCAAAACTGCCACGTTGATCCCGTTAACCGGCAGGGCATTGGAGTCGATCACCCGTCCTGAAATCAAGATGCTTTCGGTAACTTCCTCCAAGGGTAGATACGGGGCTTGATCGGCAATATCAAGCAGGGCAGCAGACATCCATCCGATGGTGCCATCCGGCATTTGCACGCGCACCCACTCGTTGCCGAGAACGCGTGAGAGTACCAGTAGTTCAGTATCTTCCGGGAAGGAGCCTAAAATTGCGTAAATTGTGCTCGGTCCTGCGCGCAGGTTGAGCGTTTCCACGTTGACTTTCGCACTCATGGTGACGATGGGATGCGGTGTGGGAGTAGGCGTTTCGGTGGGTATGGGTTGAGTGGTCTCGGTGGGTGATGGGCTGGCAGTTGCAGTGGCAGTTGGCGGGATATCTGTTGCACTGGGTGTTACTGCTATGAACGGTTCAGGTGTGGGCTTTGGAGCGCAGGCGGTAAACAGAATAACAGCCATTAAAATAACCAGAAGTGTTTGTGATATTTTCATCCTTCTCTCCTTGTGAGCTTTGACTGCGCCCGTTCTTCATTCCTATTTTACAGAATTATGAGGAAAAAACAATGCAAGGAGAGGGTTGCTCTATGTAAACCCTTCCTTGCATTGGGTTTGGAACGGTTAAATGGGTTGTGTTAATCGGTGCTCTTGGGTATGGGAGGGTTGCCTGAAGGATGGTTTTCGATGAACTGAAGGAAGCGTTCAGCGACTTCGCGATGGTCCTTCTTTTTTAGGTGCAGCATACAGGTGTGCCGCACCAGTTCAAGATTATCAACCTTGATTTGCTCCAATGCGCCCGATTCCAGTTCATCTGCCACACTGACCCTGGGCAGGAATGCCAATCCAATCCCGGTACGCACAAAGGTTTTGAGAACGGATAGGTCTTCCACCTCCAGATAGATTTTCAAGTTTTTTATCAGCAGACCGGCTTCAGGCAGTGATTTTCTGATCAGTAAATCCAGTCCCCGATCGCTGTTAATCCAGAGAAGGGGGTATTCTGATAATTCGTCCAGTTTAAGCTGTGAGGGATAGATGCCCGGTTTGCCAACCAGGATAATCTCATCACGAAAGCAATTGGTGGAAGTCAGCTTGCGGTGCTGTATCGGATACCCTGCAAAGCCGAAATCAATCTCTTCATTAAGGAGCTGGTCGATCATTTCTTCTTGGTGGAGCGTCTTAAAAGCAAAAAGAACATCCGGGTATTGTTGGTGGAAATTAGCGATAATCCAGGGAAGCGTAAAGGCACATGTCAGCGTACAGCCTGCCACGCGAACGTAACGGGCGATGATGCTGGAGTGTTCAGAGAAGCTTTCTTCCAATTGTCGAGCGGATAGCGCCAACTTTTTCCCTTCATTGTAAAGGTACTCCCCCTCCGGTGTGAGGGTAATCATGCGTCCATGACGATCAAAAAGCCTTACCCCTAGCTCGTTTTCTAAGGTATCGATATGAAAACTGATAACGGATTGGCTCAATGAGAATTTTTTTGATGCCTGGCTAAAACTGCTGGCTTCGGCAACGGCAAGAAATATTTGCATTTTTTTATCGAGTATCATTTATGATCTCTCCCGCTAAGCCTGTCTCTTTTCATTAATAGTAGAAATTTCTTATTGAAATGAAACAGGAATAAGTACCACCCATTTGTGAATATATCAGAAAGAATATGGTTGCTTAAAACGAATTCATTCTTCTGTTTTGATACTACGATACCAGAATTTTATGAATCTTGCCAGTGTTTTCTTTCGATTTTATGAATGATATTTGGTGTAGTTAAATACCGCGAACCCGCCGGTGCGGATGAATTTCTCCAATTGGCGGGTTGGCGGGCTGCAAAGATTTTGCTGGGTTTGTTGGATCTCAGGGTATAGGGCGAGGGCGGTTGAAAATGCCCGGTCGGCATAACCCCAATGCCGCTGCGCGCCCCACGGATTGCGCGCGCGTTGTGGTGCCCAGCCGATTTTTTAATGCTGCGATGTGCATGGCAACGGTGCGCGGGCGCAATTTGAGACGGAATGCGATTTCTTTGGTGGTCAAGCCTTCGGCAAGACATTGCAGCACATCGTGCTGCCGCGGTGTGAGCATCATATCTGAAGATGCCGGACCGGCGACGGCGCGTACTTCAAGGTCTAATGGCTGTGAGGTGGTAATGACAACCAGACTGCCCTGCTGAAAAGCTTGCAGCGGGTGTTCATGTTTTAGCTGTGCCAGCGCTGTGCTGTATGGTTCTGGCGGCACCCACTGTCCGGCGAGCACAGCCTCAACCACCTCTTCGGCAGGGAGTGAGGAATCAAGCCAAAGAAACGTCTGGTCATTGGGCAAAAATAATAAACGGGTCATCGTTCTCCTATGCTGAAACATCCAGGCAGATTGGATTCTATAATATAGAACAATTATTCTATATATTATTATGCCTTTTTTTTATCTTTTGTCAAGGGGTGAAAAGGGAAAAACTGTCAGTCCTGTTTTTTTCTCCAACAGCCTTGATGCCTGGAATAAGCATGGTTCGGGTCGAATAAAATATCGAATAAATAGATTTTATTGGTGATGATATATTCATTCACCATTAATTGACTTTTTAATCAAAAAACTATACACTAATAATAGACCGTCAACTGAACCAAATTATGTTCGGGAGGAAAACAATGGCAACAGTTCGACAAATCTTACATCAAAAAGGGACAGAGATTTATTCAGTCCCTCCGCAAGCGACGATTCTTGGCGCATTGAGAATCATGGCTGAAAAAGACGTGGGTGCGGTATTGGTCATGGAGGGTGACCAGGTGAAGGGCATCTTTTCTGAGCGGGATTATGCCCGCCGCTGCCGTTTAAAGGGAAAGTCCTACGAGACGCCGGTCAGCGAGGTGATGACCAAAACAGTGTATTATATTGGACCCGATGACACAATGGACGCTTGCATGGCTCAGATGACCGATAAACATATCCGTCATTTGCCCGTGGTTGAAAAAGGCAAGGTGATTGGTGTGATTTCCATCGGCGATGTGGTTAAAGCAATCATCTCCAATCAGAAGAGCCTGATTGAAGGTTTGCAGAACTACATCATGGGTACTGAGATCCAGCTATAACTTGCTGTTGAAACCGCGTCAGGAGCCAGAACAGCCTGGCGCGGTTCTTTTTGACGGACAGGACCGGCGCAGCCTGTTCGTCATTTTCACCTTTAATGGGTTTGCGGTTCAGATATTTTTGACTGACTCTTTACAGGTGTCTTGTTTGGTGTGTGTTTTTGGAATGGCTTTGTGTTACGGGCAATACGTCTTCCAATACGAAGGATGAGGGCGGGGGGTAAAGCCTTGCAACTCTAATCCCGCTGCTGCGTATATATGGGTAAAGAGAAACAAGGAGTCGTTACAATGAAAAAGAGTATATTTCTGGTTTTGATGATCTTCAGCGCTGTTCTGCTGGGTGCATGTGGTATTTCAAATTTCAACTTCGGCAAGGTGCTGCGTGGTTCGGGGAATGTGGTCAGCGAGACACGTGAGGTGAGCGGGTTTGACAAGATTCGCATCGATGGCGCTGGCGAACTATACCTGACCCAGGGCGACCAGGAAAGCCTTGAGATTGAAGCGGAGGATAACATCATCGAGCGAATCCAGACCAAAGTGGTGGATGGCACGCTGGTTATTTCTTTTGATGAAGATTTTCCGCGTTTGAACCTGATTCCTACCCGCACCATTCGGTTCAATCTTTCGGTGATCGATATTGAAAAAATCACGGTCAACGGTGCTGCCAAAGTTGTGACGAAAGAGTGGCAGGGCGAACGCCTTGAGATGAACATCAACGGGGCTGCCGATATTGACATGGAACAGGTGGACCTTGGGGAACTGGATTTACAGTTAGATGGCGGTGCGGAATGTAACCTGAGCGGAAGCGCGCAGGATGTGACAGTTCGGGTGGACGGTGCGGGTTCGGTTGACCTGGCTGATTTCAAGAGCAATAATAGCACTGTGGTGATCAACGGTGCAGCCGAAGTGCGCCTGTGGGTGACCGATCGACTGGAAGCGGAGATCAGTGGTGCGGGTTCGGTGCGCTATTACGGCAGCCCGCAGGTCAGCCAGAAGGTGGACGGCATTGGCACAATCCGCAGCCTGGGCGATAAATAAGTGAGTCATGTGGTACTGAAAGGAGAATTAAAATGACAGACCAATCTGTAAAGAACGGCGATGAAATGAATGAAAACGCCGAACCGGTGTTTGCCGCTGCCCCAAAACCGCAGCCCGCGGTGGACAGTTTAAAAAAGAAACACTTACCTGAAGGTTTGGTTCTGACGGCGGTGTATCACTTTCTGATGGCGCTGCCCGGTCTGCTGATCGGGGTGATCATCCTGGCGATTCCGGTCCCGGCGGTGGTCATGACGGTCGATGACCCGGTGGGATTGACGGCAGCATTGGTTGCGCTCATTCTTCTTGCGCTGCTGATTGGCGGTTCTGGCTTGCTTTACTTGCTGGCAGGTTTTGGGCTGCTTCGCCGCTGGAACTGGACACGCTGGCTGGCAATTGCGTTGGGTTTGCTGATGGCTTTATGTGTGCCAGTGGGTACTTTGATCGGCGCCGTGGTCATCATTTACCTGTTGAGCGATGAGATCAGGCAGGTATTTGTCAACTGACCTGCTGCATTTTGAGAGTCGCAGCAGGGTGCGAGGATACCAGGTCGATTGGACCTGTTGAAATGTTGGGGAATGCCGGGGTTGTTATGGCATTCCCCAATATGATTTAAACTGGGCTTGAAAAAAGGGTGAGACATCGTTCAAGTGGGTTGCCCGGTATAATGATGTGAGGGTTTGAATGAAAGATGACGCATTGATTACCCGGAAAGAAATGGACGAACTGCTGGCTTTTCTGCCCGCGTTTGATGTGCCCTGCCGCGATTTCACGGTTCAACAGAGCCAGGAAAGGGCAGGCGGATTTTCACAGGCGTATCCCCAGTATTGCGAGGATGTGCAGGCGTTCTTTCGCCTGGCAGGGAAGCCTTGCTGGTGTGATTATGAATATATCCCGCATCATGCTGCGGATTTGTTAGAAGATGAGGAAAGGGTCAGGAATGCAACGCTGGGGGAAATAAAGACATTGTTGACCTTTTGCGTGCGCGGCGAACGGTTTGTGGATGGACACTGGGGGGCTATGCTGAAAAGCGGCAAGCTGGTGAGCATCCTCAAGCGACTGGCGGTTCTGCGCGCAGAGTCTTCTGCTTGAGACACTGGTTTGGTTTTTCATATCTGCAAGCACGTAAACTAATGAACCTGGCTGTCTGCATAATGCGACAGCTTGAATTTTTTTAAAAAACCGTCAAAATGGTAATCAAATATAGAACATAAGTACTATATTTGAAATCAAAAAGAGACGATGGATACACACCAGGCTGATGATCCAGCGAGGATCTTGGGGAAAGTAAAGCCAACATAATTTCAGTGGTGAGAGTCTCGTAAAAAGAAGAAACAAGCTGTATTTGGGGCACACGGGAGCAGGCAACTGAGGGGGTCAAGTCTGTTCCCTGCCCGGGCTTGCCGGCGGGCAGTGCAGTGAGGTGAGCGGAAAACGCCTTTCCTGGCGTGGAACGACAAATCCGATGCCATTTGCCGGGCTGTTCAAAGGTGAGTGAGAAAAGCGATGCGGCGGCGCAGTTGCGCCAATTGGGTTTGAACCCAACCGCTGCCCTTGAACATTCCCGGGCTGCCCCCCGGCAAATCGTTTGGAGTGGTCAGGGAATGCATAAACAAGGAGTGGGAGAACGAACAATTGGCGAGGAGAAAAAGTAAGGACACATCCAGAGATGAGGCAAACCATTTGCAGCACGGGTATTACAGCCGCCGTTTTCGCAGCCCGGAATCGTCCGACCTGGAGAAAATCCCGGAGGGGAAGGGGCTGTTGGATGAGATTACGCTGCTGCGGGTATTGATCCGCCGGGTCTTTGAAGCCGCACATGGCGAAGAGGATAACCTGGAGACGTGGATGAAATCGCTGCAAACGCTTGGAATGGCATGTACGCGCCTGGCGGCATTAATCAAATTGCAGAAGAGCATGAAAGGCGGTGAAGATGGCGACCTGGCAGCCGTGCTGAACCGTGCTCTCAGCGAAGTCACGCAGGAGTTGGGGATGGATGCCTTTTTCCACCCGGTATCGGAGCCGGGCAGCAATGAGTGAAGCGGCTGTGCTCAACCTTAATGAGGCGCAGCGGTTGGATACTGCCAAGGCGCTCTTGCGGGATGTGGTTCACTTCACCCGGGAGATGGGCGGTCTGGCGCTGCGTCAATATCAACAAGATGTCGCCCGGGCGGTGATTAAGTCGGTTTTTCAAGGGTTGGGGCTCTCATTTGTGATCATGTTCCCACGCCAGAGCGGCAAAAATGAATTACAGGCGCAGATTGAGGCATTCTTGCTTGCCATGTACCGAAATTTTGAGGTGGAGATGGTCAAGGTCAGCCCGACCTGGAAACCGCAGAGCCTGAATGCCATGCGTCGCCTGGAAAGGGTGTTGAACAGAAACCTGCTTACGCGTGGAAACTGGAAAAAGGAGTCAGGCTATATCTACCGGGTAGGAAACGCGCGCATCTTTTTCCTGTCGGGTTCACCGGAGACGAACATTGTGGGCGCGACGGCGAACTTACTGCTTCAGGTGGATGAAGCCCAGGACGTGCGCACAAGCAAGTTCGATAAAGACATCGCTCCGATGGCTTCCAGCACCAACGCCACTCGCGTATTTTGGGGCACGGCATGGACGGGGCGCACGCTCCTGGCAAGAGAGCTCCAGGCGGCAAGGCAAGCCGAGCAACAGGATGGGATCCGGCGAGCCTTTGTGATCGACGCAGAGGACGTGGCGCGCGAAGTGCCGGCGTATGGTCGTTTTGTTGCCGGGCAGGTGTCCCGTCTCGGGCGCGACCATCCATTGGTGCGCACGCAGTATTTTGCAGAGGAAATCCATGCTGATGGAGGGATGTTCCCCCCCGAACGCAGGGCATTGATGCAGGGCAGGCATATCCCGCAGGATGCACCACTGCCAGGGGAGGTTTATGCTGCACTGATCGACCTGGCTGGCGAGGATGAGGGCGCAGGAGACGACCCGCAGGCTTTGCAAAACCCGGGGCGCGACCTGACAGCCGTAACCATTGTGTTGTGTGATTTGCGTACGCTGCACGATGAAGGGCTTCAGGCACCCGTTTACCGGGTTGTGGGGCGGCGCGAGTGGATTGGCGTTCGGCACAGCGAGCTTTATGGGAAATTACGTGCGCTGCTGGAGCACTGGTCGGTGCGTTATGCCGTGGTCGATGCAACCGGTGTTGGAGCGGGTTTGACTTCTTTCCTGGTAAAGACATTTGGCGAGCGCATCATCCCGTTTGTTTTTACTGCTGCCAGCAAAAGCCAGTTGGGTTGGGATTTTCTCTCCATCTGTGACAGCGGCAGGTGGAAGGAAGCACAGGTCTGGGGATCGCCCGGCATGATCGAAACCAGCAAACGCTTTTGGGAGCAGTGCGAGTTCTGCGAATATCGCGTGCTCGATGTGCCGGGGAAAAGGATGTGCTGGGGGGTGCCGGATGGCAGGCGTCATCCTGAAACCGGTGAGGTCCTGCACGATGACCTGCTGGTCAGTGCGGCACTCAGCGCCGTTTTGGATCGGCAAAACTGGGTTCTAACAGCGCCGGGGGTCATCTTGCAAACCGCTGACGTGCTGGACGACCTGGATGCAGGTTTTTAGCTTGTTTCTACAGGCGCAGGCAAGAGTGAAAAATGAAAGGAGATGGGATATTGAGAGAAATCAGGCAGAAGTTAAACGCTCAGGGTGCCGTGACGCAAAAGGGGCTCTTCGAGGTGCTGGCAATCACTGCTGGAGATGGCAACGGCTGGGTTTTCACCCCTGAAGTTTTGCGTGAATCGCTGGCATTGTGGGACGGCGCAGAATGTTTTATCGACCATAGCTGGTGGGAACGCTCGGTTCGCGACCTGGCGGGCGTGTTTTATGAGCCGGAATGGGATGCTGTTCAGCAAGGGGTAAAAGTGAAGCTGAGGGCGAGCGGTCCGGGCGGGAAATTATTGACCGAGCTGGGAAAGGAGGTGATCCAGGAAACGGGTCCGTTACCGAAGATTGGTTTTTCGGCGGATATTTTGTTCACAGCAAAGAGCAAGCAGGTGGAGCAGATTCTACGGGTGTACAGTGTGGACCTGGTTTATAACCCTGCCAGGGGAGGTGCATTTTTAAGGGCTTTGAATTCAAGCGCGGTTTTTCCCCGTGGACCGCAAGAAGGATTCGACAATCAAAAACCAAACATAATAAAGGAGAAAAAAGTGACCATGATGGAGAAATTGGAGGAATCTGCGGAAGGTTCCATCCATACGCAGAAAATGCCTGTTTTGGATGAGAAGGGGCAGTTTGAGGAAGACCGCCAGGCGGTGCGCCTGCTGCTGGATGAGCAGAAACGCCAGTCTCAACTGGCAAAAGAAGCGGAGGCGGCGCGCCAGGTGCGCGTGGAGATGTGCGCTTACCTGCTGGAATCTGCGCTGGGGGCAAGCAAACTGCCGGCTGCGATGCAAAAGCATGTCAAGGCGCAGTTTGCCGGGAGGGTATTTGAGCCGCCTGAGCTGCAGAAAGCAGTTGAAGAGGCGCGTAGCCTGGTGAGCGAACTGACCGGCGGGATGACGGTGCAGGGTCCTGGTCGGCTGCAAGGCATGTTCAACACGCGCGACCAACTGCAGGCGGCTGCCGATGACCTTTTAGGCGCGCCGCGCGAGCGGGGAACTGAAGGGCTGCACGTTCATAAGCTGCAAGGGGTGCGCGAATTGTATATGCTGCTCACAGGTGATTTTGACTTGCACGGTGGTTATTATGCTGACCGGGTGCAGCTTGCGGGAACGGCGGACTTCACCGGCATCATCAAGAATGCTCTGAACAAGGTGGTGGTAAACCAGTGGGAAGTACTGGGGCGTGCCGGGTATGACTGGTGGAAAAATGTGGTCACGGTGGAGCATTTTAACACGCTCAATACCATTACAGGAACCCTGGTCGGAACGGTGGGCACGCTCCCGCCTGTGGCGGAAGGCGCTGAATATGCAGAACTGGAAATCGGCGATTCCCCGGAAACCGGTACGTTCTACAAGTACGGCGGATATATCCCGCTGACGCTGGAATTAATCGACTGGGATGAGACCCGCAAGCTGGCGGCTTACCCGAAGGAACTGGCAAGCGCCGGTTTACGCAAGATCAGCGCGCTGGTGGCAGCTATTTTTACCGATAACACCGGGACAGGTCCGGTCATGGCGGATGGCGGGGCATTGTTCAACGCGGATGCCATCAGCGTAACGGGCGGACATGCCAACCTGCTGACCACCGCATTATCCGCCTCGCAGTGGGAGGTGGTCAGCACGGCGGTCTACAACCAGCCCATGCTGGTGAAGAACGCAGCGGGTTTGTATGGGAGCGGACCGAAGATGGCGATCAACCCGAAATACTGCCTGGTGCCGCGCGCTTTGCAGCTTACTGCGATGAAGATTTTATACCCCAGCCTGGAAAATGCCGCCAATATTTACAGCGAGAACCAGCAGCGCGGTCAACCCGGCGATGTAATCACCGTGCCGGAGTGGGTGGATGGGAACAATTGGGGGGCGGTCTGCGACCCGCGCATTGCGCCGGCTATTTTTGTGGGTGAACGCTTTGGTTTGATGCCGGAGGTCTTTATTGCCGGTGATCCCCTGAGCCCGGCAGTGTTCACCAACGACGAACACCGCTTGAAGGTGCGCCATTTCCTGGCGGTCTGGGTGAACGATTACCGCCCGCTGCATAAAAGCAACGTTTCCGGTTGATAAGGAGTTGAGCGAGATGGGTTATGTAAACAACACAAACATGAGCATGTTTATCCCCCCGGCGGTCATTGCCAAATCCGCGGGGACGTGGACGCACGGCGTAAGCAGCAATGTTGTTGCAGAAACGCGGACGGCAGGTGACGCCAGCTTTAAATTGCTGATCCCGCTGGCGCTGCCGGGAAACAGCCAGGTGAAAGCAGGCGCAAAGCTGAAAAGCCTGGAGGTGTTTTATAAAATCGGCACTGCGGCAGCGGATGATTTTGCCACCGTTGCCTTGCACCACATGAGCCTGCCGGCGTCCGGTTCGGCGGTCAGCGGTGAGGATGTGACTGTGACGGTGGACGCCGGGCATGACAGCGCCGCTAAACGCAAAGCGCTGGGGGATCATACGATGACGGTAACGCTGAGTGAACCTGTTTATATCGATGAGGGCGATGCGTACGTACTCGAATGTTCACTCGATGCGGCAGCCACGACTGTCTTTACCCTCTATGGAGCCTGCGCACATTTTGAATTGAGGGTGTAGCACACGGAGTCATGAGAATTGTGAGGATGTGAAGAAAATTCGTTCTGGGCGAAGTGTAAATTCAGATAGGAGATGGAGTTGGAAATGGAATTACAAGAGCTATTTACAGGATGGACATCCCTGGTGGGCTTTGCGGCATTGATCGCGGTGCTGATTAACATTTTGAAGCTGGCTGGGGTGGTGAAGGATGGCACAGCGCAGACCTGGAGCGCCGGGTTCAACCTGGCAGGGTTGATGGTTCTCTTTGTTCTGAGGGTGTTTCACCCGGAATTGGATCTAAGCGGGTTCGACCGGCAGGCAGGCGCACTGGCTGAAGTGGCGATGGTGCTGATCGGTTATATCACGCAGCTTTTTTCTTCCAGGTTGACGCATCTTGCGTTGAAAAACGTGCCGTTGGTGGGGAAGAGCTTTACCGCAGAAGCGTTGAGGGCTGAAACTTTCCGGGCTCAGGTTTCGGGGCGCAGTTGAGATGGCAGCAAAGTGGTTGCTGACGCAAATTGCAGCGGAACTGCTGGGCGAGGAGCCGGTAAGCTGTTACCCAACCGGCACAGGCGGAATGATGGTGCGCGATAGTGCGTATATCGCGCACACCTTCACCCCGCAGCAGGTCTCAGAGGCGTTGAAGAAGCTGGGGGCAGTGGGGCTGACGGTGCAGCCAGTAGTTGCCGATGCTGGCGGGGAAGATAAAGCGCTGTTGCAGAAAACAAAATCAACAACAGCAGCCCGGCGCAGAGGGGAGATCGCAGCGAAGGCAGGTGCGAAATGACCGACCTGGCGGGTTTCAGAACGATGGCAAGGCGGGTGCTGGGCGACCCCGGCGGGACGCGCTTTGCCGATGATGTGCTGGATGAAGCCCTGCAATGGGCGCTGATTGCTTATGGTAAGGTGTTGCCGCAAGTGAAGTCGGGCTGCCTGCCAGTAACCACAGCCGGGCGCGAGCAGTCTCTGGCGACCCTGCAAGAGCTGGTGAACATCCTTGAGGTGAATTATCCCTATGTCAGCGGGAACCCTTCTCCTGTGGCGTTTGAAAAATGGTATTTCTACACGCGCGATGCTGCCGCGTACGTGTACCTGGGCGGAAACCGTATTCCAGCGGTTGGAGAGGCTCTGCGCCTGGTTTATACCACCGGGCACACGATTGCCGGGTTGAACGGTGCCCCTCAGACGAGCATACCCGCAGCGGACGAGACCATGTTCGCCAACGGCGCAGCCGGAAAAGCTGCACTGACCCGCGGCATCCAACTGGTTGAGGCGTACGGAAACCGCATCAGTGAGCCGCAAAAGCTACAAAACTGGGCGGAAAAGATGGTGATGACCTTCTTGAGTGATTTAAATACCTTGAAGCGCAGCCCGTTGTTTGCGGTGTTCGCACCTGCCGGGTGGAAGCTGGATCGGTGGGATGGTTGAGAGGAGAGTATGGGCAAGTATGTACATCCGGATGTATTGGATAGCGCAGTGGGTTACTTTGAGACCCACTGTGACAAAATGACAATGTGTACTGCAGAACCGACGAGTTATACCGAAGCGAATGTTAGCTTTGCAGTGGCGGAAGTGACGCTGGATGGGGACGATTTTGCGGTCTCGGATGGTGAGGTCGGTGGGCGAAAGGTGACCGTTTCGGCGCAGAGCAACGTGGAAGTATTCGCTGCGGGAACAGTGACCCACCTTGCTTTGCTGGATACCGTCAATAGCAGGCTGCTGTTAGTGACCACGATTTCGAGCAAGATGATGGCTGCGGGAGATTATGCCAACGTCTCTTCTTTTGACTTTGAGATTGGGGAGCCAACCTGAGAGAGCCGAGAGTGGTTGAAGTGGGCGCAGGGGATCAAGTACCGGGTGATTTGGGGGGGCGGGCATGGTAGGGTGGGCAACCGGAGGTTTAATGGAAGGCACAGCCCACAAAACGCTGTTTTCAGTGGAGTGGCACTGATGCGATTGAGCGAAGTCTTTGCTAAGCGCATAAGGGAGTTGGATGGATGGCGAACACACGCATGATTTTTTTACCGTTTGCGGCAGAATTTCCAGCGGGCAATTATCCGCAGCTTAAGCTGGTGAACCGCAGACCGGTGCTGGCGTTTGATGCGGGCAATGACGAGGTTTGTTTCTGGACAGGGGTGGCTCCGCAGGGACTGGCTGGGACGCTGGCAGTAGTGGTGACGTATATGATGGCAGGCGCAGTGAGCGGGACAGTGGACTTTGAGGCAAGCGTGGAGGCGGTGAGCGATGGCGATGCTATAGACCTGGACGCAGGGGAGAGTTTTGATACCGCAAACGGGATGAGCGCTGCAACTGTGCCGGGCACAGCCGGGTATATTGACCAGGCGACCATTACACTGACAAACAAGGATAATATCGCGGCGGGCGATTACTTCAGGTTGAAACTGATGCGGGATGCCGATGACGGCACGAACGACACCGCCAGCGGCGACTGCTATGTGCTGGCTGTGGAACTGCGGGATAACGTGTAAAGATGAGCATTTTGATCAGCGGCACGAATAATATCCGCCTGGATGGAACAGAAACCGATCCACCTGACTCTACTTCCTTCACGATTTGCGGCTGGGTAAAGCCGGTTTCGATTGAAGGCTGGGCGTACCGGGCGATCATCAGTTACGATGACGGAAATTCCTGGCTGGGGATGTGGCTGGTGGGGGAGGAATTGAGCCTTGAATCATCGGCTGATTACCTGGCGTTTCCCAGCTTCCCCGCAATGAACCAGTGGTTTTTCTTTGCACTGACCTGTGCAGGCACAGGCGCTGCGGATTTGAAAGGGTATTGGGCAGCGATTGACGATGCGGGGTTTGTCAGCCAGCAAACCGCGGGAGTGTACATGGCAGGGACATGGGACGAAGTCTGTGTGCGCCTGGGGCATGACGCCTGGTATTCTGCGCTGGAAGCGGATTTTGCTTATATCAAAATCTGGAATGCGGTGCTGAGTGAAGCCGAATTGCTGCAAGAGAAGGCGCGCGGGCTGCCGGTGAGATTGGAGGGGCTGTACCTGTTCTCGCCGTTGTGGGGTGCGAGCCTGCTGGAGAATTATGTGGGGAACGGGGAAGCCTGGACGAGCAATAACCCCGCAGATGCAGACATGCCGCCTGTATCGTATGGGATTGCGCTGCCGTTGGCGCCCGGCAGTATAACACATGACCTGGCAGCGCAGGATGCGGTCAGCAACGCCAGTGTGGAAGGGGTCAGCGTAACATCGATGTATCAACTGGCTGTGAACAGTTTGATGTGCACAGCCTTGTTGGGGGAAGCTACATTAATCGACGCTGCTGTGGTGCTGACGCTGCGTTCCAGGGTAAAAGCGGTAGCCCTTCAAGAAAGACAGGCGTGCACGGCGGTACCGGTGCGAATGTTGCAGTTGCGATGCGCTGGACACTCAACCGGGTAGCCATCCACAGGGGAAAAACAGCGGGACTGGCGCAAGGACGTAAACCGCCTGCACAGGGGAAGATGAGGTAAGGATGAGCGAGAGTAAACGCGAGGTAAATGAATCTCCGCTGACACAGGGAGAAGATGAGCGCATGATTTACAGGATCGACTTCACGCGCTGGGGTGTACCGGGCAGCCCACAGGTGACCCTGTATGACGAAACGACGGCGATGGATGTGAGCAGCGCAAAACTCGAAGGCAGCGCCGGGGTGGCAGGGAATGAAGTCATCACGCCGATGGTACACAGCTTGCTGAGCGGGCATGTGTACCGGTTGGTCTGCCAGGTGTTGATTGACGGGAACACGATGAGCGCGTTCTGCAAATTGAGAGCGGAGCGTTGAAACCGCCTGGCAAAGAGGATGGAATGGAGTGAGTGATGCCGAATATTGGTGTGGATTGTCACCTGACGTTGACACATGACACGGTGAACCTGGGGGATGGGTATGGCTTTATCCTCGACCCGGCAAGCCATTACCCGGAGGGAATTGCCATTAAACGCGAGGTCTTCACCGATACCAGCCAGCCAATGAAAGTATGGGTCTATTTCGATGTGCTCCTGGCGGATGGATTGTTGAACCCGGATGGCTCGCTGCACGCCCAGACCCGCATGGAGATGTACCAAACGTTGGTGCAGTATCTTGGGAAACAGGAAGGGATTCAACTAGCCTTTGGGCTGGGAGCCATCACCGGTTTAGGAGCCATTGAATATGCTGCTACCGAGAAACATTACCGCGACCATTCGGTTATCCGGGTGCAGTTGACCAATGTGGGGGCTTATTACGGTGTGATTGATGAAGAGGATTTCAACAACAGCGTTTGGGATGGCGCCCTGACCTGGTCTACATCGTATTGGCGTTGATGTTTGTTTTGTGGTGGACACATAGTGATGGATGAAAGGGAGTGAATATGATAAATGGCGTCCTTGAAAACCTGTTCAGGCGGATGCGCGGGCGGAACGCGGAGGGGCATGAACGACATGTACAGCGTTTTGGGATGGCGATGACGGAAAGCGAGAACCGTTTTCTGGTCGGCGCTTACCCTGCGGGGGAGAGCCCGCGCGACCGGTATGCGTATGACCGCAACGAGGTTTTTGAGCAGGCATTGGAAGCGTGGCGGGTCAACCCGCTCGCGCGGCGGATTGTTGAACTGACCACGCAGTATGTGGTGGGCGGCGGGGTTGCGCTGGACTGCAAGGATGAGTTGGCGGCAGGTTTTCTGCGGGCGTTTTGGGAGCATCCGCTCAACCGGTTAGAGGTGCGCATCAGCGAATGGTGCGATGAACTGAGCCGGACGGGCAACCTGTTCCTGCTGGTCAGCACCGACGTCTCCGGGATGAGCTATGTGCGCGCCGTTCCAGCCGCAAATATCGAGAGGATCGAGTGCGCCGAGAATGACATCGAACAGGAAACCTGTATTTACCCGAAAGCAAATATTGACCAGATGAACCCTGCCCCGTGGGAGGTTTACCGCATAAATCGGGATGAGCCGGACGAGCAGGGGGTTTTCAAGACGGTGATGGTGCATTATGCGGTGAACCGACCGGTGGGGGCGCAATGGGGTGAATCGGACCTGGCTCCGTTGTTGCGCTGGCTGGCGCGCTATGCAAACTGGCTGGAGGACCGCGCCCGGCTGAACCGTTTTCGAACGGCGTTTTTGTACGTGGTGAAAGCCAGGTTTACCAGTGAAGCCGAGCGCGTCATGCGGCAGCGTGCCTTGAACGCCAACCCGCCCAGACCGGGTTCGATCCTGGTGACGGATGAAAGCGAGGAGTGGTCGATTTTGAACCCGCAGTTGAACAGCCAGGATGCGCTCAGCGATGGCACCGCGTTGAAAAAGATGATTGCTGCCGGGAGCGGCATTCCAATGCATTTCCTGGCGGAGCCGGAAAGCAGCACGCGCACCACGGCAGAAGCCGCAGGCGGTCCGACATACCGGAAGTTTGAGCAGCGGCAAAAAAATTTCCTCTGGCTGCTGGCGGATTTGCTCAAAATCGTGCTGCGCCGGCGGGCTTATGTAGACCGGTCTGTAAACGCCGCTGCGGACGTGTGTGTGAAGGGGGCTGATATCAGCGCGCGCGATAACGTCAACCTGGCACAGGCGGTAAGTTACATTGCCCCGGTTGCTGCCCGGATGCGCAAGGACGGCTTAATCGATGATGCCGAATACCTGCGCCTGTTATACCGCTTTGCCGGTGAAACGCTGGACGTGCAGGAAATGTTGAAGAGGGTCGAAAATGGAGAGGCGAGAGAAGAGAATCGTTCTGAGTAATTTGTGATGGGACATTTCGATTTTTCCCTGATTACTCATTACCAGTTACAAATCACCAATCTCAACTCTCATTTCTCATCTATCTTTTTATCTACAAGGAATCAACCATGCCATATCCTTTATCAAGTGAAGTCAACCCGGGGCAGCCGACCGCCAGCGCGCATTATAACAACTTGCGCAGCGATGCGCTGTACCTGGGAATGGGGTCGGATCATGCAGCCTCATTGGGGACGTTGTTGGGGCGATACGAAGAAGGGTTACGCCTGGAACTGCTGGGAACAGACCGCGTGCGCGTACCGGCATCCTTAGAATATCCGGTACAACTGATGGTCAATGGCGTCATGTTGTGCAGCACGGTCAATATCGACCTTTCTGCTGGCAGCAAACCGGGCGGCGCAGCAGCGCAGTATTATGTGTTTGTGGTGCGCTCGGCGTACAACCAGTCATTCTCGCTGGATGTGAACACGACGAGCATTGAGAGCACCGACCGGCGGCGGATCGGCGGTTTCTACTGGGACGGTTCGCAGATTGAATCCTCCAGTATTTATACGGAGCGGTGCGAATATTTGCAGCACAACCTGGGGATGAAAAGCAAGCAGGTCTTTGACGGACGGCTGACGATTTCCAGCGGCGACCCCGCACCGCTGGCGGTCTATTCTAGCGGGACGGTGTATTACACCCCGTATACGGGCAACCGGGTGAGCGTCTATGGGCACGGGCTGGGATGGAAAGAGCATACATTTGATGAGCTGAACGTGTCGCTAAGCGGGTTACCGGCGAGCCGTCCGGCGGATGTTTTTTTATGCGATGACGCGGGTACGCTGAAGCTGGAAACTTGTGCCTGGGCAAGTTCAAACGCCAGGGCAACTGCCCTGGGTACGCAAGATGGCGTGCTGGTGAAAAGCGTTGACCCCACGCGGGTTTACCTGGGCACTGTAGCAACGGTGGGAACCAGCGGGGTCTCTTGCGATTCGCCTTATTTGCGTTATGTCTGGAATATGTATAACCGTTTGCAGCGCATCCTGCATTATGAGATGGGCGATAACAGTTGGACGTATTCCACTTCAAGCTGGCGTCCGGCGCATGGTAGCACGGTCAACCAGTTTGGGTTGGTTGCCGGTTTGCCCGTGGAGGGTATTGAGGTGACCGCGGCTTTGATGATGCAAAGCACCAGCGGGAACAATGCCGGGGTGGGCATCGGTGCAAACAGCACCAGCGTAAACCATGCGCTTATCCGTGCCCAACATGCCAGCAGCGGGATCGGTCCGGCAATCGCCAGGCTTGTGCAGCAGGTGCCGGTGGGGATCAACATTTACTATATGCTGGAGTATGGCGCAGCCAACGTAACGTTCTACGGCTCAAACGGCGGCTCGGATGCTATGCGCGGCGGAATGTCGGCAAGTTATATGATGTAGATAGAGGAGAACGGATTAATGAAAAGCGATGTATTTGAACTGCCGGGAGCGAGAAAAGAAATCAACCCGCTGAAACTGCATAAAGAACTGGAAGCAGCCGGTTTGCCGGTGGAAGGGGTGACCAGTGAGGGGCGGTTGGATTGGCAGCGCGTCTTGACGAAAGAAGAGCAAGACCAGGCAGCAGCCATCCTGGCGCAGCACGAGGCATTTGACCTTGAAATCGCCCGGCGCTGCTTGTATGCAGAGAAAGGGCTGGATGCAGGTGCACTGGTGAGCGCACTTTGGGAGATGCTGGTGGAAAGCAAACCGGAAAAAGTCCAGGCACTGCAAGCGATCAAAGAACAGGCGGATGTGCAGCTTCGCCGGACTGCCGGAGAGGAATAAACAGAAAGATTAATGTCTCTTTTACGCCAAACGGGCTTTGCTGCTGTCAACCTTATGAATCTGTAAAGTCGGAGGTTTTTCATTTCATGTAAAATGAAATCAGGAGCCTGAGCTTTAAGTCCGGGTGGTTGTGTTTTTAACACCGAAAACGCGGTATGAAGCAGGATTCGTGGATTGGATGAAAAAACCGAACAAGTCGATAAAATCATACATGCGTCACTTCTTACGCCCGGGGAAAAGCCTGTTGGGCACGCTGGCGCTGTATTTGTTTGTCGGCGTGGTTCTGGCTGCCGGCGGCACCGCAGCCAGCATCCTGATTTCCAGAAATGAAAATGCCGACCCCATAGAACGAGGCAACAATTATTCCTATTTCTCCAGTATCTCCTACAACGGCATGTTCGTCGCTTTTGATTCCGAAGCCAGCAACCTGGATATGGATACGACCGACGAGTATTACGGTTGGGATATCTTCATCATGAACCGCCAATTAGAAAGCGGTGTGCTGGATGTGGATGTTGAGATTACCATGATCACGCGCGGCGGTCTGGCTGATTCGCGCTACCCAATGCTTGTGCGTGAAAAGGATTTGAGCAGCGAGCTTGAAGGACGCTTTGTTGTCTTTCAGTCCGATTCGTCCGAATTTGACTATCTGGATGGCGGCGACCCCGGACCGTACCGCGATATTTTCCTTTATGATGGCGGTGGTTCGACGCCCAAAATTTACCCGGTCAGCCGGGCATACAATTACCCCGGTGGGCTGCCCAACAACCATTCCGGCAGCCCCGGGCGGATTGCCAACTCGGTCGATAACCCGGTGCACGCCGGCGCGGTGGTCTACCTGGATAACACAGATAACCCCTGGGTGGTATTTGAATCGCTGGCGACCAACCTGGTCAACCCGGCGACCAACGGCAAACAGCACATTTTCTTACGCCAGGTGCGCGAGGTGAACGGCGCGACCGGAGAAACGACCCTGATTTCACAAAATTTCAGCGGTCAGCAAGCCAACGGCGATTGTACGAACCCGGTGGTCTCCAGCGATGGGCGTTTTATTGCCTTTGTCTCGTATGCTAACAACCTGTATAGCGGACCGGACGGCACCAAGGCGCAAATTTACCTGGTGGATCGTGCAGATGAAAAAATCTACCTGGTTTCAAAAGGAACCGGCGGTGAGGCGGGTAACGGCAATTCGTTCACGCCCAGTATTGGCGAAACACAGGATGGCAAAATTCGCGTGGCGTTCAGTTCGGATGCCACCAACCTGGTAAGCGGTGACAGCAACGGATACCGCGATGTCTTTGTGGCGACGTTCACCCCCGGGGCAGACCCGGCGCTGGTGCACGATATTCAACGGGTTTCCGTCAGTTCAGAGAACGTGCAGGGGAACAACATCTCCACTGCACCAACCATCTCCGGCAATGGCACGGTGGTGGCGTTCACGTCCTATTCCACTAACCTGGTCTATAACGACAACAACTATGAATGCTTCGATGCCAGCGGACGCATCAACTGCCCGGATATCTTTTCCCGGACGCTCGATTACGGCGCTTATAATATCACCTGGCGCACCTCGCTCACCCAATATGGTGAGGAATCGCAGGCTAATTCGGGCGCCACGCAGTTGGACGGCAGCGGGCAGTATGCCAGCTTTGTCACCTTTGCCGACTTGATTGGCGATGGCAGCATGGGCTACTACCAGCAAATTTATGTGCGAGATCACGGCTTGCCCGCGGGCAATCCCATCATTTCCCCCACGTACTGGAAGTTTATCAACGTTGGGCTGGACCAGAGCGTGATGCAGCAATTTACGTTGAGGTTCATTGATGATCTTCAAATTGGAACCATCGCGATTGATGGAGGTGACCCACACTTTGCCGTGCTGGTCGGCACCTGCGGTCCAGGTGTTTACCACGTTGGTGATTCCTGCACATTCAATGTGCAATACAACACCTTGCAGCCGGGTGATGATTTAGGTGATGTCTTTTATGATAAGGTTGTCATTAATCTACCCGAAGACAGCCGAGGGAAACTTTACATTGCCCTTGAAGGTCATATTTCGGTGGTGACTTATAATCCACTGGTGATGATCGATTGATGCACGATAGCATATTCGTTAGACAAATATATTATTGGGAGAAATAAAAAATGGAAAGACAACTGGTCGTTTTTGAGCTTGGAGATGAGTTTTTTGGCGTGGATATTGCCAACGTAGACGGCATCGTTAAGATGCAGCAAATCACACGCGTGCCGCATTCACCGCGTTTTGTGGAAGGCGTCACCAACCTGCGCGGTGAGGTGCTGCCGGTGATTGACCTGCACAAGCGTTTCGATGTGGGTTCGCGCACCGACAGCAAAGAGAGCCGCATCATCAACATCGCCATCGGCGAGATGAAGGTGGGTATGATCGTCGATTCGGTCTCCGAGGTGCTCACCATCCCAGAAAGCGCCATCGAAGAGACCCCGCGCATGGTCACCTCAGTTGATTCAGGGTTCATCACTGGAATCGCCAAGATCGATGACCGGTTGATCATCCTCCTGGACCTCGCCAGCGTGTTGCAAAAAGACGAAATTGAACAGCTTGCAGCCCTGCCCGACTCGGTTGGCAAATAATTAATCGTTTGCCCGCTGTACGGTTCACACCGTGAGCCGGGAATAAAAACGCATTGGTTTTGCGTTTTCTTTTGAATTTGGATCGGGTTTTCACCCTTCCTCCCGCCCAGATTGAACTGTTTTAACAGGTGTGGGCGGGAAAGGATTGGGTTAATTTGAACCGAAAAACAGCTCTTCCAGAACTTTAATCACACCGCGCACAGCCAGTGCGCGGTGGCTGATTTTGTTCTTTTCCTCCATCGACAGCTCCGCCATGGTTTTGTTTGTGAAGCGCGCATCAGCAACCTGAAAGATGGGGTCATAGCCAAAACCGTTTGAGCCGCGTTCCAGCGGGATGATCTCACCCGGGCACTGCCCTTCCTGGAAATACAGCCTGCCGGACGGCAGGGCAATTGCGACCGTGCAGTGGAAGTGCGCGGTCCACGGGCGAGGGTATGTACTTAACTCTCGCAGCAGAACCGAGCGGCGATCGGCGTCGCTTGCACCTGGTTGGGGTGCATAGCGTGCAGAATGAAGCCCGGGTCTGCCGTTCAAGGCGTCCACTTCCAGCCCAGAGTCATCTGCAAGGGTGGTCATACCGCTTTGCTGGCAGTATGCCAGCGCCTTTTTGGCAGCGTTTTCCGCATAATTCTTTCCGTCTTCCTCGACCTCCAAAGCCAGGCGGATATCGCCCGGCATGACCAGGTGAAAGCGCCGGCTGCCGTACAGGTCAAAAAGTGCCTGCATTTCCGCCAGTTTGCCGCGGTTGGTGCTGGCGAGCAGGAGGGTCTGTTTCTCTTGAAATGGAAAAGGATGGTTTTGAGTGGGTTGTTGATTATATTCTGGCATTAATCATGCACCTGAAAGAGTATGGGAGGTTGCCCTAAAAAGATGTAATTTATTAAATATTTATGAAATATATTAAGATTAATTGACTTTATTAACCTGTTGTGCTATAATGTGCCGTAAAGTAATTATAACCTGACGAAACCAGAACAGACCCTTGAGCCCTTCACAAAACCCCCTTAGAATTAATGTTGGTTTTCTGTTAAACCAATCCAAAGGAACGCAGCGCGATTTCCAGTTTGATTTACCGGGGATTGACCTTTCCAGCGATGTTCACACAAGCCAGTTGCTTGGTTTGTTGCGGATGAGTAGAACGTCTGAAGGGATCCTACTCCAGGGCAATTTTAACACGTATATCCCTGCTATTTGCGTGCGCTGTTTGGAGGAAATGGAACAACCCTTGCACGCCCAATTTACAGAGTTATATGCTTTCGCAAAAGAATTGGATTACGAACAATCCCCGGAAGATGAGCCTGAATTCATCCTGCCGGATGATGGTTATATTAACCTTTTGCCGTTATTGCGAGAATATTTACTGCTTGAAATTCCAATCAAACCGCTCTGTAGTCACGATTGCAAAGGTCTGTGCCCTGTCTGTGGTGTAAACCTGAACAAGGGCTTATGCGCGCATAGTAACGAAGAAGCAGCCATTTCTCCACTATCCCCGGGGTGAGTGTTTGATTGAGACGTTATTTTAGTTTCATTGGATTGTTCAGACAGGAAGTTACAGTAAACCATTCAGGAGGAGATTGAATGGAAAGTCCAGACAAACGCAGCAGGAATTCAGAGATTCTGACATTGTTGTTGGAAAAAGCCGCTGTGCAGGGGTATCTCAGCACGGATGATATTCTTGAAGTACATCCGATTATCAGCCGGGATACCGAACGTATGGAAAATATGTTAATGATTCTGCGCCGCAGGGGTGTGGAGGTGGTCGACCAGGATAACGATGGCATTGACGATGACCTTTTCTCCAGCAGCGATATGGACCCTTTCGCTACACTTGACCCCATCTCCAGCGATGACACCATTGGGCTCTATTTCAAAGAGATGGCGCGTGTGCCATTGTTGAACATGGAAGAAGAAATCGATATTGCCAAGCGTATCGAATGTGGGAAACGTGCTCAGCAGGAACTGGAAAAATTGAATGGGAATGACCCCGAACGGCGGGTGATTTTGGAGGGTTGTGTGGAAGATGGTTTGGCTGCCCGGGAGCATTTGATTAAAGCCAATACCCGCCTGGTGGTCAGCATAGCCAAGCGGTACACCCGGCGCGGCGTACCCTTTCTCGACCTGATTCAGGAAGGCAACCTGGGGTTGATGAAAGCGGTGGAAAAGTACGAGTACAAGCGCGGTTTTCGTTTTTCCACGTATGCCACCTGGTGGATCCGTCAGACGATCACGCGCGCCATTGCCGACCAGGCACGCACGATACGCGTGCCGGTGCACATGGTAGATCAAATCCGGCACCTGTACCGCACCACGCACGAACTGGAACAAAAACTGGGACGTCCGCCGACCGATGAGGAACTGGCGAAGGAAACTGATGTGTCGGTGAAGAAAATTAACTGGATGCTGCGCGTATCCTGGCTGCCTCTTTCATTGGACAGCCCCATTAACGATGAGGATGAGGAATCGGAATTGGGTATGTTTATTGAGGATAAAGCCACACCCAGCCCGCTGCAAAGCACATATAGCAAACTGTTGGGCGAAAAAATCCAGGAGGTGCTCGAGTCACTGCCGCCCCGCGAATCGCACATTTTACGGCTGCGGTTTGGGTTGGAAAACGGGCGCGTTCATACCCTGGAGGAAGTAGGACAGAAGTTTGGGCTGACGCGCGAGCGCATCCGACAAATCGAAACCAAGGCACTGCGCCGGCTGCGCCATCCGCGCCGCTCTCGCCAGTTGCGTGAATATCTCTAGTATTCAACACAAGAATCTCAATATGCCGGGATGGTAAATTGACCCATTCCGGTTTAGTAATTCTCTATTTGGAAAATATTGGCAAAATCCTGACTCAAACGACATGTTTCGAGTTTAGTATTTTTCCCCGCCCACCCGCCCCAATGTGGATAGGTTGTTGTAAAAATAGTGCGGCTTTGCCGCCTATTTTTACAACAACCTGCTATTAAATGTGGTGGGTGGAATTCGATAAAGTTATCCCGAATTGAGGCTGAATTATGCAAAATTTGGCGATTTTGTCACAGAGGACGAGCAATTTCCTGTGAAAAAATGTGTAATAAA
>CAYRRA010000041.1:0-25169 GCA_964426355.1 uncultured Anaerolineaceae bacterium
CTAAACTTATCCTACCAGATTTCCAATGCTCATTCTACTTTGGCGAAACTACAGTTTTAATGTCAGTTTTTCTGCGTTATCACTAAGGTTTATTGCAAACAGGCATAACCAATTTTGCGATGACAGCGCACAGCAGTGAAGCATGGTAGTTTTTTTTGGAAGGTTGGCGTATTGAGGATCGCTGGGCTTGTTTTAATTTATTTGACATGGTTTGGATAAGAAATACCCGTCCATCCGGTATAATTGGTAGACAGCCCCCGTTACCCAACCGGAGGTTCCTCTAAACGTCTTCGTTAGAAGAAAAGCCAGACCCATACCAAAAAGAGAGCCATGAGCACGATCGATGAGATAAAATCCAGGCTGGATATCGTAGACCTGATTTCGGAAACGGTGAAATTGCGCCGGGCAGGAAAAAACTACATCGGTTTTTGCCCGTTTCATACCAACACGCGTACACCGGCTTTCGTTGTCTTTCCGGAGACGGGTACCTGGCGTTGTTTTAGTTGCAATGAAGGCGGTGATCTCTTCAACTATGTTATGCGCAAGGAAGGCTGGGATTTCCAGGAAACGCTGCGTTACCTGGCAAAACGAGCTGGTGTTGAACTGGAACCGCTAACGCCGGAGAAGAAAGAAGAGGATGCGCATCTGGAAACCCTGCGCAAACTCCTTGAAGAATGTGTGATCTTCTTTCAGCATCATTTGCTGCACAGCCCTGCAGGGAAGGGCGCCTTGAATTACCTGACCCGACGCGGTTTGACGACGGCAACCATCGAATCTTTTGGTTTAGGCTACGCACCTGATTCGTGGGATGCCGCACAGCAGCACTTTCTTGAAAAAGGCTATAAGAGGGAAGATTTGCTGGAAGCCGGGTTGGCGGTCAGCCGGCAAGATGGTAGCGGGTTTTATGATCGTTTTCGTAACCGCGTCCTTTTCCCCATTCGCGATATATCGGGCAATATGACCGGGTTCGGCGCGCGTGCGTTGAGCGATGAGGACTTTCCGAAGTACCTCAACTCACCGCAAAGCCCGCTTTTTGATAAAAGCCGCCTGCTTTACGGTTTGGACCTGGCACGAAAATCCATCCGTAAAGAAGACCGGGTGGTGATTGTCGAAGGTTATATGGATGTAATCGGTTTGCACCAGGCTGGTTTTACCAATGTCGTTTCGCCGATGGGGACCGCGTTGAATGAGCATCATTTTCGCCAGTTGAAGCGCTTTACGCGCCGGATTGTCATGGCGCTGGACCCGGATGCAGCCGGGCAGAAGGCAACCCTGCGCGGTTTAGACCTGGCGCGTGAAGCACTGGATCGCAGCCCGGATTTCATGCCCGATGCGGCGGGTCTTTTTGACGCGCGCGGGTTGGTGCGGTATGAAGCCCGTTTGGATGCCGATTTGCGCGTGACCACGCTGCCCGAGGGAAAAGACCCTGATGAAATCGTGCTGGAATCGCCGCAGAATTGGGTCGACATTCTTAACCTTGCCAAGCCGGTGGTGGAACATGTAATGAACACGCTGGCTGCAGAGCGGGATCTCGAAGACCCGAAGGTGAAGCGGGAAATCGCTGAGCAGGTGATACCGTTGATAAGCGATGTGCCCAATGCCGTTGAGCGAGAGGCATATCGGCAGAAACTGGCGCGTTTGCTGCGCCTGGATGAACGTGCCCTGGTGGTGGGAGGCGCCCACTCCAGACAAAGCGGAACGCGCCCTGAACGCAGAAAAGAGGCTTCACCCAGGCGTTCTCAACCCCTGTCGGTAAAGTCGCAGGACAAGCTGGCGGATGAACTGGAAACATTCTGCCTGCGTTTGATGGTACGCCAGCCTGAAATACTGCATCAGTTAGACCGGGTTTTACAAAAAGCTACATTGGCTCATTTCAGCTCGCAAGAATTTCAAAAATCGGATCATCAATTGTTAATGCAATTTATTCAACAATCGCTGGAACAGGATTTGCTGGAGCCCAAGCAGTACATCGAGGAAAACCTGGGCGATACACTGATGCCGTTTTATGAAGAGCTGCTCAAACCAATTGGACAGGGTGAACCCAACAAACAGCGTCTGGTTGAAGAACTGGTGCGCACGGTGCTGCGCCTGCGTTACATACGCATCCTGCAGGGTATTGAACAGTTGCGTGTTTTTCAACAGGAAGTACAAGAGCAGGATGAAGCAAGCCTGACTTCATACCATGAAATGATCCTGAATTTCACACGCACGCGCGAAAAACTGGATATGGCATTAAGTCGACCTGTACAACTGGATTAAAATCATTCTTTAGTATATAGTTAATGACATGCCGCGCACAAAAAACAAACCTGACACCCCATCTCCCATGAAGAACGGTACGCCCAAAAAGAATTCAGGCGCCCGGCGGAAAAAGACTCCTGCAAAAAGGATCGAACAGGATATTTCATCAGTAGATGAAGAACGTGGAGAAAACCCCGTTGAGGATTTGCAAGACTCTGACACTGGAATGGCTGACCCCCTTCCTGATGAATGGGATGAGCCAATAGAAAACAACATTGAAGACCCGTTAGAAATTCTGGAAGACCCATCGCTTGCGCTGGAGCTTTCGGAAGATCCGGTGCGTCTTTACTTGAAGGAAATTGGACAAATTGAACTGCTGGATGCCGACAGTGAGTTTCGTTTGGCTGCGCGTATTGAAGCTGCCGGGTATATCCAGACACTATTGAAAAAGCAGAAAACTCCCAGCGGAAAAGATAAAAACCGCGAGGTCTTTAAAACCGTTGTCCATGAGCTCTATGAGCACTGGGACCTTTTTTATGAAGCCATTCAACGACATGACCAGTTGGATAACCCCGACTTATCCCTGATGTTGACCGAAGCACAGAGCCTTCGGCATCAATGGAATCTGGAAGAGCCCTCATATTTGCGTAATTACCTCAGTGTGGATGGTCTGTGGGGTAAGAATAACGATTGGGATGAGATGGCTCGCCACGGTTTCTCATTCTTCCTCGGTCTCTACCTTTTACCGCAACGCGTCGCAAGTGCACTTTTGCGTTATCTTCAGGAACACGGTCAACTTCCGGTGGAGGCGGATTTGCTTGCAAAATTGAGCAGGCAGAGCGGCTTTGATGAGGAAATTGTCGCGATTAACTGGCGCTCAGAAGAAGCCAACCAGGCGCTCATCCGCGCGAATTTACGGTTGGTGGTCAGCATTGCCAAGCGATATTTAGGCAGAGGTATTTCTTTCCTGGATTTGATCCAGGAGGGTAACCTGGGACTGTTGCGAGCGGTATCCAAATTCGATCCGACGCGCGGTTTTAAGTTCAGCACGTATGCCACCTGGTGGATACGGCAGTCCATCAGCCGCTATATTGCCGAGCAGGCGCGTACCATCCGCATCCCTGTTCATCTCTTTGAATCCATCACGCGCTTGCTGCGCGTACAGCGTTCAATGGTGCAGACACTGGGGCGCGAGCCGAACCAGGAGGAGCTTGCCCTGGAAGCTGATTTTCTCGCAGAGGACGAAATCAAGCAGATCAAGCAGGCAATCAATGATAACCTGCCCCTTGACCCCGAACTGCAAAGAAAATGGAACTGGGCAACCGCCAAAGTGCAGCGCATTCTGCAATCAGCAGAGGAACCGGTTTCTTTGGAGAGACCGGTCGGCGATGAGGATAGCAGTCAGTTGGGTGATTTTATTGAGGATGAAGAAGCACTGGAACCAATGGACGCTGCTGCCCGCGAAATGCTGCGTGAACAGGTTCAAAATGCCCTGGCAATCCTTTCCGAGAGAGAGCGCCAGGTATTGGAATTGCGCTTTGGATTAATCGATGGAAAAGACCACACGCTGGAGGAAGTCAGCCGATATTTCAATGTAACGCGTGAGCGCATTCGCCAGATCGAGGCAAAAGCCTTGAGAAAACTGCGTCATCCCACCCGCAGCCGCAACTTGCGCGAATATCTTTCCTAGGTTTTTACCGAATCACTATTTTGAAATCGATGAGTTTTGAAGAGGGCTGTTTGTAATGTATGACAACCTGCTTGATTCGAAAATGGGAGGGGTGAAGGTCCAATGAGTTCGCGTGTTCTTCTGGTTCAGTCGGAAACTGAAGCGGCAGCGACGCTGGCTCGTTTTCTTGAGGACCGCGGGGATGAAACCTGGCAAACGCAAAACCTCGAAGAGGCGGTTGCACTCCTTGACCTGGTCACTCCGGATATTCTGTTTCTGGATTTACACTTTCCCCAACACCATCTGTTGAGTTTTCTGCGTCAAATTCGCCAGAGCAATCCCAATCTCAAGGTTGTCATCACCAATAAAACCCCGGACGTGCAGCGGGAATTTCAGGTGCAAAACCTGGGCGTGAAGGTCTTTTTACGCCAGCCCTTTACTCGAAAATGGTTGGATCGCGCTTTGGAACGGCTTCAACATCCGACTACTGCTGAACCGTTAACGATACCTGATCTCAAGGTAGTGAAACTTCCATTTTTCCTGAAAGTGTTTTTGCCCTACCTGCTGTTGGGTATATTGCTGCTGGTGGCTGGCATTGCTCTTTGCGGACAGTTGTTCAAGGAAGCGGATCGTCGTTGGACACAGAAGGAAGCCATCTCTGAACAGCAGTTTCTTGCGCACCTGGTTTCAACAGAGCAGGAATCCCTCCTGGCTGTGCTTCACGCTATTGGCGAAACTCCTGAAATCTACACCTTAATTGAACAAGGAGATACAGAAGCACTTGTAGAGCTGGTTGAACCGGTCTTTGCTGATAGCACTGTCGATGCGCTTGAGTTTTTGGATGCAAAGGGTATCGCACTGTTTTCTCTGCGAACCGATCCCGAGAGCGGTTCGCACGAGATGATATTAGAAAGCGGTGAGGTGTATTTCACTGCGGTGGAGTTTGTCAAGCGCATCCGTTTTGGTCTGCCTGCAGAAACACTCACTGAAGAAGCTGGTCTGGTCTCGGCACCCTGGGGAGATTACTTTTACACGGCTCAACCACTTCAAAGAGATGGCAACCTGGTGGGTATTCTCCTGGTTGGAAAGTCATTATATTCACTTGGCGAAGAGTTTAGAAGTATTTTGGGTGATGAGATAAATTTCTATGATGGGACAGGGCATTTCATTTACTCTACAATGAAAGCCCACGCTGAGGAGTTAGACCTGTCCTTTGCGCTTCTTCGGTCAGCGCTAAATGCTTCACCGGAGGCACCGGTGGGTCGATTGATTACGATTAACAACAAGAAATATTTGGAAATGGTACTGGTAGTCAAATCACCCACGGGTGAAAAAATAGCGTTGTCGGGCGCTCTTAGACCCTACACTCAGACAACCATCCTCCAATCTGAACGTGTCTCCTGGTTGATGCTTTTGATTGTGCTCTATGCGCTGCTTGCGGCTGTATTTGCCTGGGTGCTTGCCAAGAGGGTAAAAGATTTTTCCCATCGTTATTCTCAGTTAACATTGGAAATTGCTGATGGAAACCTGGGAATTAAAATGGAAAACCGGGCAGGTGATGAGCTTTCTCAGCTATCGGGATATGTGAATTACATGGTGGCAGGTTTGCAAGAGCGTTTAATCGAACGCGACCTTTTAGGTATCCCAGGAAAACATTTAAAAGAAAAACGTGCAATGCAGTTTCAATCCATTCAAAACGCACAGCTTGAAGGGCGGGAAAATGCTGTGATTGTGTTGCGAATTCAACCGGTAGATTTCCTCGGAGAGGTCGATTCTTCAAAGACCAACACGGCTTTTTGTGCTCTGAGCGAGTTCTACCAACAAGCGGTCGAAGTGGCTTCCCACACCGGTAATGCCGTGTTTTATTTTGAGGGTGAAGCCTTGATGATTTATTTTGGCTTGGTGGAACATACTGCAATGACGGCGGAAGACAGCTTGCAGGTGTGCCAGGCTGCACAAAAAATGCACAAGATGCTAGCGGTCTTTAATTCGGAACGCCATGATCATGATTTGCGCCCTCTTATCCTGAACTTTTACATTGACCAGGGAATGCTTGCTGCTGGGGTAATTCACGTGAATGGGCGTTTGATTTTTGGCGCAAGCGCTGCCTGGCTGGATGAATTGCGGACAACTGCTCTAAGTAACAGAGCCGAACAAAACGCGGTTTGGGTCTCCACAGGTATTTATGAATCCCTGGCGGAACTTCGTGAGCAATTTATCTTCGCTGAAGAACAGATTGAGAGTAATCAAGGTGTTTTCCTCAAAAAGATCTACCGATTGAATTGAACCCACACAGGAAGAGGGCAATCGACAACATTCACCTGAATGGCGGCAGGCGGGATTAGATAGGGTTACTCCAATATCGGTATCACTCATCTGTGCTCTGAATTAAAAGAAGATTAGAATTGGGTCGGATGTGAGCTTCTTGTTCGAGGAAAAAAATGAGCCGGGCAACCTCTGTGGTATCATTAAAGTCAATCTAATTTAGTGGTTGTTATATTTTACAATGAGTATAATATACTTCAGTCACCAAAATATCCCCGATAGGGCATGTATATGATAAGTGAATATCTCCCCCTCTTTATCCTTCTGGTAGTTGCTGTGGTGGTTGCATTAATTGCAATTGGTTTGGGTGTTCTGTTTGGTCCGCGCCGTCCGACCAAAGTAAAATCCGAGCCATACGAATCCGGCATGATTCCTTACGGTCCGGGCAGGCAGCGCATTTCGGTTCGATATTACCTGGTGGCTGTTCTGTTCATTTTGTTCGATATCGAAGTGATTTTCTTTTTGCCGTGGGCAGTTGCGTTTCGTCAAGCAGGCATGTCGGGGTTCATCGTCATGTTTGTATTTGCAATTATCCTGGAAGTGGCATTTTTGTACGCCTGGAAGAAAGGTGCATTGGAATGGGATTAGAACAAAAAACAGGTGAACTTGGTTTCGTAACAACCACGCTTGAGCAGGCGGTAAACTGGGCGCGCACGAAATCGATGTGGCCCATGTTGTTTGGTCTGGCTTGCTGTGCGATTGAGATGATGATGGCTCAGGCTTCGCGCACCGATTTGAGCCGTTTTGGTATGGAACTCATGCGCGCCAGCCCTCGCCAGGCTGATTTGATGATTGTTGCTGGTAGGGTGTCTAACAAGATGGCGCCAGTCCTGCGGCGCCTGTACGACCAGATGCCGGATCCCAAATGGGTGATCGCCATGGGAGACTGTGCCTCTACCGGTGGAATATTTAACAATTATGCGATTTTGCAGGGAGTGGATGAAGTGGTTCCGGTAGATGTTTATGTTGCCGGCTGCCCGCCGCGCCCAGAAGCGTTGATTCACGGAATCATCACGCTGCATGATAAGGTTACCAAAGAACGCCTGAACGAATGGGCGTAGTAACAAAAAAGAAACCATTATTTGATAGTGAGGATGGTGCAATGGAAGACCTTTTAAACGCAGCCTGTGCCGCCATACAAGTAAGGTTCAATGCCGAACAGCAGGTGTTTCGAGATGAAATCACCCTTTTCCTGCTGCCGGAACACAACGTCGAGGCTCTGGCTGTGCTGCGCAATGAATTTGATTTCGAGATGCTATTGGATATTACCGCGGTGGATTATCTGCCACAATTAGAGCCGCGTTTTCACCTGCTTTACCGCCTGTACTCGATCAGCAAAAACATGCGGTTGCTCTTGCGGGTTCCGCTAAACGGTAATTTCCCCTCGGTTCGCACGGTAGAAGGTGTCTACCGCAATGCAAACTGGTATGAGCGTGAAGTGTATGACTTGATGGGTATCCGCTTTGAGGGGCACTCAGACCCGCGCCGCATTGTGATGCCTGAAGATTGGCAGGGTCACCCACTGCGAAAAGATTACCCCCTGGGTTACGAAGAAGTTCAGTTCACTTTCAATTATGAAGATATTCAGGTGCGTAAAAATGCCCCATCACGCTGAACGATCATCACATGGCGACTTTTATGTCAAATTCCGGGAGAAAAGATATGTCTGAATATCATGACGTAGACCTGGAAAAGTTCAAACACCTGGTTTCTGAACGTGCTTTACGCGGTGAAACCATGGTGCTGAACATGGGTCCGCAGCATCCCAGCACGCACGGCGTTTTGCGTGTTGTCCTTGAGCTGGATGGAGAGATTGTTGTCAACGCCATCCCTGATGTTGGCTTTTTGCACACAGGGATTGAGAAGAACATGGAAGCCAAGCGGTACGAACAGGCTGAGGTGATGACCGACCGAATGGATTATATGAATTCGCTTGGCACCAACCTGGCTTACTGCATGGCAATAGAAAAGCTGGGCGAGCTGGATGTTCCCCCACGGGCACAATCCATCCGGGTGATTATGGCGGAGTTGAACCGTTTGAGTAATCACCTGCTTTTCATTGCCAGCACCGGTTTGGATTTAGGCGCTTTGTCGATGTTCTTTCTGTGCATGCGTGAACGTGAGATGATCCTGGATATCATGGAAATGGTCTCCGGACAGCGCGTGATGACCACCTATATCCGCCCTGGCGGGGTGTGGCGCGATGTACCGGTTGAATTTGAGAAAGCCGTCAGTGAGTTTCTCGAAGCGCAGCGCCGGCGAATTGACCAGTATGAAGCATTGTTGACAGGGAATGAAATTTTCCTTGAGCGCACGGTCAACGTGGGTACCATCACGCGCGAGCAGTGCATTGAGATGGGTCTCACCGGTCCGTTCTTGCGCGCAACCGGGCTGGCGCACGATTTGCGTAAAGTACAGCCCTATTGTGGTTACGAACAGTACGATTTTGATATTCCTACCGCTACCGGCGGGGACGTGTTTTCCCGCTATAAGGTGCGCGTCGAAGAGGTGCGCCAATCGGTGCGCATTATCGAGCAGGCATTGAAAAAGATACCCTACGGACCGGTACGCAGCAGCAACCGAAAGTTCGTTCCGCCGCTGCGCTCCGAAATAGGTGTGAGCATGGAAGCACTGATCCACCATTTCAAACTGTGGACGGAGGGCTTCAGTTTACCCAAAGGCTCTGTTTATGTGCCAATCGAATCGCCCAAAGGCGAAATGGGCGTATACCTCGAGAGCGATGGCGGTAATAAACCCTATCGTGTGCACTTCCGCACGCAATCCTTTGCCATTGTGCAGGCGTTGCCGATTATGTTGCGCGGTCGTTTTGTGGCTGACGTGGTAGCAACCATTGCCAGTACCGATATCGTTTTGGGAGATGTTGACCGGTGAACGTTTTACTCAGTAAATATCAAGATGAAATTGACCGCATCCGGGCGAAATACCCGGCTGATCAGATGCGTTCGGCGGTGATGCCGCTGTTATTCCTGGCACAGCGAGAGGCAGGTTATGTTTCGCTGCAATCGATGCAGGAAATTGCGGAAATACTGGATATTTCCACAACCGATGTGGCTTCGATAGTTGGGTTTTACACCCTCTTTCATGAAGAGCCGGGTGGGCGTTATCGCATCCAAATTTGCACAGACCTGGCGTGTGCGCTGCGCGGCTCCGAAAAATTCTTGGAGCAGTTGTGTGGCTATCTTGGCATAAAACCTGGGGAAACTACAGAGGATGGATTGTTCACAGTGGAAGCGGTAATGTGCCTGGCGAGCTGTCACAATGCTCCCATGTTCCAGGTGCAGGGAGATGGTTGCATCAGCTATCATGACCATCAGACCCTGGAAACCGCCATTGCTTTTATCGAAGAAAAACGAAAACTCCTTCAAGGTGATCGTTCGGATAAGGAGACGGGTGCATGAGCGAGTATCTAATCCTGCGTCATCGAGATACACCTCATCTCGACCAGCTTTCGGTTTACAAAGAGCACGGTGGTTTTGAACAGTTCAGGAAAGTGGTGACCACGTACAAACCGTCCGAAGTGCTCGGCATTGTTAAAGAATCTGGTTTGCGCGGTCGGGGTGGTGCAGGTTTTCCGACCGGGTTGAAATGGAGCTTTTTGCCCAATGATTTTTGGCCCCATTATGTGGTGGCGAACGCGGATGAATCGGAGCCGGGCACGTTCAAAGACCGCGAGATTATGGAACATAACCCTTATCAGTTCCTGGAAGGGATGATGCTCACCTGCTATGCCGTTCAGGCGAACACGGGCTATATTTACCTGCGCGGTGAATTTTGGGAGCTTGCCAAAAAACTGGATGCCTGCATCGTTGAGCTAGAAAAAGAGGGTCTGCTGGGCGATGATTTGTTCGGCAAGGATTATTCACTGCGTCTGTTCACCCACTTGGGTGCGGGTGCGTATATCTGCGGCGAAGAAACCGCATTGCTTGAATCCATCGAAGGCAAGCGTGGGCAACCGCGCGTGAAACCACCATTCCCCGCCGTCAATGGGCTTTATGACCGCCCAACTGTGGTAAACAATGTGGAAACCCTGGCAAATGTGCCGATGATTATTGAGAGAGGAGCGAGTTGGTATAGCAGCATTGGCACTGAAAAAAGCCCGGGTCCAAAGATTTTTTCCCTTTCAGGGCGGGTCAACAAGCCAGGCAACTATGAGCTTCCGCTGGGGACGACCTTTCGAGAATTGATCTATACCCACGGCGGAGGAATCATCGATGGCGCAAAGATCAAAGCCATCATGCCGGCAGGGGCATCCTCCTGTTTGATCGTAGCCGATGAGAAAGCGCTGGATACCCCCATGGATTGGGAATCGGTGCCCGCCTTGGGCTGCCCTTTGGGGTCAGCCTCGGTCATTGTGCTGGATGAAACGGTCAACGCCGCCTGGGTGGTGAGCAAGACAGCTCATTTCTTCCATCACGAATCCTGCGGCAAATGTACCCCATGCCGCGAAGGAACGTATTGGATGGATAAAATCATGCAGCGTTTTATGAGTGGAAAAGCCACACCAGAAGACATTGACCTGCTCTACAGTGTCGCAAAACAAATACCAGGCACCCCATTATGCCCTCTGGGTGATTTTTCGGTGCCCTCTGTAATCTCAAGCATCGAGCGTTTCCGCGCCGATTATGAAGCTCTGGTGAGGAGTTAGCGGAATGGCAATGGATGATATCAACCTGACGATCAATGGTGTCAAAGTATCGGTCCCTAAAGGGACGTTAATCGTGAACGCAGCAAAAAAGGCGGGCATCAATATCCCGGTTTTTTGCTACCACCCGAAAATGGAACCTGTCGGGATGTGCCGGATGTGCCTGGTGGAAATCGGGCGCCCGGTGGTGGACCGCCAGACCGGTGAGATTCAGCGTGAAGCAGACGGCTCACCGAAGCTGATGTTTGGTCCCAAGCTGGAAACCGCCTGCACCACACCGGTCAGCGAGGGGATGGTGGTGATCACCGACAACCAGCGCGTGAAAGATGCCTGCAAAGCGACCATTGAATTTATTCTGACCTCGCACCCGTTGGATTGCCCGATTTGTGATAAGGGCGGTGAGTGCCCGCTGCAAAACCTGACCATGAAGCACGGTTCAGCCGAGAGCCGCTTCCTGTTTGATGAAAAGCTCAGGGCTGACAAGAATTTTCCCCTGGGTGACCTGGTTTTCCTGGACCGTGAACGCTGCATTCAATGTGGGCGCTGTGTTCGTTTTCAAAAGGATATCGCCGGTGACGCCGTGCTAGGTTTCTTCCAGCGTGGGCGCAAGACCGATATTGTGACGTTTTCCAACCCCGGTTTTGATTCGTACTATTCCGGGAACACCACCGATATCTGCCCGGTAGGCGCATTGACCACCGCAGATTTTCGGTTTAAAGCGCGCCCCTGGGAGATGAAGCCGGTCGCCTCGCTTTGCAACCACTGCCCGGTGGGATGCAACGTGGTTTTCGATACGCGCCGTGAAGCAAAATCGGGCGGAAATTTTGTGATTAAGCGCATCATGCCGCGCCAGAACGAACAGGTGAACGAGATTTGGATTTGCGACAAGGGGCGCTTTGTGCATGATTACACTACCCATCCAGAACGCCTGACCACCCCGTTGAAACGTGAAAACGGAGAGCTTGTACCCTGTTCATGGGATGAAGCGTTGGAACTGGTTGCGGGGAAGATGAAAGAGGTGGGATCGCGGCTGTTGACACTGGTTGGCGGCAGGCTGGCAAACGAGGATTATTACAACCTAGCAGCGCTTTCAAAGCATCAGAACGGAAAGATGCTGCTCTACAGCTATATGGCTGGCGGTGACCTGGTCACCCGATTTGGTTTGGAAAGCGGAAGCAACCTGGGCGATCTTGGAAAAGGCGATGCCATCCTGGTGGTTGCATCCGATTTGCAGGAAGAAGCACCCATCTGGTGGCTGCGGGTCAAGCAGGCAGCCAGCCGGGGTGCGCAGATAATCGTCCTTAACCCGCGCAAGACCAAACTGGATGCGTATGCCCGGCACGTTCTGCGGTATGCATACGGGGATGAAATGACCGCCCTGGCGGCTTTGCTGCCGGAAGCGCAAAGCAATGATGAAGAAGTGCGTCATGCCGCGGAAGCGTTTGCCAATGCCGAAAACGCAGTCATTTTCTATGGCAGCGAGGGCATTGGTCTGGAAGTTTCGCAAAGCCTTTCCCATTTGTGCGCTGAATTATTGTTGAAGACCCGGCATGTCGGGCGGGCAAACAACGGTTTAATCCCGGTGTGGAATGCTGGCAATGTGCAAGGCGCCTGGGACATGGGTTTCCGCCCTGATTTGGAATTGGTCAACAGCATCAAGAAAGCAGGTGTAGCCTATGTGGTTGGCGCAAACCCGGCTGCGGATCACCCCAATTATCAGCGCGCGGTTGAAACAGCCGATTTTCTCGTTGTACAAGATTTGTTCCTGACCGAAACGGCTCAGCGTGCACATGTTGTTTTCCCGGCGCAGGCATATACCGAGCGAGAAGGCACATACACGTCAGGCGAGCGCCGTTTGCAGCGTTTTTACCAGGCTGTTAAAGCGGTGCCAGGAACACAGCCCGATTATGCCATTACTGCCCGTATCGCTGCTGTTTTAGGTTTGGAATTGGAGCAACTTGCCCCTGCATTAATCTTGGAACGGATTGCCGCGCAGGCGCCCGGTTATGAGGGGATGAGTTATCAGAAAATCTCGGAAGTGACCGAGCAGTTCCCGCAGATAGACCGCAGCGACCTGTACTACGGTGGCACGTCATACGGGAACACACAGGGCATGGGTGCGCCCTTGAACTCGGTTGGGTTGGTGAAATCGGCGGAATTATCCGGTTACACCCCGTTACCAAAACCGGAGATCCCGCGAGACAAAATCATCGTGGTACCGGTAACACGGCTGTATGATCACAGCCGGATTATGAAGTTTGCCCCGCTGCTAAAGAACCGCCTGACCAAAGCTGCTGTTTGGATACATCCTGAGCTGGCAGAGAAATATCGTCTGCAAGAAGGCGTGGCGCAGATAGCTTTTGAGGGTTTTGAAGGCGAAACGGAGATTATCTTTGATGAAACACTGCCAAAAGATGTCGCCATTACGCCGCGCAACACGGGAATTCCCATCTCCAAGCCCCTGGCAGTTCTCTTAAAGCCCAGGGTCGTGCAAACTGAACAATAAGAGGATTGGGTATGGATATTGCTTTGATTATCGAAGCGGTAGTGAAATCGGTCATCCTGGTACTTTTCCTGACCGGCGCTTTTGCTTACACCACCGTGTACGAACGGCGCTTGCAGGCACGCATCCAGGTGCGTATCGGTCCAGACCGCACAGGTCCACAAGGTCTTTTGCAGCCCATCGCGGATGCGGTAAAACTGATCTTCAAGGAAGAACTGACCCCTGCGGGTGCGATCAAGATCATCTTTTTCCTCGCCCCGGTTATTACGGTGATCCCGGCGCTCATCATTCCGGGTGTCATTCCCTGGGGGCGGGACATTGAACTGTTTGGTCGAACCATTCATCTCTACATTGCAGATATCAATGTCGCTATGCTCTACATTCTTTCGGTGACATCCATCGCGGTGTATGGGATTACCCTTGCAGGCTGGTCATCGAATAACAAATACGCCACGTTGGGCGGTTTACGCTCAACAGCGCAGATGATCAGCTATGAAATCTCGATGGGTTTTGCCATCATGGGTCCGGTCATGCTGGCTGGTTCACTGAGCCTGGTGGATATCGTCGAGGCGCAGAGCAAGGTCTGGTACATCGTTTTTCAGCCTGTTGCGTTTCTCATTTTTATCACTGCTGCGCTGGCAGAAGTGAACCGTGCGCCGTTTGATATGCCGGAAGCCGAGCAGGAATTGACCGCCGGGTATCACAGCGAATACTCCGGGATGAAATTTGCGGTTTTCTTCATGGCGGAATACATCAAGATGTTTGTTGTGTCGATGATTGCCGCATCGTTGTTCCTGGGCGGGTATATGGGTCCTTTCATAGACAAACTGCCCTGGCTGGGTCCAATCTACCTTTTGATTAAGGTGGTTCTATCCATGGGCGCGATGATCTGGATACGCGCGACCTGGCCCCGAGTGCGTTATGACCAGTTGATGGCATTGGGTTGGAAGGTGCTTTTCCCGCTCGCTTTGCTGAATGTCATTGTGACCGCTTTTGTGATTTTACTGCGTGGAGGTTAAACCATGCTAAGAGGATTGTTCGAAACGTTTAAATCGATGCTGGAAAAACCGGAAACGATTCCGTACCCGGAAAAGAAACGACCGGTATCAGCGCGTTTCAAGGGAAGGCATGTTCTCAACCGGTATGAGAACGGGTTAGAAAAGTGTATTGGCTGTGCGTTATGTGCAGCAGCTTGCCCGGCAGATGCAATCTTTGTGGAGGCATCCGAGAACACCGATGAGGAGCGCTATTCGCCAGGGGAGCGTTACGCCAGCACTTACGAGATTAACATGCTGCGCTGTATCTTCTGCGGTTATTGTGAAGATGCCTGTCCGACCGAGGCGATTACATTGAGCGATAACTATGAGCTGAATTTTACAGAACGGGAAACCGCCATTTATACGCGTGAGATGCTGCTTGAGCCGGTAGGACCCGATGGCAAACCTACCCCACAACCGACTGAACCTGGAAAATACACCCGTTCTGTTCCAGAAATGAAAGATCCTGTGGATTGATATGGAGAGCTCCATGGTGCCAAGTTTGATTATTTTTGGAATTATCGCTGTCGTGGCGATTGCGACGGCTGTCGCAATGCTTTTCACCCGTAACCCCGTTTTTGCGGTGATCTTCCTGGTTCTGAATTTCATCACGGTTGCCTTTCTTTATCTCATACTGGGCGCGCCGTTCATCGCCATGGCGCAGGTCACGGTGTATGCCGGCGCCATCATGGTGCTTTTCCTGTTCGTCATCATGATGCTGGGTACCGATAAAATGACATTCATAGAACCTTTGAAGAACCAGCGCTGGCTGGCGGGCGCGATGGCTGCCTTATTCCTGATCTTGATCCTGGTTTTCTTGTTCAGCGAGATGGGTGGGCTTGCCCCCATGCCGGCTCCGGTAAGCGATTTCGGGCAGCCGAAAGATGTGGGATTGCTGCTGACCGATCAATATGTGCTGCCGATCATGATCATTGGTTTGATTTTATTGGCAGCGACGATTGGCGTTATCATGCTGACACGCCGCGGCGAACGGCGCACACCACCTCCAGTGGAACCGCAAAAAGAAGAGGAGGGTATCTAAACATGGAACTGCAATTACCGCCTGTTGTTTATTTCCTGGCTCTTTCTGCGATTATGTTCATGGTGGGGTTTATTGGGGTTACGATACGGCGCAATGCCATCGTGATTTTTATGTCACTTGAATTGATGTTCAACGCAGCCAACCTTGCATTCGTTTCATTTGCTGCATTTTATCAAAACATCAACGGGCACATTTTTGTCTTCTTCGTCATGGCAGTTGCCGCAGCAGAAGTTGCGGTGGGCTTGGCTCTGATTGTGGCAATCTTCCGCTCCAAGAAGAGCATTGATGTAGACCAGATGAACAACCTGAAAGGGTGATCTGCAAATGGGAGCTACTATGGCATTAAGTGAAGTTGTGAACCATTCTCCGATATTCAACCTGGCTCCCTGGGTTGTTTTCCTGCCGCTGGTCGGGCTGCTCATCAACCTGATTTCTGGAAAATACCTGGGAGAAAAGGGAGTGGGCATTACCGCCAGCCTGGCAACAGGGTTGTCTTTTGTCTTATCTGTCATCCTGCTGTTTGCCCTGCGCGGTGTTGAACACGCCGTATCGGTAAAACTTGCCGATTGGATCACGGTGGGCAATTTTGACCTGAGCTGGACATTCCGCGTTGATACACTTTCAACCGTGATGATGCTGGTGGTGAGCGGTGTGGGCACGCTGATTCATATCTACGCCATCGGTTACATGCACGATGATGTACGTCATAACGGTGATCCCGGTCGTTTCCGTCGTTTCTTCGTCTTCTTCAACCTGTTCATCCTGGCGATGATGATTTTGGTGAGTGCGGACAACTACCTGATGTTGTTCGTGGGTTGGGAAGGTGTTGGTCTCTGTTCCTACCTGCTGATTGGTTTCTGGTATGACAAAGGAGCCGATGGCATTGCCAACGCGCAGGCAGGTAAAAAAGCGTTCATCGTCAACCGCATTGGCGATCTCGGTTTGCTGATTGCCATGTTTATCCTGTTCGGCGCATTCGGCACGCTTCAGTTTGACCAGATTTTTGCAAAGGCTCCAGAAGTATCCACCGGTATCATTGTGGTGATTACCCTCTTCATGCTGCTGGGTGTGACCGGGAAATCGGCGCAGCTTCCGTTGTACGTCTGGCTTCCGGATGCGATGGCAGGTCCAACCCCGGTTTCTGCGTTGATCCATGCTGCCACAATGGTGACAGCCGGTGTGTACCTGGTGGTGCGTTCTTCTGCGCTCTTTGCGCTGGTTCCCGCTGCACAGGATGTAGTCATGTGGGTGGGCGCAATTACGGCTTTGTTCGCCGCAACCATTGCCGTGGCGCAGTTTGATATAAAGCGCGTGCTGGCATATTCCACCATCAGCCAGCTTGGTTTTATGGTGGCGGCGGCTGGTATGGGCGCGCACGTGGCGGCGATGTTCCACCTTGCCACGCATGCTTTCTTCAAGGCATTGCTCTTTCTCTCTGCTGGTTCGGTGATCCAGGGGTTAGAGCGCGGGGCACATGGCGACCATGACAGCCATGCGATTGATCCGCAGGATATGCGCAACATGGGTGGTTTGCAGCGTAAGATGCCAATCACCTTTTGGGTTTATCTTATCGGCGCACTGGCAATTGCAGGCATTGTCCCATTGGCTGGTTTCTTCTCAAAAGATGAAATCCTGGCTGCTGCGAACCAGGTTTCACTGCCGGTATACATCATTCTTACACTGGCGGCTTTCCTGACCGCGTTTTACATGGGACGGCAGATTTTCATGGTCTTTTTTGGCAAGGCGCGCAGCGCTCCGGCTGAACACGCTACAGAAAGCCCGCTGGTGGTGACTGTTCCTCTGATGATCCTGGCAGCGCTTTCTGTGGTGGGCGGGGCAATGAATTTGCCCGGTCTGCACACCTTAGGTCATTGGTTGGAGCATACAGTTGGGCATGGTCTGGAAGTAGAGTTCTCCATCACGGTGGCAGTGATTTCACTGGGAATATCAATCCTGGGATTGATCCTTGCCTGGTCGGTTTACGGGCGTGTATCTCTTGGAAAACCGGATTCACCCGATCCCCTGGCTGTCCGGTTGGGGTGGTTTTTCAAGGGGATGAACCGAAAATGGTGGGTGGATGAGTTCTACCACGCGGTGATTGTGCGTCCGTATACGTATGTTTCCAACGTGCTGCTCGGTGAGTGGATGGACCAGGAAGTGATCGATGGCGCAGTGAACGATGTAGGCGGGCTGACGCGCTTCCTGTCCGGCGCAGTGCGGAAACTGGAAAACGGCTATGTGCGCTCCTATGCCCTCAGCATCCTGGTGGGCGCAGTGCTGATACTGGCTTATATTTTGATGAAGTGATTTTATGCGATTGTATAGGGTTTATTCGATGAATGACTGCATGAACTACATGGAAGGGGAAAGCTTATGAATACTGGCTTGAATCCTCTGTTGTTGGTGACCTTCTTCCCGCTGGTTGGGGTTCTGGTCATTGCATTTCTCAAAAATGAGCAGAAGACCGCCATCCGTTGGACTGCACTGGCGACAGCACTGGTGACATTTGCTTTATCCCTCTGGATGTTGGGGATGTTTGACGCACAGAACCCGGATTTACAGATGAAGACCAACCTGTGGTGGTTCAGTTTTGCCGATATGAAAGTGAACTTCCTGCTGGGTGTGGATGGATTGAGCATCCTGATGGTCCTGCTGACCACCTTCCTTGCGCCATTGGTGATTCTTTCCACCTGGTCGGCGATTGATGACCGCGTGAAGACTTTTATGATGTTCTTTCTGCTGCTCGAGGTGGGGTTGACCGGTGTTTTCCTGGCGCTTGACCTGGTGCTGTTCTACATCTTCTGGGAGTTCACGCTTGTGCCGATGTACTTCTTGATCGGTATTTGGGGCAGTGAGCGCAGGATTTATGCCACCATCAAGTTCTTCCTGTTCACAATGGCAGGTTCGGTGTTGATGCTCATCGCCATTTTCTTTATTGGCATCCAGGCGGGTACTTTCTCTTTCACCGACCTGGTCGCCAACCGACAGCTTTTTGCGGATGCACAGCTTTGGCTTTTCCTGGCTTTTGCGCTTGCCTTTGCCATCAAAGTGCCGATGTTCCCCCTGCATACCTGGCTGCCCGATGCGCACGTCCAGGCTCCTGCTGCGGGTTCGGTCATCCTGGCGGGTGTGATGCTGAAGATGGGTACGTATGGCTTTTTGCGGTTCAACGTAAGCCTGTTCCCTGAAATGGCTGTCAAAGCAGCCCCGTACATTGCCATCCTGGCGGTGGTGGGTATTATTTATGGCGCAGCGGTGTCTTTTGCGCAAAAAGATGTAAAGAAACTGGTGGCGTATTCATCCGTCAGCCACCTCGGTTTTGTCATGTTGGGCATCTTTGCGTTGAACGCACAAGGCATCTCCGGTGCAGTGCTGCAAATGGTCAACCACGGTTTGAGCACCGGCGCTTTATTCCTCATCGTCGGCATGCTCTACGAACGGCGGCACTCACGCGAGCTGGAATCCTTTGGCGGTTTGTGGAAGACATTACCGGTTCTGGGCGCGATTACCCTGCTGGTTACCCTTTCTTCGGTGGGTTTGCCGGGTTTGAACGGGTTTGTGGGCGAGTTCACCATCCTGGTGGGTGCGTTCAATTCCGATGTGCTCGGCACCCCCTGGATTACCGGGGTAGCTACGGTGGGTGTGATCCTGGCAGCCATTTACCTGCTTCACATGTTCGAAAAGGTCTTTCTGGGCACGATCCGTCACGAAGAGAACCGAACCTTGCCCGACCTGAACTGGCGTGAAATTCTCACCCTGGCACCTATTCTGGTGATGATTTTTTGGATTGGTTTGTATCCCAAACCATTTTTTGCCTTGTTGAACCCGGCAGTAGAGAACCTGGTTTCTCTGGTGCAGTCCGCTGCTCTAGCCATGCATTAGCGGCGTTTTAGGAGATGGAAATCGATGACCAATGCTGATTTAATAGCTCTTTTACCCCTGATTGTCGTCGTGTGCTGGGCGATTTTGCTGCTTTTGGTGGATCTTTACATCCCCAAAGACCGGAAAGGGATCACCGCATTCCTGGCTGCGCTGGGAATGGCGGCAGGATTGGGTTTAAACCTGCCGCGCCTCGATTGGACTGTGACAGCCTTCAAGAATATGGCAGTGGTGGACGGCTTTTCGGTTTTTCTCAGCTCGCTTTTCCTGGTTTGCGGTATTGCAGCAATCGGTCTGGCGTACGATTATTTGAAGCGGATGCAGATTGAACGAGGCGAGTATTACCCGCTGTTGATGCTTTCGGTCAGTGGGATGATGTTGATGTCTCATGCCAACGACCTGTTGGTGGTCTTTCTGGCGCTTGAACTGCTTTCCATCCCGCTGTATGTGCTGGCTGGCTTTGCTCAACCACGGGTCGAATCAGAAGAATCTTCGCTGAAGTACTTTTTATTGGGGACGTTTTCGGCGGCATTTGTTCTGTACGGCGTGGCGTTGATCTTCGGGGCAACCGGCTACACCAACCTGCGTGAGATTGTCATGGTGGTGAGCAACGGTAGCCTTTTGAACACAACGTTATTCCTGGTCGGCGCTGCGATGTTGCTGGTTGGGTTTGCCTTTAAGACGGCGGTGGTTCCCTTCCATGCCTGGGCGCCGGATGTTTACCAGGGCGCACCTTCCCCGGTGACCGGTTTCATGTCGATTGGCGCCAAGGCAGCCGGCATTGCCGCGTTGCTGCGTGTCTTTATGGTGGCGTTTCCCACCCTGTCGGCAGACCTGACGCCGGCGCTGTGGGTGCTGGCAGCCCTGACTATGCTGTTGGGAAACCTGGTCGCCATTTCACAGCAGAATATCAAGCGTATGTTGGGGTATTCATCGATTGCGAACGGCGGTTATTTGCTGATGGCTTTTGTCACCTTTGGTAAAAGCGAAATCGTGACTGAAACGATTGCCGGGATGTTGTTCTTCCTGGCGGCGTATGCCCTGACGAACTTTGCTGCCTGGGGTGTGGTGGTGGCGCTGGAGCGCGGCAAAGGTGAAGGACTGGAACTGGAAGATTATGCCGGGTTGGGCAAGGCGCATCCCTGGATGGCGCTGGCTATGATGGTTGCGATGCTTTCCTTTACCGGTGTTCCCCTGACGATGGGTTTCTGGGGTAAGTTTTATCTTTTCCGCAGCGTGGTGCAGGGCGGGTTCGTCAGCCTGGCGGTGATTGGCTTGCTCACTTCGGTGATCTCGGCGTTTTACTACCTGCGCGTGGTGGTGGTGATGTACATGAAACCCGGTACGCCGCAGGTATCCGGCGATTTCTGGTTGAAGCTGGTTACCATCGGTTCAGCGGCTGCTGTGCTGTTGTTGAGCTTCATCCCTGGCAGCCTGATTCAGTGGGTGACGCAGGCGTTGCTGCGCTGATGGGTTGGTTGAAGAGAGAGACGGAAAGCAGAGAGTGGTTCTCTGTGTTTCGTGATTGAGTAATTCGCGATTGGGGTGATTCATGCCGCAGTCACCTTACTGCCCCCCTTCGCAAGGGGAGTCAGGGGGATTGCTCTGCGAGGTTCTCCGAACCGAGCCCTGACTCCTGCCGGTGAGGACCATCAGCCCCAGCGGGGCGTTGTTTCCAGCCGTGGGATTTATCCTTCGGCTGGCTTGTTTTCTGCTTGATTGCAACGCAGCCTGCCGGGCAGGGGTAATGGTGATCCCTCACATTCGTTCGGGATGACAAACCGGTGAGGACGATGAACCTCATCGCTGAGGGATCAATCCCTCAGCTAAGGGACTACGCCGGATGAATCCGGCTGAGATGTGCTTGTGGCAGCGAGACGTTGTGTTACGTTGGGTTGCGGGGGGATTGCTCGGCGAGGTTCTCCGAACCGAGCCCTGACTCCTGCCGGGTGAAGACCATAAGCCCCAGCGGGGCGCTTTTTCAAGCCAGTGGGGTTTATTCGCCACCGGACGTGGTTTCTTCATGATTGTTATATTGCCTGCCCAGCAGCCCCAATACGGGGGTCAGCAGCAGCGCGGAGGTGAGGATGCCGACCGGCATGGAGATGCGCCGGGCGATGATGCCTACTCCCGGTCCGCCAGCAATCTGACCAATGGCGTCCACCTGCCCTGCCATCGAAAGTACGGTTGCGCGCACCTGTGGATCCAACTTCTGGTTCACCCAGGTGGTGTGCAGCGGGTAGATGATGCGGCGCAGCACGCCAATCGCCCACAGCAAGCCGATAGCAAACCACAACTGACCGGCAAATGCAAACAAACCCAAAGTCAATGAAAGCCCTGCGGAAGCAATCAAAAGCGTTTTGATGAGCGGGCGGTTCCCGGTGTGATCGAGGCGTTTCTTCACCAGTCCAAGCGCCAGGGCAGAAAGCCCCAGTTCTACAATCTGGATGAAGCCAAACCAGATCACCGATGAAAACAGCGGGAAGGTGAACCGTTCCAGCATCAAAGCAATCCAGAGGCGGTCAAAGCCCTCGCTGTAGATACCGTAAAAGAACCCGATGGAAAGGATGCTGACTAGCACCGGGCGCACCTTGAGCATCCCCAACCCCTGCCGCATGGATGCCAGCATGTTCTGAAAGGTATGCCGGGTCTCGCGCGGTGCGGGTTTAAAGTTGTTTTCCGGCATGATGACGGCGAGCAGAGCTGCAAGAAACAGAAACATTCCCCCGGCAATCAGCAGCGGCAGGCGCAAGTTAACGGCGCCCAATGCGGTTCCTATGATGATGCCCAGCGCTCCGCCCAGTTGTTCGCGCTGTGCGCCGTGCAGAAAAGCAGCTCCGGCATTCTCCTCTCCAATTTCGTCGGTGATCCATGCCTGTAGCGCACCGCTGGTGAAGGTATGCCCGGTTCCCCATACCAGTTGCGCCAGCAGGATGGGAACAAAAAATGCCCAGATACCTTGCATCATCAACCCCAAACCGACCAGGAAATAGCCAATCAGAACCGAAAGCCGGCGGCTGTAAAGGTCGGCGACGATGCCGGTGGGGATTTCAAAGAGCAGGACGGTGATTTCCAGCGTGGTGCCGACCAGGACGAGTTGAAGCGGGTCGAGCCGGGCTTCGACGACAAAATAAACGCTGTCCATTGAAAACGCCATCCAGAACAGCATGGACACCAAAAAGGAAAGCAGCAGGTAAACGGGGTAGGCTTTTTGTGGTTTAAGCAATGAAGTGCCTTGTGTTATAAGAGCAGGCAGAGCAGAGCGCCGCTGAGCGTGCAGAGCGTATTAACCCAGTCGTTGTTCAGCCAGGCAATGCCGCGCAGCAGGGTGGTAGCGCTGCCGCAGGTGTGTGTGGGATAGCGCTCGGTTTCTTTGTTGCAGACCGGGCAGCGGTAAATGGCTTGCAGGCTGGCACCCAGCAGCGAATCGACCAGGCTCCCGCCCAAGCCGGCAACAGAAATGAAGCCGAACCAGGAGACGTTTTGCCCGTTAACGAGCTCGCCCGGAGGGATTAGGAATGCCAGCAGCGCAATGAAAGCACTTCCGCACAGTGCAGCAAATGTACCGGTGAGGGTGACCCCGCCGGACGTGCCCCGTTCGACCATTTTGAAGGTGGTGATTTTACGCGGCAGTTGCGGGCTGAGCGTACCCAGTTCGGTAGCCCAGGTGTCTGCGTTGGCGGCAGCCAAAGCACCGGCAAAAGCCAACCACGGGAGCGGTGATTGCGGAAAGGCAACGTGTGCTAACACCGCCAACCCGGCGATTCCACCATTCGCCAGCACCTGTCCCGCATCGCGCTCGCTGCCTTTGGCGTATTTCTCATCCAGCATCCCTTTTTGTTTTTTGAACAGACGCGAGAGCAGGCTGGAGGAAATAAAAAAGCCCATCAGCAGGATAGCCCAGGGTAACCCACCCAGCCCCATGATGACGGAGCCTAAAAGGAACGATGCTCCCATACCTGAACGATTCAGCGCACGCGCTTTTCTTGCGCCAAAGGCAATCAGTGCTGCCAGCGCCATACCAACGAGAAATTTTATAGGATCAATCATTGTGCCATCAATATGACTGCTGTCAGGAGCAGTACGGGTATGAGGATGCCGGCTCCCCAGAGCAGGTAAGAGACCGGTTGTGTTGCGGTGTTGCGGTAGAAGAACATTCCAGCCAGCAGGTTGAAGCCAAACACCATTGACCCCAGCACCGGGAGCAAAATCAGGTATTCGGAAGGACCTGGCGGAAAAGGGTTTCCATCGGTATCGAAGCCAAGTGGAAGCTCCGCCCGGCTGGAAACCAATCCACTGGTGGATACGACCAGCAAAACGGTGAAGAAAATGCCCAGAAAAATCAGCAGCCGCGCAGCGCGGTCAGCCCAAACCCTTTTGAGGAAAGCGGTGGGAAGGGTTGTGGCGGTAACGAGCGGCGATAGGCTGCCCAGCTCCATTGCGCGCAGGAATGCGTTGATAAACTGGCGCGAATCTTCGGGTGAAATGGCGTACACTTTCATCGGTGTGGCGATCAACAAAAGATTGCGATCATCCGAAGCCAGGAACTCCACCTGCCCCAGCCCTTCGGTGTTACGTTTGCCAAAAACAGACCCCGGAAAGCGCACAAAGGGCAGCCGCAGCGAGTAGCCCAGTTCGTTGGCTGGGCGTATCCATTCTACATCCGGGAGCGCAATATCCTCACCGCGCAGCCCCCAGCGGATGCGCAAACCGTCCCGGTCGAGCAGGTAACGCGCCTGCAGGAGCGAGTATGCCCGGTAAACAAAGAAGGCAACCGGCAGAAGCAGCATAATCGCGGCGAGGTACCACCCGATGATGGTTGAGCCGGAAGGGCTTTGCAGTGCATAAAAAAGGCTGAACCCGCCAGTGACAGCTAACACCGCCGTGATGATGGCGTGAAAGATTAAACCGGTGCGGCGTTTGGGCAGGAACTGAGCGGGCAGCGTCATTGCTTACTTCTTAAGAGTTTCCTTGAGGGCAGCGCAAACGGTTTGCACCTGTTCTTCCGTCATGACTGCGGAAAATGGCAGCGCCATGCCGCGGTTACCCAAGTCTTCGGTGACCGGAAAATCTCCGGTGCGGAAGCCAAACCGTTCAACCATGTAGGGCTGTAAATGAATCGGCGTGAAGTAGGGGCGTACAGGTATTCCGCGCTTCTTCAGGTCGCGTATCACCTCTGAACGGTCATACTTTGCTGCAAGCCGCACGACGTAGACGAACCAGCTAACCCGCGTGGTAGACGGCGTGACAAAGGGAGGTTCCACTTCATCCACGCCGGAAAGATATTGGTTATACCAGTCTGCAACCTGTTGCCGTTTTTGGAGCAGGTCGTCAATGCGGTTCATTTGCGCCGTGCCCAACGCTGCGCTGAGCTCATCCATGCGATAGTTGTACCCCAGCAGGGTGTGATCCAGCCAGGTGTCGCCCGGTACGCGCCCTTGATTGCGCAAAGCCCGCATCATCGCGGCTGCTTTGTCGTCATCGGTGACGATGATCCCCCCCTCGCCCGTGGTGATTTGTTTGTTGGGGTAAAAGGCAAAGGTGCCATAATCACCCAACCGCCCGGCTTTGCGCCCTTTGTATTCAGCCCCCAGCGATTCGCAGGAATCGTTGATGAGCTTCATATTGTACTGGCGCGCGGTGTCATGCAAAAGTTCAAAATCGGCGGGCTGTCCGAAGACATCCACACTCAGGATTGCTTTCACCCTCCCGTTCTCATCTGCGCCCTTGCGCGGCAGCCAGCGGCGGGCAGCAGCGCCGCCTGCGGGTAAGTCTTGGGCAGCCTGTGAAACCTGCTGCGGATCTATGTT
>CAYRRA010000042.1:0-24989 GCA_964426355.1 uncultured Anaerolineaceae bacterium
GTATGATACACCCTTCTGTTGGAGGAGAGCCAAGAGCGCGCCAGCCAATACTATGCCAAAATAGTTATTTTTTAAGGTAGATCAAGGGATTGGAAAAATATCATTTATAATGATTATCGCTAAGAAACCAGATCCCCGTAAAAAAATAAAGGAGAGAATATGAGCAAAGATTTTGCGCCTACTCATGATCCGGCATTTGAAGGTTTTGACATGTCTGTTGAGGCAATCATCAAGGATTTCAAAGTACCGGGTATGGCTGTGGCGGCTATTCGCGGTGATGAGGTGATTTTATCCAAAGGATACGGCAAACGAGATGTGGAAAAGAAACTGCCGGTCGACTCGGATACGATTTTTGCCATTGGTTCGGCATCCAAGGCTTTTACCACGATGGACTTAGCCATCCTCGTGGATCGCGGGTTGCTGGATTGGGATAAACCGCTGCGCGAGTATATGCCCAACTTCAAACTCTATGACCCGATTGCGACCGAGCAGATGACACCGCGCGACCTGGTTTGCCATCGTAGCGGTTTGCCGCGGCATGACTTGCTCTGGTATAACAGCCCGATGAGCCGCTGGGAGCTTTTTAACCGCTTGCGCTACCTGGAACCGAACAAGGGCTTTCGCCAGACCTGGCAGTATCAAAATTTGATGTTCCTTACCGCCGGGTTATTGGTGGAAACTGTCAGCGGGTTATCCTGGGAAGAGTTTACTCAAAAAGAAATCTTCGATCGATTGGGGATGGGACGCAGTAATTTCTCAGTGGAGAAATCGCAAAGCTTTGATAATTTCGCATACCCGTATGCGGAGATAGAAGACGTTGTTAAACAAATCCCATTCCGCAATATCGATACCATTGGTCCAGCCGGCTCGATCAATTCCTGCTTGGACGACATGGCAAAATGGGTGCGGCTGCATCTGCATGGCAAGGTGGGCGAGGAACAGGTCGTCTCTCTGGCACAGCTCAAAGAGCTGCATGGTCCAGCCATGGTCATGCCTGAAGCCTTCATGGGGCTGGAGAACTTCAAAGAACTCAGCCAGGGCAATTATGCGTTGGGCTGGTTTGTGCAGTATTACCGTGGCAACCGGATTGTTCATCATGGCGGCTCGATTGACGGTTTCCTGGCGATGATTACCTTTATGCCCGAAGAAAAACTGGGCACGGTTGTGTTGAGCAACCTGGGTGGTAACAGCGCGATTTGGGCTGCGACCTTTGACCTCTACGACCGTATGTTGGGTTTGAGTTCGCTGCCCTGGCGCGAACGCTGGCTGGAACTGACCAATAAAGGCAAAGAGGCGATGAAAAAAGGTCAGGAACAAACGGCATCCAAGAAAGTTCCAAACACGAAACCCTCGCACGATCTTCCTGCGTATGCCGGCAGCTTTGACCACCCCGGATATGGGGTCTTCAAAGTTGCGCTCGATAACGGTGAATTGAAGGGTATATATAACAATATTGAGTATGCGCTTGAACATTACCATTACGATATCTTCACCGCATCAACCGAAGAAGCACGTGGCGAAGGGATGCCGGTCTTCTTCCATACAGACTACCAGGGCAATATTGCCAGTTTGTCTGTACCGCTTGAGCCGAATGTAAAGGATATTGTGTTCTCGCGCATCGCTGACGCCTCTATGCGTGAGCGCGCCTTCCTGGAGCCTTTCACCGGTCAGTATGACCTGGATGGCAAGATTGCGGTGGTCGCATTGAAGGGTGAAGATACCCTGACCGTTGCCCTGCCCAATATGCCGGAGATGGAACTGGCGCCGTACCAGGGCACAGAATTTAAATTGAAAGAGATGGAGATGGTCCGGATTGAGTTCAAGAAAGATGAAAGCGGCAAAGTAACCGGTTTTGACGCTTCTCAGCCCGGCGGCGTGCACAGTGCAAAGAAGGTCGCGTAGCAGGTAGCAAGTTTTTACGATTGCATAGGCTGCCTCGAATTTTCGAGGCAGCCTATGATTCTATTTTGCAAGGGGATTCATCCCACAGCGATGGTTGCATTTCCAATTCGCCGGAGGATGAATCCTTCGGCTGCAAACAACGCCCCGTTGTGGTTTACAAGGTTGCCCGAATCTGCCCGTAACCCAATCCCGAACCACTGGCAAACAGCTCTCTCCCTTACCCGTTACGGTTCCCACTGGAAATAGATCAGCGTAAAGAGATAGGGGCTATCTTTGACGTATTCCACACCGACCAGCCAGGTCGCCCAATCGAGGTCGACATCTGGCGTTGCTGGTTTGTGCAGCGCGTAATAGTTGATACCGCTGTAACGTTTTGGGTAGGGTTCCGGGTACATATTAACGGATGAGGGATCGTTACACTGCTGTTGATAGTCGGGAGCGTTGAACACATCGAGCAGCGCGGGCAGGGGAATTTGACGAAATGTGCCCACGTCATCTATATCGCTGGGACCGGCACCCCAGTTCACTTCGTAATCCGAGTTGAATACCCAGGAAGCCTCTTCGGCGGTGTAGTTTGCCGATGGTCCGTAGCGCCAGTAATATACTTCAAGACCATGTGCCGGGCTGACCAGTGAAGCCAGCAAGCTGCCATCTTCATTAAGGATGGCTTGTTTCAGGTTTTCCAGCAGGGTCGTCACCTGCGGGTCGCTGCAGAAATCGGCGGATGGCATACATTCGGTCAGATACCAGGCATTGACCCAGCCAGTGCCGCCAGCAGGATTGTTTACCTCCAACCAGAGTTCATTGTTAACCCACGTGTTCATCCCGGTGCTGGTTACAGTGGTGACGCCGGGCGAAAAGGAACCCGTGATGGGGTTTTCTGCACCTGGCATCGAGCGGATATTGAGCACGTCATCCGGCTCTACCAGGATCACCGTGTACTGCCGTGGTCTTTCGGTGGGAGTGGGAATGAAGGTGATTTCCCTTGTGGGTGTGGGCGTGATTGTGGCTGTTGCAGTTGGGCTGGCTTCTAAGACGGTAGATGTAGGCGCAGGGGGTGTAAACGTGGCGGTAGGCAGCGCCGGCGGGCTGATTGTCAGGCTACAGGCTGAGAGAAGCAGGAGAAAAAGCAGGAACACAAAAAGATTAATTCGTTTCATAGGCTTGCCCAGATATAACCGGTCACTGATGGTCACAGCAAAACAGCGCGATGTGAAAGGTTGCCGTTGGATGCACAGGATTTTTTCCTCTTGTGCATCCGGCGGTTGAGTTTATTTTTTCTTCAAGAAGTCAATTGCGGTTTGCGCATAGATAGCGGATCCGATGGGCAGCGCATTTTCATCGATGTCAAAGCGCGGGTTGTGGTGCGGACGGTTGTCGTTGCCGATGCGTGCACCCAGGAAGATGATGGTTCCGGGAACTTCTTGCGCCATGTAGCTAAAGTCTTCGCCGCCCATACTCACTTCAGGCGGAAAGAGGCAGTCTTCACCCAACAACGATTGGGCGGCGCCTTGCACCAGTGCAGCCATCTCCGGGTTATTGAAAGTAGCCGGGTAGCCGCGCGAGATTTTTAGTTCGGTTTCACAGCCCAGAGCACGGGCAACGCCCATGGCGCGTTCCATCTCAGCATGAAGCTGACTGCGGACGTTTTCTTCGTAGCTGCGGATGGTGCCTTTGAACGAGACTGACTGCGGGATGATGTTATGAGCATCGCCGCTTTGCACCGCTCCAATGGAGATGACCGCCGGTTTCAAGGGGTCGATGCGCCGGGCATAGATGCCGTGAATGGCGTTGACCACCTGAGCAAAGGCGAAGATGGGGTCGTTTCCGGTATGCGGGTAAGCGCCGTGGGTACCCTTACCGGTGATGACCGCATCAAATGTGTCGGGGGCTGCCATAACATAGCCATCGCAAGCCAGCAGCTTGCCGGTTGGGATCAGGCTGTTGATGTGAATGGCAAATGCGGCATCCAACCCTTTCAGCAAGCCTTCTTTGACCATCAGGCTGCCGCCACTGACCCCTTCTTCATCCCAACGTTCCTCGCTGGGTTGGAACAGAAAGCGGATTTCGCCCGCCGGGCGATCTGGCATTTCGCTGAGCAGTTTTGCCGCGCCCAATAGCATGGCTACATGGGTATCATGACCGCAAGCGTGCATTTTGTTAGGGACCTGCGAGGCATATTCGACATCATTTGCTTCTTGCAGTGGGAGGGCGTCCATATCGGCGCGCAGACCGATGGCAGGTTTTCCTTCACCCAATATAGCCATCACGCCAGTACGAGCTACGCCGGTTTTTACTTTCAGACCAAAAGATTGTAACGTTTCAGCAATCAGTTTTGCTGTCTGGTGTTCTTCAAACCCTAATTCGGGGTTTTTGTGAATCTCGCGCCGCCAATGGACTATTTGATCCTGAATGGCTTTTGCTTTCTCTAACATAGGTTCTGTCCTTTCAAGTGTGGGTAGATAAGTGAGTTTAAAATGTCACGTAGTTATTATTCTGATCTATATTCTATCAGACTGTGCTAAAAATCATCAGGAGAAAAAACGGACAGGGGATGGCAACCGATAAATTTCCTCCGGCTGCCATCCCCTGTCTCTTTTTGGGTGATGATCTTATTTTATACGTGATTTTTCACTGGGGTACCTTCTAATTCCAGCACTCCCATTTGCAGTCTTTTTCATTCCAAATCCAGCAGCCATCCTGCGGGTTGGGGTGTGGGGGTTTGACGCACACATCTCCTGGCGGATTGGAGTTAACAACTGGAACCGCAGTAGGTTCGGCGAAATAACATTGCTTCGGCAGCCCTTTGGAACTGGCGCCGTAAGCCCAGCCGCAGGTGGTATCCACCTGGTAGAGGGTTGAAGTATCAATGCCGTCGACCAGGTCAAAGGCGGCTGGATTGAACTCGCCCAACCGGGATCCAGTCCACCACAAAAAACTGGTTTTGCCCTCCAGAAGGCTGCCTTTGAAGGCAAGTTCGATGCGGTTAAAATTGGATGTGCTGCGCTTCGCCCAAACCAGGTCGGGGTCTGTGCCGATGCCCTGGTCGAAGAGCAGGGTTTCATATCCGTCCCCCTGAACAGCATCAGCCTGCAGCGGTGAAGCGCTGCCTACATCGCCGTTAGTATCCTTCCAGGCACGCACACCCGCAACGGTCCATTCGGTGGCATTGTACGGCAGGTTTTCCACCGCCAGAAGAAAATCACCGCGACCGTTAAAATTCAGGTCAAGTTCGAGATAATACGTCAGCGGGGTGCCATCCGCAGGCAGAGAAGCCTCAAACACATCGATGCGGGTAAAAAACCATTCCCCGGCTGCCCCAAACTGAGCGGAAAGGATATCCAGGAAAGGGTAGAAGGTGGCATGATCGGCGCTGAGCGGGCGCTCGAGCAGGCTGAGACGCGGTGCATCGCAGGCTTGCGGGATTTTGTAGGAGACTGTGCTGTAGATGTAGCCGGTGTTGCATTCCTGGAGCAACTGCGAGCCGATGTAAGCCGGTGTGCCAGGGATGGTTACATGCACAATCTCGGTTGGCGCAAGGGTGGGTTCTATCGTGGGGGCTTCGGTGGGAGCCTCAGTGGGCAGTATGACGGTGACGGTGGGTTCGGGCTGGCGGGTTTCCGTGGGCAACAACTCGGAAGTGACAGGTATTTCCAGGTCTGCGGTATTTGTTGCTTGTGAGGCAGGCGGTTGAGCTTCAGACGGGCTGCCAGGCAGCACCGAACAGGCAGAAAGAACGGTCAAAAGAATTACAATAACAGTCAAAAGTGGATGGCAGTTTGGTTTCATGGGTCCTCCATTAATTTACTGGTTTTCGGTAGTACAGTGAAAATGTGCCTTGGGTTATCCGATCCTGTTGTGATTATTACAAATGGGTGTCAAAAAAACGTCAACAGGAACGCATGAAACTAAAATCCGGCGGGCGACTACACCCGACGGGTGACTACTCCCGACGGGTGACTACTCCCGACGGGTGACTACTCCCGACGGGCGGGTGATCGCACCCGACCTGTGCCATCAGGCGGGAGAGACAACAAAATTTTCCCGAATTGAGGTTAATTCAGTGAAGCGAGGGAGAGATTTTGCTCCAGTCAATACGGGCAGCCTGTACTGAGGATTTGTGCGGGAATTTTCAAGTTTGGGCACATCCCCAGGTAAAGGAGATGCAGCCCGCTTTGATGTCCGGGGTTGAAATACAGCTGGAAGCCATGATTCAACCCCGGACGGCTGTTATTTATCGTTCGTGTTGTCCGATCAGGTTGGCAGCCACGATACCGGATGCCATCACCGTGGGCACACCGCCGCCCGGATGGGTGGATGCGCCGGTCAGGTAAAGCCCTTTTATGGATTTGGATTTAGAAGCAGGGCGGAAGACTGTCTGGGCGGTGATATCCTGCTGGAAGCAGTAGAACGCTCCGCCGGGGTTGCGCAGTCTGCGCTCAAAATCCACCGGTGTGGATACGGTCATGGTCTTTACGTGTTCTTTCAAGCCGGGTATAACGTTGTCTGAAAGATAGCTGACCAGGTCTTCGCTAAACTCTTCCTTAATGCTGTCCCAGTCATTGTTGGCGAGCTGGTATGGTCCCTGGAAATCAAGTGCAACGATGTGATGTCCTTCCGGTGCCAGCGAAGGGTCTGCTTTGGTTGGGCAGCAAATCAGCCCGAACTGTTCTTCCGGTTTGGGCGGTATCCCGATGCGGTATTTTTGCCACCAGAAATCGTTGATCTCATTTACGGGGCGGGTTACCAGGGTATGATGTGCGTCCAGCGGCGGGTCATAATCGACACCCAGGCAGATATACGGGGTGGATTTGGAAAGCGCATAGCTCTTGATACCCTTACGCACAATCCAGGGCAGGTTTTCTTCGCCGATCATATCCAGGTAGAGTTTACGGGCATTGATGTTAGACACGACCACTTTTGCTGAGATGATTTCACCATCAGCGGTGACCACGCCCCTGACACGCCGACTCTCATCCACCAGCACACGCTCCACGCAGGTGTTCAGGCGCAGTTCCATGCCTGATTGTTCGCCGCAGCGCTGCAGGGCTTTAGGGATTTGGATCATACCGCCGCGCGGGTAATAAATGCCTTTGTGCTCCATGTAGGGGATGATCGCAAAAATACCCACCGCCTGTTCGGGTGAGTGACCACAATAGAAGGACTGATACGCCATGCTCTGCCGGACTTTTTCATCTTTGAAGAATTTATGTAACACATCATCGTAGGTCATCGCGAAGTAGGGTCCAAACTTGAGCAGCACCGGGCGTTGGGCAAAAGCCGACATCATATCCCCCAGGGTATTCATCGGCATGAGGAAGAAATCGAGCCCATCCCCTTCAAGAAATTCCTCAAAGGTTTCTGCATAACGTAAAAAGCCAACTTTATCTTGCGGGGAGATGCGCCCGATCTCTTCAGCGGCAGCTTCCACAGACATGGGAATGGTGGCGCGTGAACCATCGGGGAAGATCACAGAGTAAATTGGATCGCATTGGATTAAATCAACCTCTTTTTCGAAGGTCGTCCCCAGTTCTTTGAAGGCGCGGTCGATCATGGGAATGATCTCAACGACCGAAGCGCCGATATCGAACTTATAGCCGTCGACCTCATAGGTCGAACAGCAGCCACCAACCTGGCTGCTTTGCTCCAACACAAGTACTTTGCGCCCGCGTTTGGATAGGATCGCGCCGGCTGTCAGCCCGCCCAAGCCTGCGCCAATAATGACTGCATCGTATTCAGACATCCTGACCTCCTTATACAAAATAGCGGGCAATCAGCGCTGGTGCCTGACGCGCGACATAGCCCAGATAGCGTTTTTTGGATTCGGATAAGCTGCTGTAGCCAATTATGGCAGCAGCCGCGAGGATCAGAATGACCCATAGCCAAAGCACTTTTTTCATGTTTTGCCTCCATGGAAATATAAAGGGATGACGATTGGCAAACTTGCCCCGGAACCAATAAACTTATTTAGTAAGATACACAAAATGGTAATGAAAGTCAAATAACAAAAATCTTGTTTTCTTCCTGACCATTTGCGCGGTCCGCACGCCGGGGTAGTTTTTTGTATCCAATTAACATCTAGTTCAGGTTTTATAAGATGAAGCGGAATGTTTCTTAACATTAAACTATATCTCAAAATCTCACAAACAAATTCTTAATATCTTTCTGTTACCCTTTATTCAATCTGAATGCACGCCAGGCGTTTTATCTCTGTGTTCAGGGGTTTGGGAATACTCATTTTTGGTGTAACCACTTGCGGTGAATACCTGTGTGGTTATACAATCAGGATAAAACATGAAGATATTAATCGTAGATGATGAAGTCAGGATCGTGCGGGGGATCCGCAAATACCTTGAGCAAGCCGGCTTTACCGTGCTGGAAGCCTATGATGGTTTAAGCGGTCTTTCGATGGCACGGCGTTCAAACCCAGACCTGGTTGTTCTGGATTTGATGCTGCCAGAGATGGATGGGTTGGATGTCTGCCGCAAGATTCGCCAGGAATCAGCCGTGCCGATTATCATGCTGACAGCGCGCGTGGAAGAAGCCGACAAACTGGTTGGGCTTGAACTCGGCGCAGACGACTACATCACCAAGCCGTTCAGCCCGCGTGAGCTGGTGGCACGTGTGCGTGCAGTCTTGCGTCGTTCCAACGTGGATGCCACGCTGTTGCGCGAAGAGTATCGTTTTGGTAACGTCCTGTTCGATGTTCAAGCGCGCGTATTGACTGTGGAAGGATGCGAGGAATCCCTTACCCCGATTGAGTTCGAGCTCTTATATTATCTCATTCGCCATCGGAACAAAGCCTGCTCGCGTAGTTTATTAATGGATGCGGCGGGATTGGGTGCATTTGAAGGTGCAGAACGCACAATCGATGTTCATATTCATAACCTGCGGAAGAAAATCGAACCAGATGCTTCTAAACCACAGTATATCCTCACCGTTTTTGGCGTTGGCTACCGTTTTGTTGCCGAGGTCTCTGGGTGAAATCTTCGCTGCGCACTCGCCTCATTTTAAGTTTTGTGGTCATCATCATGGTAACGATGGGTTCCTTTGCCTTAATTGGCAGGGTGACCATCCGTCAATGGTTCAACAATATGGTGCTGGCATCGGGCAAGGATTATGCCCAACGAATGTCGTTCGTTTTTGGTCAATATTATTTGGAAAATGAAAGCTGGGAGGGTGTTGAAAACCTTTTGCTGCGTTTTAGAGATTTTTCTGGTGAAAAATTCTTTAACGACAACCCGCCTCCTGAACCTCTCGCTGAGACTGAACCAGAAGAAGACAATACCTCAGATAATTCTCAATCTGGCGAAAGCCAGCCCGTGCGCCCGGGGGGTGAAGAACCGGTTTACAGGGTGCCGGTTTGGATTTCCAACCCAGCCATTATGCCCCCGCGCGATGAGCGTTTGCTGCTGTTGGATACCAATGGCAATGTAATTTTTGATAATGACCCTGAAGCTGGGGATGTGCAGGAATTGCTGAAGCATGCTGCTGCCGGGACAAAGATTGTTATTAATGGAAAGCATGTGGGTACGGTGGTAGCAGCATCGAGTGCGGGTATTCTCAATACTTTCCAGGAAGCCTATCTCAAGAATGTCAACCTCTTGATATTGGTAGGTGGAGCCCTTGCCATCCTGGGTGCCATTGGTTGGGGTACCTGGATGTCAGTACGCATTGTCCGACCGGTGAAAGCCTTGTCTCAAGCTTCTCTCAAACTGGCGGGCGGCGATTATTCGCAGCGGATTGATATCTTGAGCAATGACGAACTGGGCGAGATGACAAAGGCATTCAATCAGATGGCGGATGACCTTGAAAAACAGGAAATGCTGCGGCGACGCAGCCTGGCGGATGTGGCGCACGAGCTGCGTACGCCCTTGAGCGTTTTGCAAATCGACCTGGAAAGCATTGAAGATGGGATTATCGAAGCAGATGCAGAAGCTATTCAGCATTTGCAGTTGGAGGTGACTACACTGCGTAACCTGGTTGAAGATTTGCGCATTCTTTCATTGGCTGATGCGGGTGAATTGAAACTCGAATTTATACCGGTTGAGGTCAACGGGATTATTCAGGTGAATATCAAACGGATTGAGCGCTCTGCCAGCGAGAAGGGGGTTAACGTTGTTTTGGATCTGGCAGAAAATGAGTTGTTTGTGATGGGGGATGAACAAAGGCTTTCGCAGGTGCTTTTAAATTTGCTCTCAAATGCGCTGCATTTTACACCGAAAGGCGGGGTAATTGAAGCCGGTTCAAAACAGGCAGGTCAGAATGTGCAAATTTGGGTGAGGGATACGGGGGAGGGTATTTCACCAGAGGATTTACAGCATATCTTTGAACGTTTGTATCGCTCCGACCGGGCGCGGGCGCGCGGAAACGGTGGGAGCGGGTTAGGCTTGTCGATTGCCCGCAGCCTTGTGGAAACCCACGGGGGGAAAATTTGGGCAGAAAGTGAACCCGGCAAGGGGAGCCAGTTCATCATTGAATTGCCGCTTTTTGAAGGTGAGGATTGAGCCAGCGACATTGAGGACATGCCTTCAATTGATTTACGAAGCTGTTCCAGGATTTTGGGATAGCTTTTTTTGTCGACTGGAGATTGTTTGGCTTATTCAAATCCTCCAAAAAACTCAAATTACATCCCAAATATTTCTTAACAATTTCTAAACAGCAGGCTGATATTCTCAAAACGATAACGAGATGTCGTTAAAAATTCGTTGTGCAGGAGAGGAATATGCTCAAAAAGAAGACTTTTTGGATTGTCCTGGTGATTTTCATCGCTCTGTCGGCGGGCGGATATGTTTTTTACAATTTCGGTTATTTACCTTCACAACAGGTAGCCACGGATACTCCAGTGAAAACAGCAACGGCGCGCCGGGGCGAACTGGTGATCTCTGCGAATGGGGTGGGGACGGTGATCGCGGCTCAGGAAATCGCTGTGGGTTTTGCCAGTTCGGGCATCATCTCTGAAATCTACGTTGAGGTGGGTGACGAAGTGGTAGAAGGTGACGTGTTGGCGAAACAGGGGAATATGAAAGCGCTTGAGCTGGCAGTTGCATCAGCCGAGCTGAATTTGAAAATGGCAGAAAGCACGCTTCAGGGTTTATATGACAACCTGGAACTGGATCGCGCCAATGCACAACTTGCGGTCTACAAGGCTCAAACTGCATTGGCTGAGGCGATTGAGGCTCGCGGAGTGATGGATTATCCACGCTGTAGCCAGGACGTGATTGATGATTATTACTATCAGTACATGAGCGCAGTTGATCAGATTGAACAGATGGTGCAGACCAATACGGATAGCGAGCGCATCGCGCGGGTGGAATCGACGCGCGATACCGCCTGGGCGAATTACTATTACTGTGTAAAACCGCGCACGGATGCCGAACTGGGTGAAGGCGATGCCACAGTGTCTGCTGCCCAGGCTGCACTGACGGCAGCCGAGGCAGAGCTGGCGAAGTTGAGTGAGGGACCGGATGAAGAAGCGGTGGCGCAGGCGGAAGCGGATGTAGAGATTGCGGCATACAACCTGGAGATTGCGCAAGAGAACCTGGAAGGAGCCACGGCAGTTGCGCCGATCCGTGGGACGGTGATGTCGATCAATGCGCAGGTGGGGGAAACGGTGAACGGGGGATTTATCACGATAGCGGATTTATCGACACCGAAGCTGGAGATTTACCTGGATGAGACCGATCTGGCGATGGTGGGTGTGGGATATGAGGTGGAAGTGGTGTTTGATGCGCTGGCGGAAGAGGTCTACACAGGGTATGTCACGAGCGTGGATCCAGGGCTGACGTCGCAGGGGAACATGAAAGTAGTGCGAGCAGAGGTGGAACTGGACAAGAGCACGTTCAGCAAGCCGCAGACATTTCCGTTGGGGTTGAGTGCATCGGTGGAAGTGATAGGGAGCCGTGCAAAGGATGCGGTATTGGTGCCGGTGGAAGCGCTGCGGAAGTTAGGGGAGGGGGAGTATGCAGTGTTTGTGATGGAGAATGGGGAGCCGGTCTTGCGGATGGTAGAGGTAGGGATCATGGATTACACGTATGCACAGATACTGAGCGGTGTGGAAGAGAACGAAATTGTCACCACCGGCATTGTGGAGACGGAATGATGAATGAAGCGATTATCGATACCAGGGATGTGAGAAAAATATACGGTATGGATGGCATCCAAATTAACGCCCTGGATGGTGTTAATATCCAGGTGCGCTCCGGTGAATTTGTCAGCATCATGGGACCTTCCGGTTCGGGAAAAAGCACCCTGATGAACATCCTGGGATGCCTGGACCGCCCCAGCGAAGGACAGTACCTGTTGGACGGCGTAGATGTCAGCCATCACAGCCGAGAAAAACTCGCGGCAATCCGCAACGAAAAACTGGGCTTCGTCTTCCAATCTTATAACCTGCTGCCCAGGTTTACAGCCCTTGAAAACGTGATGATTCCGCTGCTGTACCGAAAAACCAACCGGAAAACCATACAGGAACGCACCAGGATAGCTGAGGAAAAACTGGTTGCGGTGGGTCTTTCCGACAGGCTCACCCACTTACCCAAGGAACTTTCGGGCGGGCAGCAGCAGCGGGTGGCTATTGCGCGGGCACTGGTCAACAACCCTGTTTTAATCCTGGCGGACGAACCGACCGGCAACCTGGATACCCGTTCTGGGCGCGAGATTATAGATTTACTGCACAGCCTGCACAGCAGCGGCAAGACGATTGTGATTGTCACCCACGACGCAGCCATCGCAAGGGAAACCGAGAGAATCATTTTTCTGCGGGACGGCAGGGTGGAGGTCGATCAAAGTAATGGGGTACATCAGGAGGTGACGGCATGAACCTGGGTGAAGTCATTCGAATTGCGATGAAAAGCATCGCCAGCAACAAGATGCGCTCCGTCCTCACCATGCTGGGTGTAATCATTGGTGTGGCAGCAGTGATTATCATGGTTTCGGTTTCCGCAGGCACAGAAGCCAGTATTGCCGATCAAATTAACAGCCTGGGAGCAAACCTGGTTTTCATCTCCCCTTATTTCAGTTCAGCCAGCATGAGCGCAATGGCGCGCCCAAGTAGCAATATAGGTCTGACATTGGAAGATGCCCAGGCAATTGCCTCTGGGGTCAAAGGGATCGTGGGTGTATCGGTGGAGAATTCCACAACACAGACGGTCAAAGCCAATGATGTGGTCCTGGATGATATTACGGTGTTGGGTACGACCAAAGATTTCCCCAGCGTGCGTGAAGCGTCTGTGGCAGACGGACGTTTCTTCACCACAGATGAAATGGACAATAATGCCAAGGTAGTGGTTCTGGGTTCCAGTATTGCCGAGGAATTATTTGGCGATGAAGATCCGGTGGGGCGGAAGGTATTGATCGGTACCATCAGGTTTACGGTGATCGGGGTGATGGATAAAAAGGGGATCGTTGGGAATACCGATTATGATTCCAGGGTTTATGTACCTATCACCGTGATCACCAAATACTTTGCAAGCAACCCTTTTGAGCGGATGCGCGGCAACTCGGTTCGGACGATCTATGCCCAGGTGGCGGAAGGCGCAGATATGGATGCCGTTATCCTGCAAATCTATATCCTGTTCGCAAACCGTCATGAAACCACGTTGAGTGAACCGGATGTAACCGTGAGCACGCAGCAAGACATCATCAATACACAAAGCGCAACCACCGAATCCTTCCGTAACTTACTGGGATGGGTGGCGGGTGTTTCGCTGCTGGTGGGCGGTATTGGCATTATGAACATCATGCTGGTCAGTGTGACCGAGCGCACCCGCGAGATTGGCATCCGCCAGTCAATGGGTGCAACCCCCAATGATATCCGTATGCAGTTCCTCGCAGAGGCGCTCATTCTCAGCCTGATTGGCGGTTTGATCGGCGTACTGGCAGGTATTGGCGGGTCATGGGTTTTTGGCGAGACCGGCGGTATGCGCACGGTCATTGTGCCAGGTTCGCTTTTGCTGGCGTTTACCTCGGCAGCAGTGGTGGGTATTTTCTTTGGTTTTATCCCTGCCAATCAAGCCGCCAAGCTTGATCCCATCGTTGCTTTACGGCATGAGTAATAAAAAACCAGGCTTGAGAAGAGATTGAAATATTCGCGAGCAGGTTATTTCTTTAGGAGTTGAAAAATGAAAAAAACAATATTCTTATGGATGGTCGGGTTGATGCTGGTGTTGAGCGCTTGCGGTGGTTCAGCATCGAGTTCTGACACAAATACGGCATCAGAAACCACCTCTGTTAAGGAAAATGCTTTGCTTGAGACCACAGAATTGATGATTGGAACGATGCTTTTAGATGAGACAGACTTTCCGGTGGAAGCAGAACAGGCAGTAACCCTTTTGAAGCTTTGGAAGGCATATCAAAGCGTGCTCAACAGCGAGACGTCTGCAGAAGTGGAAATTGAAGCGGTTTTCAAACAAGTTAAGGCAGAGATGACTTCTGAACAGATCGCGGCAATTGAAGCGATGGGGCTGACCAGCGATAACTTACAAGAGAAGATGCAATCTTTGGGCGTTGCGATTGGTGGTATGGCAATGATGGGGGGTGAGCAGGACCCTTCGGTTGCTGCCACCATGCAGGCGCTTCGCGAATCAGGGGAGATGCCAAATATGGAAGGTATGCCGGAAATACCGTATGGAGAAGGCGGAAATATGCCCCAGGGCGGCGGACCACAAGGCGGGAATATGCCCCAGGGCGGTGGACCACAAGGCGGAAATATGTCCCAGGGCGGTGTGATGCCCGATGCTGGCGGGATGATGATGGGTATCGAAGGTGAAGAAATGGATTCAGCTCAACTGGCAACCCTGCAGGCGCAGCGCAGTGAACGCAGCGGACAGGGGGAGGACCGTTTCCTGCTCAACGCATTGATCCAGTTCCTGGACGCCAAAGTCTCTTCCTGACCCTTTGCCTGAAGGGTGATTGATCCAAAGAAAGTGAGGGATGCGTGGAAGAGTTTCTCGGGAGTGAAGCATGTTGAAAAAAAAGAGCGTGTGGGTCGCGCTGGGTATCATTGCAGTTTTGCTGGTGAGCGGAGCCGTTTTTTATCGTTCTATTTACCTGCCTGCTCATCAGCAGGCAACTGACACCCCGGTGAAAATAGCAACGGCACGCAAAGGCGAATTGGTTATCTCTGCGAACGGGGTGGGGACGGTGATCGCGGCTCAAGAAATCGTTGTGGGTTTTGCCAGTTCGGGTGTGGTTGCGGAGATTTACGTTGAGGTGGGCGATGAGGTGCAGGCTGGTGAAGCACTGGCACAGCAGGGTAACCTGAAAGCGCTTGAACTGGCGCTTGCCTCAGCCGAGAGGAAGTTTCAAGCCGCGCAGAAAGCTCTGGAAGACCTGTATGATGAACTTGAGCTGGTTCGCGCCAACGCGCAGCTTGCAGTGTCTGAAGCGCAGGTTGCTTTGGAAGAGGCTGTGAGGGAGCGCAGCAAAATGGATGGCTCGCGCTGTACCTCTGAAGTGATCGAAACGTATTATTATGACTGGCTTGAACAAAACCAGTATGTTGAGAAGATAAAAACCTGGGGTTGGCTTACCGGTGACATGATCTCCGCTGAAGAACATCAACGCGACGTCTATTACATGAATTACAACTGGTGTACCACGCCTTTCAGCGATTTGGAGAAAGGAACAGCCGATGTAAATGTTGCCATTGCAGAAGAAACATTAAACCTTGCCGAGGCAGAGCTGGCGAAGTTGAGTGAGGGACCGGATGAAGAAGCGGTGGCGCAGGCGGAAGCGGATGTAGAGATTGCGGCATACAACCTGGAGATTGCGCAAGAGAACCTGGAAGGAGCCACGGCAGTTGCGCCGATCCGTGGGACGGTGATGTCGATCAATGCGCAGGTGGGGGAAACGGTGAACGGGGGATTTATCACGATAGCGGATTTATCGACACCGAAGCTGGAGATTTACCTGGATGAGACCGATCTGGCGATGGTGGGTGTGGGATATGAGGTGGAAGTGGTGTTTGATGCGCTGGCGGAAGAGGTCTACACAGGGTATGTCACGAGCGTGGATCCAGGGCTGACGTCGCAGGGGAACATGAAAGTAGTGCGAGCAGAGGTGGAACTGGACAAGAGCACGTTCAGCAAGCCGCAGACATTTCCGTTGGGGTTGAGTGCATCGGTGGAAGTGATAGGGAGCCGTGCAAAGGATGCGGTATTGGTGCCGGTGGAAGCGCTGCGGAAGTTAGGGGAGGGGGAGTATGCAGTGTTTGTGATGGAGAATGGGGAGCCGGTCTTGCGGATGGTAGAGGTAGGGATCATGGATTACACGTATGCACAGATACTGAGCGGTGTGGAAGAGAACGAAATTGTCACCACCGGCATTGTGGAGACGGAGTAAGCATCGTAAGAGAATTGGATTTACCCATTTGATACGCTGGACGCTACCCCTGCGTTCAGGTCTCTCTTTTGAGGCTGCCTCGGATATTTCTGGGGCAGCCTCCGATTCTATGTATTCTTGTTCACCCGTGGGGTTATCCCGCAGCGATGCGTTCCATTTGCAAAGGGGAAGGAAAAATAGAGGCTGCCCCTAAGACAGCCTCATCCTGTTAAATTTGAATTGTGTCGGTTTGTTTACGCGATCAGGTCGCCCATGCCCAGCGCTTCCAGGCGTTCCTGGCTTGGCTGTGCAGTGATATGATCCCATGCCATGACGTTAAGGTATTCGGTGCGCAGATCATCCAGGTTAAGCGATATGCCAGCCGTAGGACCGCTTTGCAACGGCGGATGCCCCATGGCACGCGCTGCCACGCTGACCTGCGTGGGTTGATAGCCCTCTCGCAAGCCGAAGAGCAGGCGCATATTTTCTATGCGTTCGCCCGCTTGCAGGCAATCCTGCATGGTTAAGTCCCAACCAGTTACTGCATTGAGGAGGTCCAGCACAGGTGACTGGTTCGGGATGGCAGCCCAAAACAGGAAAGTACACAACCCGGCTGCATTGACCACGTTTTTCAAAGACATGCCGGCTGCATAGGCAAGGGCGTGAAAAAGAGTGGGGTTCTCTTCCTTGAGTTTAGAGTCGATACCGACACGTTCCAGTTCTTCGTCGGGCATGAAAACAGCGCCCACGCCGCCCTGTGTATGTCTTCCAGGGGTGGGTGAAATTTGATATGCCAACCCAAAATCGCTCATTTGGCGTGGGTCATGCGCTGGCAGCTCCTGTCCGCCAGAATGAATGGCAAACGCTTCGCTGCCTTGCCCCAGCCTTTGGGCTGCACGCATGGTGCCATCGGCAAGGATATCGCCAATGCCTTTCCGGTCAACGATAAGCTGCAAGACTGCTGCGGCGGCTTTACCGTCGTTCCATTTCAGCTCAATTCCGCCCAAATCATCCGCTGTGATGATATTTTTCTCATAGCACTCCATAGCAAAACTAAGCACACTGCCTGCGGAGATGGTATCCAACCCGGCGCGGTTACACATTTCATTGAGCATCATCACGTCACGAATGTCGGTCATTTCCAGGTTGCTGCCGTCCAGTGCCATGGTTTCGTATTCCGGCTTGTGTCCGTCAAATTTTTTGCCATCCCATTCCCAACTGACAATGCCACCACAAGCCACATTGCAGCGCCAGCAGCCGTATTTCTTGGTCTGGTAGGTGAGCATGTGGTCGCCCTCAAAAGATTCAGGACCGGGGTATTCTTCGGATGTGCCAGCCCAATTACGAATGGGAGCCCGCCCGATTTTGACCATTGGGTTAATGGATGAGGTTGTACCATATTTGTTGAGCATTTGAGCTTCGGTGTTTTCTTTGAAGGCAGGCAGGTATTTTTTGCGCAAGGCATTCAGGGCTTCGGGGTCGCCAATGGTGGGTTTCTGGCTTCCGCGCACAACGATGGCTTTAAGTTGTTTGGAGCCCATTACCGCACCCAACCCGGAGCGACCAGCGGCGCGCCCACGATCATTAATGATGCAGGAAATCAAGGACAACCGTTCGCCGGAAGGTCCGATGCAGGCGACATGCACGTTTTCGCCGTGGCGGGCTTGCAGGGTGTCTTCGGTTTCGACGGCGTCTAACCCCCACAGGTCGGCGGCGGGAAGCAGTTCGATTTTGTCTTCGTCGATCCAAAGGTAAACGGGTTCACTGGCTGCCCCGCGCAGGAAAATCGCATCAAAGCCGGCGAATTTGAGTTCAGGACCAAAGGTACCGCCAGAGTTGGCATCGCCCCAGCCACCAGTAAGCGGTGATTTCGCTGCCACAACATAGCGCGAGCTCAAGAAAGCAGCCGTGCCGGTCAGCGGTCCGGTAATAAACCCCAATACATTTTCCGGTCCCAACGGGTCTGCTCCGGGTGGGGTCATATCATATAACATGCGCGCTCCAAACCCATAACCACCGATATACTTTTTATACAGTTCAGCGGGTGTCACATGTGTTTCGATTACGCCATTTGTGAGGTCGACTACCAGATATTTACCCATCATGCCACCGAATTTTTTATCCATGTTTAACTCCTTGTATTTATTCTCTTTTTTTAATATCGGCTCGATTCTTCCAGGTTTTCCCCGTTCAGGGCACCTTAAGATGAGCCTGGGAAAGAACCAATAACTGTTATGGATGGTATAAGCCAGCCTGCACCATCCTGGGTGTGCTGATACCGAATCGGATGTCCCTAAATCGGGTTGAGGTGCGGGTTGTCAGACCCATTTTGATTGAAATTTTGTTTGACAGTCTTTGATCGGTTCCAGGTCAGCATAGGGGGTTCCGAGAGACAACCGATTGCCTTGAAAATTCACCATGAATCAGTAAAGATGAGATTTTTTACAGGCGAATTACTTTGATTTTACCATTATTTCCCCTCAGGAAAGAGCCCTTCCTTAGTTAGAAGGCGCGATTGCAAATCAACATTTCAAGTTTTGACTGCGGAAATTTCTGTTTGAAACTGACTTGTTTGCATAATATGAGGTATGATGAGGGTCGGTGGATTTATGATTAAAAACGTATTTCGAAAGAATTTCCTCTTGTTTTTGGCTGTTGCTGCTTTTGTGGTCATTATACTGATTGTGATTGCTGCCGATCATGGGGTAATTGCCCCTGCTTTGGGGTTCTTGTACGGCTTCCCGATGGGGGATAAGGTGGGGCATTTTCTACTGATGGGCATGCTTGCCTTTTTCGTTGCCCTGGCTGCACCACCGGCACGGTTACGTTTCTGGTTGATTTTGTTGATTGTCGGGATTGTTTTGGAAGAGATATCGCAAGCTTTTTTGCCTTACAGGAGTTTTTCGTTGCTGGATCTGTTTTTTAGCCTGTTGGGCGTGGCGGTGTTCGGTTGGCTGGGCGCCAGGCTGGCGCGCCGCAGGTTGCCGGTAGGGTAGGTTGCTGGTAGTGGCATAGAGAAGAACGCCGCTGGTTGTGATCTAGAAACAAGATTCAACCGGCGGCGTACTATGTTCCTGCCTGGAGCAGGATTATTTCAGGGGGAATAAAATCTGTGTCTTTAAGTCCTGTGGCGCCACTGTAGAAGGATCGTTGAGATAGAGTTCATACACCGTTCCAGTGGGTTCGTATTGGTTGTTTTGCATCCACTGGCTGATGGCATCGTAGATGGTGGACAGTTCTCCGTACGGACCAGTAAAGATGCCGGATGCGTACTTGCCACCCGGGATCTCACCAGACAAGATGCTTTCACTGGCTGGTAGTGGTTTGCCTACCGGGAAACCCGCTTCGATATCCAGGTTCTCCATATCCATATTGTAATAGACCGCGAACGGCGCGCCGTGCGGTAGCTCTCCCAGGCTGTTGAGATGCTGCATGATATCGCCGTAAGCTTTTCCCAGAAATTGGGGCAAATCGCTCACGGGTATGCATGTCCGCATGCTCAATTTTGGCTGTGGTTGTAATTCAAGCAGTTCAATCTGGTACGACATTTTCCCTCCTGCGGAAGAATGAAAGTGGACTCAATGGGCGTTGGAACACATCCCAAGCCCTTTTGTGTTTGAATTATAGAACAATGTTTCTATTTTGTCAATTCTATTTCAGCAATTCTTAATATGACTTTGTGAACATCTGTCCACTTGAGGACGTAATTTTCCATTGGAAATTGCTCGCCCTCTGTGATGAGATCACCCAATTTTGCATATTTTAACCTCAATTCGAGATAACTTTATCTAATTCCCCCACCACCCTTTATCGGTAGGTTGTAGTAAAAATGGTGCGGCATTGCGCACCATTTTTACTACAACCGTTCTACGTTGGGGTGGGCGGACGGGTAAAAATCCTAATTAACCGCTGCTCTGTGCCTTCAATTCTTCCAGCAGACGTGCATGGCTCTGCCGGGTGATGGGGTACCAGATCAAAAGTGGCAGGCTGAGCAGGATCACCACGCCAGGCACGATGCAGAAGAACATGCGGATGCCCAGCAGGGCGGTATCGGTCTGCATGATACCGGGAATGTAACCAAAGAGGGACAGAGACCAACCGCTGACGGCAATCCCCAGTGCATTGGTAAACTTGGTGATGAATGCCCACATACCGTAAAACATTCCTTCACGCCGTTCGCCAGTTTTAATTTCGTCAAATTCAACCACATCCGGCAGCATGCTCCACGGGCAAACCCACTGCGCTGAAAAACCCATGCCAGCAAAAAAGGCAATGACGTAGATGAGAGATGAACGTCCATAAGGGAGGAAAAACCCACTGGCAACTGCCAGGCTGGCAATCGTAAGACCTACTGCATAGGCTTTGCCTTTGCCAATCTTATCGGCAATAAACTTCATAGGGTACAGGAAAATCCCAATGGTGACCAGCATGGTGATCATCACCAAAGGAATCTCGCCCTCCATGTTCATTTGATAGGTCAGGAAGTACGGCAGCAGCGAGGTGAGCAGCGTAAAGCTGAAACTGGTCAGGAAGAAAGAACCGACCAGCCACATGAATGGCTTGTTTTTAAGCGTCTCCAAAACGGCTTTGACCGGGGGAAGCGCTGAGGGTTGAATTTCTGTGGAGGGTTTTTCTTTCACACCAAAAGCGGTGGTCAGCACGGCGGCTGCAGCCAATACCCCAAAAACTGCTCCCATGCCGCTGTAAGCCGCTTTATCGGTCCAGCCAAAACTGTTGACGAATACACCCGCGATGGCTGTTGTGGCGGCTGCGCCGAAAATGTACCCCACCACGGTGAAAATTTCGCGCACGGTGGTCAGCGAGGTTCGCTCGTCATAATCTCGGGTCAGTTCTGGCGTTAAGGCAGAGTAATTGATGCTGATGAGGGTGTGTACGGTGTCGAAAAGCAGGAATGAGAAGAGCACCACCAGAAAAGCCGCTGTTCCGGTGAGGTTGGCAGGAATGGAGAAAAGCATCCAGGTAACCAGCGCCAGCGGTATGGCGCCGAAGAGCAGGTATGGTCGCCGCCGCCCCCAACGTGTGCGCGTGCGGTCGGAAAGATAGCCAAAGAAGGGGTCATTGATAGCATCCCAGGTCAGTTTCCCCACCATCAGGGCTGTGCCGACCAGCGCTGCATCGATGCGGGCGATATCGGTGTAGAAAAAAAGCAAGAAAAACTGAGTCGTGGCGGTCAGCATGGCGACGCCGGCGTCACCAATGCCGTAAAAAAATTTGGTTCGAGCAGTCACTTTTTCAGTCATTGGGTTTACCTCGTAGAAAAGATTCGAATGGCTGTGAGTTCTTTCTATCAGTCTATCTTGTTGGTGAGAACAGCTTTTGCTGCCAGGAGAAATTCATCGGCGCGCACGACTTTGACGCGCTGGGGGTCGAGGCTTTGGACAAAGTGATACACATCACTGACGGTGGTGCGGTAAGCGAAGAGATGCACACCGATAAAGCGCGGGGTGGGACCTGGCGCTTCCAGCGTACGCCGGACCGATTCCAGCAGCGCCGTGCTGTTGATCGAGATTTCTTCCAGCGTCGGGTGTACGTTGGTGATAAAAGCCCGCCCGTTCCCGGTGTATTGCGGCGTGCGCCCAAAATGAGCATACCCCGCCAGAAACCCGATCATATCGCCCGGCATGTGTAAATGCTGACGGACGGTGCGCAGCGGTGGGTCGGCGATATAGGAAGTCACCACGCGGATATCGGCTTTACGGCAGGTTTCGGCTGTGTGGGACAGGTAAGCATCCAGGTCGCCGTTGAGGGGCGGAATGATATACCCTGCGCCGGACGGTCCGGCGATGAGGTAATCGTTGGGCGTCAGGCTGGCATAGAACAACCCCAACAGCGCCGGCGCCAGTTCAGCCAGCATCGGCTGGGTTTCCCAGTTAAAGGGCACCTTGCCGCGTTCGGGACGGCGCCAGTTCCCCAGCTCGCCGGTGTCCATCATCATCAACTGGTCGCCGTCTGAGAGGGTAAATGTGAGGTAAATCTTATCCCGTTCCACCTGGACTTCCTCGGGTCGCAGATGTTTTTGTTTCAAAGGCACCCTGGCGGGCAGGCGGCTGTGGAAGGAGAAATTGGATGCCAGGTGAGAGGGCGCCAGGCGCAAACCGGTGGCTGAGAGCAGCAGCATGATTGCGAACTCATCGTCCCGGCAGGTATGCCAGCCGAAGATAGTCGGCAGCGGTTCGGGTTTCACCGCGCGCTGAATGCGCACCGCCAGGCGTGTTTCCGGGCAAGCCAGGCTCATCAAGCCGATCCCCAGGTTTTTGAAGAGACCGTCGAAGCGCAGGTTGAAGAGCAGGTTGCGCAGCCCAAACGGTCCGCCGACCAGCAGCATGAGCAGGTTCTGCCCCAGTGAGAAGAGCTTTCCATTTGCTTTGCTCGTCAGACTGTAGGTGAAGATTTTGTTCTGCACGACATAGTCGATAAATTCGGGTCGCCCCCATCCAGGCTCAATACAGGCAATCTGCCCGGGTTTGCAGCGAGTAAACAGTTCTTTAAATGCCCACTGGTAAAGCCCCAGCCTGTCCTTCCAGCGACCGCGCAGGTCTTCCTGGATGCTTAGCCCGGTTTTTTCTGCCCAATTCAGTTGCTGCGGTGCGATAACCAACAAATTATTTTGTCCTGCCAGCATCACGGCGATATTGACTGTATCGGGCAGTTCAGGATCCCAGACCACAGCCCCTGCAACCTGGTCTTTATGTTGTGCCAGAATTTCCCCCAACCCGGACATTCCTGCCAGTTCGGGCGTGCGAATTGTCAGGCGGTAGAATGCCTTGTAGGCTTCCAGATTGTGCAGGTCCTGGTTGCCCAGGTATTCCCGATATTTTTCCAGCCAGATATCCTCGGGAAGGAAATCTTCGTTGGTGCGGCGGGCAGCGGGGTCATCATAAATTCCATAGTTGAGGAACAGGTTCGGACCGTCGCGATTGAGCAACCCTTGCAGCGCGGCTGCGGTCAGCCGTCCGGCGTAATCCATGCCGGATACATCCAGAAGGTCGGCAACTATACCGGGCGTATCGTCTGATGATGCGTTTGTTTGCATGAATTTTCCTTGCGATGTAATCGTTTGAAAGTCTTTTTACAAAGAGGTTGAAGAAATAGCCGATTATTTCTAAAGAATGGGATTATTCTTCCCGCCACAACTGCCTGGCTTTTGCAGCCCAGGCAGGGAAGTCAACAGGCGTTTGCGGATATGCCAGGTAATGGTTTTTGAGACTGCCGGCTTGCCCGGAGACATCCAGGAATTTGCGCAGGCTTTCGAGGGAGAATTGCCCGGTGATTACTCCCCACAACAGAGCCGCAGCGATGCCAATCAGCTTGCCGGTGCCCATCTGGGTTTCGTAATTGCGGTTCATTTCTTCAAAGTCTTTGCTCGAAAAGATGACCTCGCGCCGGAAGAGGTAATTGATATCCGAGCGCGACAGCGAAACTACCGCCGGAAGCTGTGCCAGTCCACCGGCAAATTTGGCGCCCTGGCTGCGGAAGTAGCGGGTGTTATAAGACCAGAGGCTTTCTCTGCTAAAATCACCTGCCGCAAGGGCAGCCGTGATAACTTCGATGGCAATCTTGCAGGCGGTGTAACCGCTGGTGACGCCTTCGCCGGAGAACGGTTTATTCTGGCATACCGAATCACCCACGCCAAGAAACCCGTTTCCTACCAGGCTGAAGGGCGGGCGGCGAAACGGTACCACGCCCTGGCGGCGCGCATACACCCTGCCCGGATCGCCGAAATATTCCTCGCGCCACTGGCGGTGCAGTTCCCAGGCGTGTTCGTAACTGTTCGGCTGACCGATCCCCAGGATGACGCCGTCGCCGTAGCTCTTGTTCCAAAACGCCTTGTGAAAGAGGTAGCCGTTGCTGCCGGTGGGGAAGCCCGCCGGGATTTCATCGCGCAGTTCCAGGCAGACAAAAAAGCTTTGTTCCGGGGCGATGGGGTCATTTTCTACGCCAAAACCATCCGACAGGTGGGTGCGCACAGCCGCCTGGATGCCAGAAGCATCCACGACCAGCTTGCCGCGCGCTTCAAATGGTCCCGCCGCGGTTTCCCCGCTCACGCCAACCAGTTGTTCGTCTTCCATCAGCAGACCCGTAACCCGCGCCAACTCGACGATCTCGGCACCCGCCTGGCGGGCGTAACCATGCAGGCGCTGGATGTACGCCGGCATGTTCATCACATAGAAGGGGTAATCGACGCGGAATTTCTGCTGGAGGTCGGGCGACCAGGAAAAGCCGTATTCTTCAATGTGGACGAGTTCTTCTCCCTGGGGAACGGGTATGTCAAACTCGACAAAACGGATGCTGTCCATGTGAAAAATCTCAATATGCGCACCCAGGTCATTCAGTTTTTTGCTTTCCAGCAGTAACACCTTGCATCCCTGCCGGGCGAGTTTCCATCCCAGGTAGCTGCCGATGGGTCCTGCGCCGACGATGACGATATCCGCTGCATATTGTCGTATCATGATGTGTCTCCTGTTGAACGATCATTGACTTGCGAATGCCGGGTAAACCTGGCTTTTTTTGTCAAAAGCTTCGTCTATTTCAGTTGTGTTGGTTTGAATGGTGTTGCATGTGTTTTATGTGATGTTGAATGGGGTTTATTGAATGTTCACCTGCTCTAACGTGTCTTGAGGGTGACGTGCCAGTTGGGATGCGTCTTTTGAACATAAATTATTGAACAGTTCAGGTTAAATTATATAGTGGACTGGATATTTGCAAGTTTATTTTTGAATATCAACACCGGTTTCAATCAGGAT
>CAYRRA010000043.1:0-24814 GCA_964426355.1 uncultured Anaerolineaceae bacterium
ACTCGTTGTGCAGGAATTCGGCGTTGCGCAGACTGGCCAGGGGCATGATGCCCAGTACGATGGGTGCACAGAAACGAACAGGTCGCAAGGATTCTCTTCTACCAGGCGTTTGATTGCCTGGCGGATATAGGGCCAGGCAGCCTGGATCATCATATCCGCTTTCCGCTTTCCATCGCTCATACGGTAGCCGGCTTCCCACAGACGCGGTGAACGCGTGAGTTGAGGGTAGAATTCTGGCGCCTGGTCAAACGGCATGGGTGCATACTCTTTAAAGATATCGATCATCCTGGTTTCAAAATGATGCGGATACTCTTTTGAGAGCGTCTCGATAATAGCTTCAGAAGAGCTTCGATGACCTCCACCGGTATCGGAAAAAAGGAAAACGATCCTCTTTTTAAGGTTGGTTTGGGCTGTCATGGTTCTCCTGGGAGATGATCTTTTTCAACCGGTTTGATAGTTCCCGGCGGGAGAGCATCACTCGCCGCCTGCACTTCAGACATTCAAGACCGATGTCTGCGCCTAACCGGACGATTTTCCATTCATAGCCGCCACAGGGGTGTGGTTTGCGTAAACGGACGATGTCGTTCAAACGTAATTCCGGAAGCACGTTATTGATTATACCACCCGTGTTATAATCATGAGACGCCTGCATTGTGCGTTAAGGTATAGACAGGTTATGTTAAATTTGAACCCCGCAACCATTATCTCCCGTATCATCACGTTATTAATCGCGTTCACCATACATGAATTTTCACATGCATGGGTAGCTGACCGTTTCGGCGACGATACCCCGCGCGCGCATGGACGGTTATCGCTTAACCCGGCGGTGCATCTTGACTTGATGGGCACCTTGATGTTGCTTTTTGCTGGTTTTGGGTGGGCAAAGCCTGTGCCGGTTAATCCTTATGCACTGCGCCGCCGTTCTTCAGCAGCAATGATGCTGGTATCAATCGCTGGTCCACTCTCTAACCTGCTTTTGGCGATCCTGGCAGCTATTCTCCTCCGTTTTGGGTTGGTGCCTTCGGTGGGCAGCAATTACCCCGGTTTTTTGCCCACGCCATTTTCTTTTTTGTGGGATTTTATGGCGATCAATATTCTGCTGATGTTGTTTAACTTAATTCCTCTGGCACCATTGGATGGCGAAAAAGTGCTGGAGTTCTTCCTGCCGCCTGCCGGTGTGCGTTTTCTCGATCAAATCCGCCCGTATGGACCGATGCTTTTGCTCGCCATAGTACTGGTTCTGCCCTATTTCGGAATCGATCTCTTTAGTATCATCCTCCGTCCACTACTCAGGACGATCTCAAGCATATTATTAGGAGTTTCCTTATGACCGTTCAAATCAGCATAATTGGCATGGGCCAGGTTGGTACTTCCATCGGGCTGGCATTGGAACCGCAAAAAGAGCGCATCCTGCGCGTGGGTCATGACCGCAAACCAGATATAGCCCGTCAGGCAGAAAAAATGGGCGCACTGGATAAGGTGATTGGCAATTTACACGCCGCTGTCGAGGGTGCGGACCTGGTAATCCTGGCGGTCCCCGAGGATCAAATTAAGAAGACACTGGAGCAAATTACCCCGGATTTAAAAGAAGGGGCTGTGTTGATGGACGCTTCCAGCAGCATGGTTACGGTTGGAAAATGGGTGAAAGAGCTGCTCCCGGATGAGCGGTATTTTGCCACCATTTGCCCCAGTGTGAACCCGCAGTACCTGGGCGATCTTATGCTGGGTCCTGATGCAGCTCATGCCGACCTGTTCAAGAAAAGCCTGCTGGTGATTTCCAGCCCTCCGGGTATGCCAGCGGATGCCATCCGCTTGGCGACCGAACTGGCTTCACTCCTGGGTGCCACGCCGTTTTATGCTGATCCGCTCGAGTTTGACGGACTGGTGGCTGCATCCAACGTGTTGCCGCAACTATTGGGGGTTGCGTTGGTCAACGCCACTGTTACCCAGCCGGGCTGGCGTGAAGGTAGAAAGCTGGCGGGAAAAAATTTCCATCACATTACCGAGCCGTTGATGTTTTTGCCTGAAGGGAGCTCTTTAGAGCACCAGGCAATGATGAACCGTGAGAATGTGGTGCGAGTGATTAACGATCTCATCCTGTCCTTGAAGGATATCCGCGATGCCGTTCAAGATGAAGACCGAGAGGTACTTGACAGGCTGGTTGGTGACGCACGCAAAAGCCAGGCGGAATGGTACAACCAGCGGATGAGCGCAGAATGGGAAAAAGACCGTTCGCGACCTGAAATGCCATCCACCGGTGAGCAGTTATCGCGCTTCTTCACCGGCGGGTTATTTAAAAAGCGCGAGGACAAAAAGTAATCATCTTCACCTGAAGAAGTTCTACCGGGAGAGGAAAGCGTATGAAGGAAATCAAACGGGCTTTACCCAATCATTTCAGTCTGCCAGTACGCATCAAGCGGCTGGGTGAACTGGCGTATAACCTGTGGTGGGTGTGGAACCCGGACGGCAGGGCTGTTTTTTATCGCATTGACCGCCCTTTATGGGAGGAATCACACCATAATCCGGTTGCATTTTTGAAGAAACTGGACCGTGCCAGGCTCAACGCCATGGCGAGCGACCGCGATTACCTGGCTTTCTATGATGAGGTGTTTGAATCCTTTGATCGTTATATGCAGGAAAAAAACACCTGGTTCGCCCGGCAGTACCCCGATTTGAAAGATAAATCGATTGCTTATTTCTCGTTTGAGTTCGGTTTGCACGAATCGTTACCGGTTTATGCTGGCGGTCTGGGTGTTCTATCAGGTGACCATTTGAAAGAATCCAGCGATTTGGGGATTCCGCTGACCGGATTGGGTTTCATTTACCGGCAGGGTTACTTCACACAGCATATCACCGAAGACGGATGGCAGACGACCGGTAATTACATCCTCAACCTGGATGAAATGCCGGTGATACCGCTCTTCGACAGTGAGGACAAGCCGTTGATGGTTTCTGTGGAGCTGCCTCAACGCAAGGTGTATGCACGCGTATGGGAGATTCGCGTGGGGCGTATCTCGCTTCTTTTGCTCGACACGGATGTGGATGCCAATTCACAAAACGACCGGCAGTTGACCGCGCGCCTCTACAGCAGCGACCTGGATGTACGTATCTCTCAGGAAATCTTATTGGGAATTGGCGGGGTTAAGGTGTTTAACCTCCTGGGTCTTAACCCAACGATCTGGCACATGAACGAAGGGCATTCTGCGTTCCTGGCTGTTCAGCGCATCCGAGACCTGGTGCAGAAAGGGCAGACCTTTGAGCAGGCGCGGCAGCAGGTGGCGCGCACCAATGTGTTTACCACCCATACCCCCGTTCCAGCAGGGATTGACCAGTTTCCCTTGTGGATGATTGACAAGTACTTCACCAATATCTTGCCGGAAATGCAGCTAACCCGTGACCAGTTTATCGACCTCGGACGGCATCAACAAGCCTGGGGGGAGAATTTCAGCATGCCTGTTCTGGCGTTGAAGCTCTCAGAGCAGCGTAATGCAGTTTCTGAATTGCACGGGCAGGTTTCTCGCAAGATGTGGAATTTCCTCTGGTCGGAGCGCAGCGAGGACGACGTGCCGATTTCTTACATCACCAACGGCGTCCACCCGTTGAGCTGGATGTCTACCCGGATGCGAAAGTGTTTTGACCGGCACCTGGGCAAAGATTGGATTGAACATATCGATGATGCCAGCATGTGGGAAAGGGTGATGGATATCCCTGATGATGAGTTTTGGTCGGTTCACCAGGGAATGAAAGACGACCTGGTGCGTTACATCATCTGGCGGGCGCGCAACCAATGGGTGAGCAACACTTTTCACCCGGTACAGGTGATTGCCGGCGGGGTGCTCCTGGACAGCCAGGTGCTTACCATCGGTTTTGCGCGGCGCTTTGCCACATATAAACGCGCTTATCTCATCTTGCAGGATTACGAACGGCTACTGCGGATAATGAACCATGCTGAAATGCCGGTACAGATTATCTTCGCTGGAAAAGCACATCCGGCTGATGAGCCAGGAAAATTAATCATTCAGCAGATATACCGGGCTGTCAAAGATGCGCGCACTGGAGGACGGATGGTCTTCCTGGAAGATTATGAGATGAATGTTGCTCGCAACCTGGTGCAAGGTGTGGATATCTGGCTGAATACGCCGCGTATCCCCAATGAAGCATCGGGTACCTCTGGGATGAAAGCTGCCATGAACGGCGTTTTGAACTTCTCCGTTCGTGACGGTTGGTGGAAAGAAGGTTACAACGGCGAAAACGGTTGGAAGATCGGTCAGGATGAGCCCAATGATGACGCCGCCGAGCAGGATTATGCTGATGCAGAAGATTTTTACGATACGCTGGAGAACCAGATCCTGCCTCTCTTTTATAAGAACGGGAGGTATGCAAAGCCTTGTCCCGAATGGGTCAGGCGCATGAAAGAATCCGTGCGCACATTGGCTCCCCAGTTCAGCACCACACGCATGTTGAAGGAATATGTTAACCAGATGTATCTTCCTGGGTTCAAATCCTGAAGATATCACCACAGAGCTACATAATATTTTTATCATGCAGGGTGTAACCTGGTTGTGAACGTTCTCGTCTGAGAATCGGAGATCCTGACCAGGTAATGCCCTGTTCAAATTTTCAGTCAAATTATGACACTCTCAGACGAATTCAGGAAGAAAGTAAATTAATTTGAGTGATTTTTACACGAGAGTAAACTGATTTTTATGATTACAATTACTTTCTAACCCGGAAATAAACTGATTAATATGATTAATTCAAATAAAGAGGGAATCCAATGCCAGAGATAGATCCTCGTATCGCCGAACTGCGTAAACGAAGGGCAAAAGCCCTGGAAGGCGGCGGCGAAGAACGTATTGCCAAGCAACATGCCAAAGGCAAAATGACAGCGCGTGAACGGCTTGACTTGTTGTTGGATGCAGGCACGTTTCACGAATTGGAAGCTTTTGTGCTTCCGCCGAAGGACGAATTAGGACTTTCGGACGAAGGTTTGCCAGGAGATGGCGTCGTTACCGGTTACGGTGAAATTGACGGACGCACGGTGTATGTCTATTCGCAGGATTTCACCGTGATGGGTGGCGCACTGGGAGAAATGCATGGTCGGAAAATTTGTCATGTGATGGACCTGGCAGTCTCCTGTGGAGCCCCGGTAATCGGCTTGATCGATTCCGGCGGCGCGCGCATCCAGGAAGGTGTGCGCGGGTTGGGTGGATATGCGGAGGTTTTCCGCCGAAACGCCCAATATTCCGGTGTGGTGCCGCAAATCAGCATCATTTTGGGTCCATGTGCCGGTGGGGCAGCCTATTCGCCCGCAGTGACCGATGTGGTCATCATGGTCGAAAAGCAATCCTATATGTTCCTGACTGGTCCGAACGTGATTAAATCGGTGACCGGCGAGGAAATCGATTTTGAAGGTTTGGGTGGGGCAAAAGTTCATTTGGGTATCAGCGGAACCGCACATCTCACCACGGCAACCGAGAAGGAAGCCATCAACCTGGCGCGCTGCGTGCTGGGACATTTCCCGTCCAACAACCTCGACAATCCGCCGTTTATTGCCACCGATGACGACCCCAACCGCATGGACGAAGTACTAAACAACCTTGTTCCAATCGATCCATCGATGCCGTACTTAATGCATGATGCCATCGCGATGATTGTGGACAGCGGTACATTTATTGAATTTCAGGCTGATTTCGCCCGCAATGCCATAACCGGTTTTGCGAGGATGGGGGGACAGAGCGTGGGGATTGTTGCCCAGGAGCCCAGCGTGATGGCGGGCGTTATGGATATCGACTCTGCGGATAAGATTTCCCGATTTGTTCGGATGTGTGATGCGTTCAATATCCCGCTGGTGACGTTTGTGGATTCACCGGGCTTTTTGCCCGGCGTTGACCAGGAGCATCGCGGTGTGATTCGTCATGGCGCGAAGGTGTTATACGCTTATGCCGAAGCGACGGTGCCGAAGATCAGCATCGTCACGCGCAAGGCTTACGGCGGCGCGTACGTGGTGATGAGCAGCAAATACATGGGTACCGATATCACCTTTGCCTGGCCCAGCGCGGAAATCGCCGTGATGGGTGCAGATGGCGCGGTGAATATCCTCTATCGCAAACAAATCAGCGAAGCTGAGGATGCCAAGGCAGCCCGTACCCAGTATACCGAGCAGTATCGCGCCCAGTTCCTCAATCCGTATGCCTCAGCAGAACAGGGTTATATCGATGAAGTGATCGAACCCTGTGAAACCCGTTCCAGGGTGATCCGTTCGCTGCACGCTTTACGTGATAAACACGTACAGGTGCAGCCGAGAAAACACGGCAACATTCCGCTCTAGATCACCGCATCGGTTGATGAGTATTGGAGTAAATATGCAAATTGCATTGTTGATTACCGGGATTGGCATGGGGCTGGTTTTTGTGGCGATCCTTTTCATGTGGGCAATGATGGAACTCCTGGTACGTTGGACCGCAGAGAAGAAAGCTGCTGTTGCCCCCGTTGAGCCAACTGATCCGGTCGATGACCCGCAACCGCCTGAGCAAAACGGGCGAGATAAAAAGAAGATTGCAGCAGTCGCTGTTGCCACAGCTCTGCAACTCAGACGCCGGCAGGCGGCTGTAAAAGCGGTGCAGATGGCATTAGCCAGCCGCAACCAAACCGAAAACCCTGTCGCATCGCCTGGTGCACAATCCAACTGGCAGGCGGCGATGCGTGCCACGCAGCGTGAAAATCGCCTGCGCCTGTTCGAACGAAAACCCCGTGGGAGATAATATGAAAATTCGTGTGACGATTGATCAAGAAACCTTTGAAGTGGAAGTGGGCGATCTGTCCGCCCGTCCGATACTGGCAACTGTGGATGGCGAGACTTTTGAAATTCATCCGGAAGATTTACAGCCTCAATCCATCTCCACGTCTGCCGTCACCGTTCCCAAACCGGCGGCTGCCGCACCCACCCCGGCAATTGTGCCGCCAAAAGCACAACCCGCAGACTGTGCACCACCTGCATCCAGTTCAACTTCATCCGATAAGCTGTTGAAAGCGCCTATTCCAGGTGTGATTATTTCAGTCTCGGTGAAAGTGGGCGACCAGGTGAGCCAGGGACAGGAGCTTTGTATGCTGGAAGCGATGAAGATGAAGAACGCGATTCGTTCCACGCGTTCGGGCACGATCGCTGCCATACTCATTTCCAACGGGGATACGGTCAGCCATGGTCAACCCCTGATGGAATTTAGCGATTGAAAGGGCGCAAATGGATTTCAGCGAACTGATCAACGAGATCACGCGCGGTTTCGCCAATTTTTATTGGGGAAACGCCGTTATGATCGCTGTTGGACTGATCCTGATCGGTCTGGCGATCTTTAAAGAATATGAACCGGTCTTGCTGCTGCCGATCGGTTTCGGTGCGATCCTGGCAAACCTGGGGATGTCCGCGGATACTGGCATCTTTAAAGTGATTTACGATGCCGGTATTTCTACCGAACTGTTCCCTCTGCTGGTGTTCATCGGTGTGGGGACGATGATCGATTTTCGACCCCTGCTGGCAATGCCCTATCTGGTTGTCCTGGGAGCTGCCGGGCAGTTCGGAATTTATGGCACGCTCATCCTGGCTACGCTTTTGGGCTTCCCTCTAAGCCAGGCTGCTTCCATCGGTGTGATTGGCGCGATCGATGGTCCTACTGCCATCTTTGTTGCATCCAAACTGGCGCCGGAAATGTTAGGACCGATTGCCGTTGCAGCGTATTCTTATATGAGCCTGGTACCAATCATCCAACCGCCGGTGATGCGTTTGATGACCACACGCAAGGAACGCCTCATCCGCATGGAGTATTCAGCCAAACCCGTCTCTCAACGAGCTGTGATGATTTTCCCCATCGCCGTTACCGTGATTGTCAGCCTGATTGCCCCGGATGCTGCACCATTGATTGCTACGCTGATGTTGGGTAACCTGCTCAAGGAAAGTGGCGTGGTAGATAGGCTGAGCAAAGCGGCAAGCAATGAAATTATCAATATTGCCACGTTGTTCCTGGGGCTGGCGATTGGAACGACTATGACCGCGCAGAGCTTTTTGAAATTGGATACCTTGATGATCCTGGGACTTGGCTTGCTGGCATTTGTCCTGGATACCATTGCTGGTTTGTTGTTTGGGAAATTGCTAAACTTCATCACGCGCGGAAAGGTCAACCCGTTGATTGGGGCATGCGGCATCAGCGCCTTCCCCATGTCGGGGCGTTTATCTGCGCAAATGGCTCAACAAGAGGACTATGATAATTTCATCCTGATGCACGCCATGGGATCGAATACAGCCGGTCAGTTGGGCAGCGTGGTGGCTGGCGGTTTGTTGCTGGCGCTGGTTTCAGGTTTGATTTAGTTTGAAGGTTGTATCTTCTTCCCCCAACCACTCCTGGTTTGGGGGATTTTTTCTTTATCCCCCAGACAGGAAAATCGGTTCACTGCAATTACGCGAAGGCGGGGAAATCTACAAAATTGGGTGATTTGGTCACAGAAGACGAGCAATTTCCAGTGAAAAAGGGTGTACTAAAGAGGGTAGGTGTTAGCAAAACCATATTTAGAATTGCTGAACCAGAAGGCAACGGGTGGGAAAGCATTGTATAATAGTTTCAGGTAACGCCAAAGCGATTTGAGAAAAGCGGATACTGAACCTGGAATGAACTGTGGGTTAATTTTTGAGAGAAATTCAATGGGTAATCCGATCTGATGTTTGAGTTATATTATTTGCCGCTTTATCTTGACATGGGCATCGATCAAACAGAGTTGCCTGGATTGTCTATCCATTTGCCACCGCGCAGAGCACACCGCAGCCGGTCGCAGGATATTTTGTTGTCGCTGATTACCCCGTTTGGAGGCACCCAACCTGCCAACAGGCTGCTCGAGAGTATGCAAAGCGAGGCAGCCGGTGTCTATTACGGTAGCCGCGGTTCTGTGACCAGTGCGATGCGCAGCGCTGCAGAACATTTCAATCACCTGTTTCTCAAATACAACGCACATTTGCAAGGCAACCGAAAAGATGGACAGATTTTTGGTTACCTGAATATGGCTGTGCTGCGCGGGGATGTCCTTTTTCTCCTGCACGTTGGCGCAACTTCATCCTTTTTACTTCGCCCGGATGAGTTTCAGCATTTCCAGGAAGGCTCTGCTCGCGGTCGAGGATTGGGCATCAGCCGGTCTGCGCCTTTAAGTTTTTTCCAGGCGCAGGTTCAACCGGATAGTATTTTGCTTTTCTGTGCCAACCCTGTGCAAACCTGGTCTGAGGAAACCCTGGCGCGCGGACCACGATTAACATTAAGCCTACTTCACCGGAGATTGATGAGCACATCGCAGGGTGAGATGCGTGCTGCGATCATTCAGTTCAAAACTGCCCCCCAACTTGCCGTGCATCGCTTGCGTCCGAAAACAGAATCTGTCCAGCCACCTTCTCAAGAAGAGCCGTTATCCCTTCAAGCTGAAGCCGAACCCACCGAGACCAGGGAAGCCAAGCCTGTTGAAAGCCAACAAGGCGTGCTTTTCCCGGAGACGCTGGAAGAGGAAACCCTTGCCAGCGAAGCGCTCATTGGCGCGCAAGACGATCAACGGGAAAGCACGCAAGAAGAAAAGCAAGAAGACACTCTTGCTCTGTCGGGTGAACCCCCGGCAGAAGAAGAGGCTGTTGAAGAAGGTCTCTTTACACCGGAAGAGATGTTTCCGGGTGTGGAGGAAGCAGCGGGAAGGTTGCCGGTTGTAGATGGTGCGCTGGAACCGGTGGCGGAAGCTGAACCACAGGTTGAGGAATTGCTTCACCCAGCTCAGAACTTACAGGATGCTCCAATGCTTGTTGCGGAAGAAGAAGCGCCCCCAAAAAGGCATTTTCACCGCGAGACCCCTGCAAAAAGCCAGCCCAGGCTGCACAGCGAATCTCAACCCGCCCCAAGTGTAAAGCCTAAAAAGGAAGAAGACCCCTGGAAAGCGCTACAAAAAGCACAACAACGCCAAATGAGGAAAAAGAAGCTGGCGTTGACATTACAGAAATTCAATGAGACCCTGAAAAAAACCATTCAGGGGATAAATCATTCATTAACGAGGTTATTGCCGGGTGTTTCGGAGCAATCCCCCCGGGCTTCAGGTGGCAGCTTACTGCTCATCTCGCTTATTGTGCCGCTGATTGTCGTGGCTGTTGCAGCAACAATATACATGAATAATGGTCGTACTCAACAGCACCAGGCATATTTACAACAGGCGCAGATCTTTGCAGAATCTGCACGACAGGAAACCGACCCAAGCCTTCAGCGCAGCAATTGGACGCAGTCGCTGCACTGGCTTGACCTTTCGGAAGAATATCTTCAGAGTGACGAATCTATTTATTTGCGCAGGCAGGCAAACCAGGCACTGGATACACTGGACGGGATTGAACGGTTGGATTTTCAACCTTTAACCGCCTTTGGTTTTTCATCCACACTTCACTTTGATAAGATCGTTGCCAATGAAACTGAAGTCTATTTGCTTGATTCCTCACAAGGGCGTGTTCTGCGCCTGTTCCTGACCGGTCAGGGTTATGAACTGGACAATGGATTCTTGTGCGGACCAGGCACATCTGGTTCCCGAGTGGTGGGGAAATTAATCGATATGATTATTTTGCCACCTGGAAATTCAAAAAATGCTGCGGTGATGGCATTGGATAAGAACGGCACCTTACTTTACTGCACTGCTGATGATAACGCACCGTTTGTAACGGAATTAATTGAACCCATGGAAGGGTGGGGTGAAATCAGTTCAATTGCCTACTATCAAGGGACTTTATACGTGCTCGATTCTTTGTTTGGAGCGCTTTATACCTACCGTGGTTACAACATGGAATTTAGTGAGCATCCCTATCCCTTTTTCGATAAAGAGATTGATGAATACATTCCTGACCTCCGTAACGTGATGGATTTTGCTACCTATGCGGAAGACTTGTACCTGTTAAATGACAAAGGCTATATTGCACATTGTGTTTATGGGGTTTTTGAAGGTCTCCAGACTCGCTGTGATGACCCTGCATCGTTTGGTGATATGCGCTCCGGGCGGGAAGGTTTGACACTCGTTTTCCCCAGCGCTTTCTTTACACAAGTACTGGCTTCACTACCACCGGATCCTTCTCTGTATCTGATGGACGTTAATGCCCCAGCCATTTACCAGTTCAGTTTACAGCTTAATTTGGGGCGTTTGATACAGCCTTCTGTAGGGAGTGCCCAACTGCCGAAACCTCCCGCAACCGCATTTACCGTTTCACCTGCACGCGTTCTTTTCCTGGCGTATGGCAACCAGGTCTTTTATGCGTCATTGGTGAGATAAGGTGATGAATTTTTAACTCACTTTCCAACAGCGCAGAAGCGTGCGGCGTAAATGGCTTCGCTGGCGATGTTCAAAGAGGTATATCCCTTGCCAGGTACCCAGGCTGAGCTTGCGGTCATCGATGGGGATGGTCAGGTCGGTATGGGTGAGCAGAGTGCGAAGATGTGCGGGCGAATCATCGCTGCCTTCCAGGGTGTGTTGATACCAGTATTCTCCTTCCGGGGCGATTCTCTCCATGAAAGTTTCCATATCAACCTGCGCGCTGGGGTCGTAGCTTTCATTGACTGCCAGTGAAGCACTGGCATGTTGAAGAAATAGAAAGCACATACCTTCCTGAATCCCCCAGGAATGGATGCGTTTTTCTATCTCAGCGGTGAGCGGATAAAGACCCTTTCCCTGTGTGCGGATTTCGATTGTATCCTTATACCATTGCATCTGTTTACCAGTTCAGCCAGAGAGGGTTATTTCTTTGCCAGCGAGCGGAAGATCATCAGCAGACCCAGCAGGATTAATAACACCGCAGTGAGGGTTTTCAGGATGGTGCCGCCAAAGATGAAACCGAAAAAGGCGAAGATGGCAGCACTACCAATCATGATCCAGATACCGACGAGGGTGGGTGTTCGCCCCCAACTTCCGTACCAGCTTGCCAGTGCGATGCCCGCCCCAGATGCGCTGCTGATGAGCAGCCAGGCAAACGCCCACATACTCCAATCCTGGCTGTATATGTTGTAGGTGAAAATCAATCCCAACACCGCCATTATCACACCGGGAATAAAAAGTGCTGCCAAGCCCGATCGGAATGCTGGAAAAGCAATCGGCGGTGTGATAAAACCCGCTGCCAGGATGAAAAAAACGAGCGACCAGGGCGTGTGAGTTTTCCATCCGGGGATGAAGTTGAGAAGTAAAAAGATGACCCCCAAACCAATTAGAAACACTGCAAGGATAAATGTGCCTCGTTTGTCTTTTTCCATCATCCTCTCCCGCTTTTGATTAAAAGTGTTTTTTTGTGACTTAATAATATAGGAGTCTTTACCGCAGTGGAACTTTTCACCGCAGGATTATTATGATGATTATATCTGATTTGGAAATTCCATACATACTGCAAGCTCATAGTGGCATGGTTTTACAGAGGCTGCCTGAAATGCAGTCCTCGTTGTTTGTTTTCTCGCAAGAAGCGTACGTTGCTGTGCCAGGGCTCGGATCGGAGATCATCGCGAGCAGTCATGTGCTGCGAAGCTTTTTTCGTGCAGAGGCTGTCCTAAAAGCGATGATAGCCTCATCGTTTGCAGTAGTGGAATGAATTTCCACCTGTGTGGGACAAACACCACTTTTCTTCGCAGAGGATGAACCCACATTTGTTGTAAACCCACGTTCATGGGTAAATCCCCCATACAAAAAACAGAGACTGCCTTTTGGGGCAGCCTCTGTTCTGCGTTGGTTCGACAAATCAGTTGTTGTAGAACCAATTATAGGCGTAATAATACCCGGTCGCACTGTCGAGGCGAATGGCTATCGTGCCGTTGCCTGCCAAACCAGCGGGGATATTATAGGTGACCTCAAAGGTACCGCCCGTTCCGGAAGGCGTGGTTCCCACAACGGTACCGCCGATGGCTTTAGTCCCGATGAGACCCATGCGTGCAGTGAATTCCTGGTCGGCAGGGAAGTTATTTGCCCGGATGGTTACCGAAGTATCCTTGACCACGCTCAGGATGGTGATGGTGGGAACACCCGTGTAGCCCGGTGTTGGGGCGGCTGCGCTTGTGTTGTAGAACCAGTTGTAACAGTAGTGCCCTGATGTACTGTCCATTCGGATGGCAATCAGGTTGCTGCCTGCCAATGCTGCGGGGATGGTGTAGGTGGCTTCAAAACTGCCACCTGCGCCAGAATTGGTGGTTCCCACCACCGTACCACCGACCGCTTTGGTGCCAAAGGGTCCCATACGGACGGTGAAATCTTCGCTTGCCGGGAAATTGCTGGTCTTGATGGTGACAGAGGTATCCGTGACAGCGCTCACGATAGAGAATGTGGGAATGCCGGTATAACCGGGTGTGGGGGTGGTGGGCGCCGAAGCTTTGTTGGTGAACCAGTTGTAAGCATAATAATACCCATTGGCGCTGTCCATGCGGATGGCAATTAATCCGCTTCCTGCCAAACTGGCGGGAATGGTGTAGGTTTCTTCAAACACACCACCAGCACCCGAGTTGGTCGTGCCGACCACCACACCGCCGATGGCTTTGGTGCCAAAGGGTCCCATGCGGACGGTAAATTCGGTATTGGCGGGGAAGTTGGCGGTACGAATCTTCACCGAGGTGTCCTCGATCACCGAAACGATAGAGAAGGTCGGAACGCCAGTATAACCAGGAGCGGGGGTAACAACCGCAGCAGCTTTGTTGGTGAACCAGTTGTAGCTGTAATACCCGCTGGTGCTGTCCATGCGGATGGCAATCAAGCCGCTTCCAGCAAGGCTTGCCGGGATGTTGTAGGTTACCTCGAAGGATCCCCCTGCACCGGAAGGCGTGGTGCCAACGACAGTCCCACCAATTGCCAGCGTCCCGAACGGTCCCATACGAACCGTGAAAGTTTCATTGGCGGGGAAGTTGTTGGTTTTAATGGTTACTGATGTATCTTCAACCACGCTGACAATGGAAAACGTGGGGATTCCGGTATACGCGGCAACAGGTTTTGCGGTTGGCAGGATAATCGCAGTAAGCAGTATGACTATCAATAAAAATTTGCTGCCATAATCCAACCACTTGTTTTGGCGTATTGTGAAAAGAATACCTGATACCATGATGAGTACCTCCTGAACGGTTGATCGCATAAACGATCGATGTGCTTCAGTCATTTTGTTAATAGGTTAGCGTATATACGAAAGCTTCACCTTAAAAGTATAGCCAATAACCTGAAGATTGTAAATAAGGCATGTTTCATGCCAGAACTGCGTATACATATCGAGGGAGATGGTACGCTGATTTCAGCGTACCATCTTGGGGGCTAACCAGAATACTCGATCATCTTTGGAGGAACCGTTATTGTTGACGACCAGGGTGAATTTAACCTTTTTTCCAGCTAGAAAGCTAAGATCGATATTCAAGAAGGTCCAGTTCCCGTCATACGTTTCCGTCCAACTACCCAGGTTTTGGGTTGCTCCGCCATCAGCGCTGTAGTTGATCTGGAACATGACATTGCAGTCTGTGCTGCCGCTGGTACATCCGATGATGCCGGTCAGTCGGTCGCCAGCCTGCACGTTAACCTCAGGATACACACCGTAAATGGTGCCGCCGTTGCCATCGCTGGGGATCATAATCAGGGCAGGTTCATCGTCAGTATGGTCTTTCTCCATCTTGGGTTTGTCTGTCCAGTAAATGGAACCGATTGAATAGTTGTCGCTGGTCGCCGGCGTGCCTTTGGATGTAGACCAGGTAGCGTTTTGATATGATGCCGCGAAGTCGAGTGGTTTGTTGGGGTCAATCGAAACCTGGTCGGATGGGACGTCAATCTTTACCCAGAAGGATTTATTCTGGTTGGGACCCAACCCAAAGACCACACCATTGCCGCTGCGAAGCTGCCAATAGCCGGTATAGGTACCGGCTTTTGCAGGTGCCGTCATCGTGACCGTGAGGTCAACCGTGCTTCCCGGTGCAACTGCAGAAGTAAAATCTACTGCGGCGGGAGCGTTCATGGCATCCCCGCTGACGAAGACCAGGTCAAAGTCGGTCGTCCAGTTGCAGGTGCCGATGTTTTTGATGCGCCAGGTCTTTGTGAAGGCTGTTCCTGCTTTGATATCGGTACCATCAGGAATGGTGACATCGCTAATGAATTGTGCCCAGTAACAAACCGATGGTGTGCTGGTTGCTGTCGGTGGAATGGATGTGTGGGTGGGTATCGCAACCGTATCGGTGGCAGTCGGCGTGATCGGTGTTGCACTCGGCGGTAACATGGTTTCGGTGGGCGCCGGTTGTGTGGGTGTTGCCTGTTGTTCAATTGCGATACTGGTTAGCTGGGCAATCAAACTCTGCACAACGACTTCCGTCATTTGTGCCTGAACGGTTTGAGCTGCCACGGTGGATTCCAACTCGGCGATAGATATCGCTGGGGTGGGTCGAAGACCCGGAATACAGGCTCCCAATAGCGTCGCCATCAAGAGGACGGCAAGTATTGGAAGGAATTTTCTCTTTTTCATTTTGTATCTCCTAAAATATCACCTTGTCATGCATATTTATTGACGTTTCGTCTCATTGAAAAGTTCCATTTGGACAAGGGATTTGTGTGGGTAAGTAAATATCCAATCCTTCTATCTACGATAAATTAACCCAATGGTTTTACTTTTCGATGTGCATACCCAAAAAACGCAGAAGTTCACTCGTGATTGCAGGCGTTAAATTCATTTTGCAGACATATCCCATTCGATATACGAATCGAGATCCGGCAAACCATCGTCCCTGCTCTACTGGATGACTTTGCTGCGGGAGAATGGTTAAAATCTTTTTTCCCGCACTCAGGATATTATATTACCGTTGGGATAAATCAGGAAGAAAAAACACCCCGCTCTCACATGCTTATGAAGAAGGGGTGTTTGTGGGGGAGCTCGTTTGAGATTATTGATAGTTTTGATAGATTTGGAGGACGATGTCGGCGTAATAATAGCCAACATCCATTGGACCGTATGCTTTTAATGCATCACGCAGATTGCCGTATTTATTTACCAACCCCGATAGCATGGTTACGCCGTAGGAAATGTTAAATTCCGGGTTGAAGAGCTCATCCATGCTGGGGCGCTGTGCGAAACAGGGACCGTTGGGGCACATGAAGCTGGCAGCGATCCCATCACGCGGCATAACCTGCATTAAACCCACCGCGCCGCTTTTGGAATATGCCTGCGGGTTGCCCCCGCTTTCTTGCAGCATTACCGCAGCAATCAGGCGCGGTTCCAGCCCGTTTTGTTGGGCATAACTTTCGATCCATCCGCACCATTGCCGCACCGATTCGGGATAACTGCCGGGCAGCGAGCAGTTGTTTCCTGCGCCGGGATGGTTGGCGGCTTCTATTGCTTCCGGGGCAGATGCCTCTACCATTTTAGGAGAGGAAATCAAATCGGTGACGAAGACCAGCGTCAGAACGCCTAGAAGGATACCGGGTAAAAGTGCAACAGGTGAAAATCTCATCTTTTAGCTCTCACATTCCTTTGTTGTTCTAATGATAGCACAAATGTTCTATTCTTACAAGAACCAGGTTTTTTGTAGGATGAATGTGTTCAAGCCACATTCCCGTTATAATGTGAGTGTATGCAAACCCTTGAGATGGATCATTCCCTTTCGCTGCCCCACGGAAACTTGCTTTACCCGGCTTTTCTTCCGGATGGCACCTACGGCGTGGTACGTTCGCTTGACGCCGCTGACCTGGAAGCCTGCCAGGTGCAGGCGGTGATGATGAACAGCTTTCACCTGATGCAGCGCCCTGGCACCTCGACCGTGCAATCTCTGGGCGGATTGCATGCCTTTAGCGGCTGGCAGGGACCGATTTTTACCGATTCGGGTGGTTTCCAGGCTTGTTCGCTGATCCGTGAGAACGCGAAGTTTGGGAGCATCCACGAAAAAGGATTGACGTTTCAACCGGAAGGAGCAGCTCGCAAGTATCAGCTTACACCGGAGAAGAGCATACAGCTCCAGGCGGCGATGGACAGCGATGTGCTCATCTGCCTGGATGAGTGCACGCACGTCGATGCGCCTGTTGAGGAACAGCGCTGTGCGGTGCAGCGCACAATTCCCTGGGCAAAAAGAAGTAAGCAGGCTTATAACCAGCTTGGGGAACAAAAAAAGTGGGACGATTTCAATCGCCCCCGGCTGTTTGCAGTGATCCAGGGCGGTGGTGAACCTGACCTACGCCGGATGTGCGCCGATGCACTGCTGGAGATTGGGTTTGATGGGTTTGGTTTTGGCGGCTGGCCCCTGGATGGTGAGGGCAATTTACTGGAGGAGATCCTCTTGCTCACCCGCCAACTGGTTCCGCGCCCGTTTCCCATGCATGCATTGGGGGTTGGGCATCCGTATAATGTCGCTGCCTGTATTGGCATGGGATATGATCTCTCCGACAGCGCCATGCCCACACGCGACGCCCGGCATGGGCGGTTGTATATCTACAACCAACCCATCGGGCAAATTCAACCGTTTGGCAGCCGGGATTGGATGCGCTACCTGTATATCAACGATGAGCGCTACATCCGCATGGATGCACCCATCTCTTCCGAATGTGACTGCCCGGTCTGTCGGCGCTATTCGTTAGGGTACCTGCGGCATCTCTTTAAGATGAACGATACGCTTTTTCAACGTTTGGCAACCATGCACAACCTGCGGTTTATGACCCAACTGACTTCCCGCATTCGCGAGGTGCAAAATGGCGGATGAACGCCTGGATGAGCTTGTCTCAATGGTGCGTGCCAAAGCGATGTACCAGACGCTCAGCGAAGACCTGGTGCGCGCGGTGGGGCTGCAAGAGCTGGGCAAACGCCGCAGCTTGAAAGAAGCCGTTAAGCAAACGCGGGCGCGCCTGCACCAGGTGGGGGGTGCGTATCTGGGGGGTGGAATTGATTATGCCCAGTTGAAAGACACTTTGCTTCAGCTACCGGGCAGTCTGCAAGACTTGGCGCTACAGGAGTTTTGCCGCCAAAGTATGGCTGCTCACGCTTCAACGCGCGAGAGATTGCCAATCCTGGCAGATTTTTATCGAACGATATTTGCCGATTTACCCCCCCCGCATACACTTTTGGACATTGCCTGTGGGTTGAACCCCCTGGCGCTGCCGTGGATACCCTTGCCGCCGGATGCAGAATACTTCGGCATGGATATCTTTGGCGATATGATCGCATTTTTGAACGCATTTCTGACGCACGTGGGGCAGCCGGGTTCTTTTCAGGTATATAATGTGGTTCAGGGGCTGCCGGTTGACCTGCCGACGGTGCAAATGGCAATGCTCCTTAAGACCGCCCCCTGCCTGGAACAGCTTGAAAAAGGCGCTGCCCGACGGCTGCTGGAAGCCATCCGTACTGATTTTTTGTTGATCTCATACCCGGTTTACAGCCTGGGCGGACGTTCAAAAGGGATGGCGGTGAATTATGAAAAACAGTTTTACGAACTGACTGAGGGAAAGAACTGGACGGTAAAACGGTTTGACTTCACAACAGAATTGGTTTTTCTGCTGGATTGTCGTTGAACACATAAACGAAACAACCCTAATCAAGGAGGTGTCGATTGTCTCAGAATTTTTCGGGTCTTTTTTCGGCGTTGAAACCGGTGGTCGGTTCCGGTGTGGTGGTTGAGGAAACGCGTCAACTGGATGCTTTCCACGGCGTCCTGCTGCAAACATCCGGCGACCTGGCGGTTCAACTGGGTGACGAAGAAAAAATTGTCCTGCAAGGGGAAGATAATATCCTGCCCCTGGTGGAAACGGTGGTGGTGGATGGTGTGCTCAAAATTCGCTTCAAACCGAGCCTATCCCTTAACTTCAAACGCCACCTTTCCTTTGTCCTCACTGCCCGCAGCCTGGATTGGGTTGAGAGCGATTCCTCCGGTGAGATTGATTTGCCGGCGATGAAGGTGGAACAGCTTACGCTGGCGACGAAGAGCTCCGGCGGGATTGAGGCTGGCAAGATTGAAACAGGTGAGTTGACGACACAGCAAACCAGTTCCGGTAAAATTGAGCTGGCAGGATTGGATACCGTGCGTTGGAACGCAAAACTTACCGGTTCGGGTGATTTGCTGGTCCCTGAGGGCAGGGCACAACAGTTGACCCTGCGCCTGACCAGTTCCGGCGCTGTGGCAGCGGCAGGTGTCATGAGCACCCCGGAGCTGGCTGAGGAATCGAAAATCGAGATTACCGGCTCCGGCGGTGTTGAGGTGGGTGCGGTACATGCCGTGAAAAGCGATTTCCGCCTGACCAGCTCCGGAAAACTGACTATCGGCGAAATCAACACGCAGGAATTATCCGCTCGCCTGAGCGGTTCGGGAGATTTGAAAATCCTGCAGGGGAAAGCTGAGAGCCAATTGGTGGAACTCATCAGCGCCGGAAAACTGCTGGCTGGCGATTTGAATGCAGGTGCGAACCCGGCTGTGGTATGCACATTCAAGCTGAGCGGTTCAGGCAACGCCTTTACAGGCGAAGTAAAAGCGAAGAAAGTGGAGATCAAAGTGGTCAGTTCGGGCAATCTCAACATTCGCCAGCTCGAAACGCCCAGCCTGGCGGCTTCGCTCTCAGGCTCCGGGAATCTCTCCATCACCGAAGGCGCAGTGGATGAAATGGATATCCGGCTGAGCAGCGGCGGCGACCTGATTGTCAGTACCCTTTCCGCCCCGCAAACAGCAGCAAAAAATGTGCGTATCCATGTCTCGGGTTCCGGTAAAGCCCGCCTGGGGGCGTTGCACGCCCAGTTGGTTGAACTGGTCGCGACCAGTTCGGGCGACCTGCGCGTTGAGCATCTACAGGCGGATGAACTGAATGCTGAGGTGAAAGGTTCCGGCAGTGTGAAAGTGCGCGGCGGTGCCGTGCAGCAGGCAAAGGTGAAAGTGGTCAGCGGCGGTGATTTTAATGGCTCCGAGTTGACAGTTCAACGGGCGCATGTCCACACCAGTGGTTCCGGTGAAATCCGGCTGCATGTGGAAGAGCGGTTGGACGCGCGCGTCACAAGCTCCGGCGACGTGGTTTTCAGCGGCAGCCCGATCATCTCCTATTCCAGCGAAGCTCCCGGCGAGGTCAGGCGCGCAAAAAAATGATGTGGGTATGAACGAGAAACCTGCACAACCCGATGATAAGCGTACTGAGCTGATTGCCCTGGCACAGCATATTCTGGCGGCTCCTAAGTATCAAAAGCTGGGGATACCGCCGGAAACGGTGATCGACCTGTTGGAAGGGGAATACGCCCACAACACAAACCGTAAGACGCTGGAGAAAAAGGTGCGCCAGAAGCTGCACAATATCATGGCGCCGTACCTTGAAAAGCTGGATTACCGCCAGGCGGTCACCTGGTTGGATGATTTATCCGGTGATGCAAATGAGGAACCTGTTCGGGAGGTGTGCGAGCGGATCATGCAAACGCATGCCTCCACGCGCGAGCGGCTCCCCTTTCTTGACGAATTTTACCGGCGAATCTTTGAGGTGGTGGGGAAGCCGGGTAGCCTGCTCGACCTGGCGTGCGGCTTACACCCCTTCTCATTCCCGTGGATGGGACTGCCCGCATCGCTCCGTTTTTACGCATACGATATTCACCAACCGCGCATTGACCTGATCCAGAAGTTTTTTGGCATGCTGGGCATGGAACCCCTGGCGGAGGTGCGGGATGTGCTGGTGCACCCACCGGAACAGCCCGCCGATATGGCTTTACTTTTCAAAGAAGCGCATCGTATGGAGAAGCGGCAGCCCGGCTGCAGCCGTTCCTTATGGATGGCACTGCGCGTTCGTTATCTGCTGGTTTCACTGCCGTCGGTCAGTTTGCATGGCAGCCATGACCTGGAGGAAAAACACCGCAGCCTGGTTTTGAACACCATCGCAGGTTTGCCCTGGAAGGTGACCGAACTGGTTTTTCCCGGTGAGATTGTCTACATCCTGGACAAAGGAGAACCACACGGTGGCTAGCCAGGCAGAGAACCCTTCGCAGCCTTCTCCGCAGGCGCAGGCACTGGAGCGTTTTCGCCAACTACTGGCTGAGCGCGATTTTGCATTGCTTTCCGCCGAGCTGGAGCGCCCGCTGCATACCGCCATCCGTGCAAACCGTTTGAAGACGGACCCCGCAGAAGTTTTAGCGCGCTGGCAGCAGTGGTACGGCTGGCAGACCGAACCGATCCCCTTTTGTGAAGAGGGCTTGTGGATTAAACACAGCCCTGAACCCGTCAGCCAGACGGCAGAGCACCGACTGGGTTTTTATTACATCCAGGATGCCGCCTCCATGCTGCCGGTTTCGCTGTTTGACATGCAAGCCGGAACGCACCCGCTGATCCTGGATATGGCTGCTTCCCCCGGCGGAAAAACCACGCACCTGATTGACCGCAGCGCAGACCTGGGGCTGGTGGTGGCGAATGACCCCAGCCGCGACCGCATTACCATGCTGCGCATGGTGTTGCAGAACTGGGGCGCGCTCAACAGCGCGGTGACGCGCTTCCCCGGCGAGCAGCTCGGCGCATGGTATCCGGATACCTTCGACTACGTGCTGCTGGATGCGCCATGCAGTATGCAGAACCTGCGCAGCACTGAGGCGCGACCGATGCAGAGCATTTCGGATCGCGAGCGCCAGATGCTCTCAGGGCGGCAGGAACGCTTGCTGCTCAGCGCCTTGCAGGCGCTCAAGGTGGGCGGGCAGGTGGTGTATTCAACCTGTACGCTGGAACCGGAGGAGGATGAGGCTGTTTTGGATGCGGTTTTACGTCAGACCGGTGGGGCGGTTCAACTGGTGGAAACCGCCAGCCGCATCGATCGTGCTGCGCCGGGGCTGGTGCGTGCGGAGATCGCTGGTCAGGTGCAGGAATTTGTTCCTCAAGTGGCGCATGCTATGCGCCTGTGGCCGCATATTTTCGGTACCTCCGGTTTCTTCGCTGCGTTGCTGACAAAGCAGGATGCAATCGGTGGGGAACGCCAGGTGCTTCAGCAAAAGGCTTCCATGCCGCGTGGTTTGAAATCGCTCAAACCGAAGGAAGCGCGCGCGGTGTTGAATCAGTTGGAACAAAACTATGGCTTCGATTTTTCTCCGGTGATGTCTTCGCAGGGGTTGTCCTTGTGGCGCAACCGGGAGGTGTTGTATGCGATACCGGATGCCTGGTGGGAAAATTTTGCCCAACTGCCTTTCCAGGCGGTGGGGATGCGCATAGCGGAGGAGGGCAAGGAGTTGATCCCATCGCATGAATGGACGGCGCGCTTTGGTCTGTCGTTTGGCGCGGGCGTGGTGACCATCTCGCCCGATCAGGCAGCCGCCTGGCTGCGCGGCGAAGACCTGCCCACAGCGGGGGATGCTGCGCATAAAACCGGTCAGGTTGTGGCGGTGCGTGACGAGTTGGGACGGTTTTACGGGCGCGGCAAGCTGCTGGCGAACCGGCTGCGAAATCTTCTCCCGTCCCGCCTGGTGTATGGATGACCTCCTGTTGTCATTGACTGGCGGGAAGTATGGTACTGCCTGAGAGAAAATGCCCGGCATGTAGTGCGAAATTGACACCAGGAATGGTTGTTTGTGCTTACTGCAGCAGCAGCGTGGTTCCCCTTGCATTATCGTTTAAAGAACGCGAGGATGTGCAGCGGTTGGTGAAACGCCTGGATGTCTTCCTTGCCAGCGAACAGCAGCGCATTCAACGCGGCATTGACGTTTTATGTGCGGGCTGCTGGGCAGCCGGCGCGCTGGTTTGGATTGTGTTGTGGCTGATGTTCAACCTGGGGTTTACCGGATGGATTGCGTTGGCGGCGTATACCCTGACCGGGTTGCTGATGAACAGGTTCATTCGGATGAACATCCTTCCCCGGCGGTTGATTCGCTTTTATCGTACCCAGGTGGAACCGCAGATCCTGCGTTATACAGCGGGCAAAGGACTGCCGCGCTGGCAGTTTGACCAGATGGCTTGTTTTATCCTGGAGGAGGATTCGCCTTTGCGTAGGTTTATGTCGTCCACTGCGCGCCCGCCTTCATAATAAGATATAATCGGGTATAGAATCGGTGGACGATTATTTGGGATGACTTCTGCGGGAGAAAGAATTTTTTTATCCAAAATGGAATCATATCGTACAATCCCCAAAGTAGAATTACACCGCCACCTGGAAGGCTCACTGCGCGTCAAAACGCTGGAAGAAATCGCCTGGCGCGAGAAGATTGCCTTGCCTCCCGACAGCAATATCGCGCGGCTGGTCCAGGTGCAGCAGGATGAACCGCAGAACTTCCGCAACTTCTTATCCAAATTCGACACGCTGCGGAAATTTTACCTGTCCAAAGAGTTGATTCAGCGCTATACGCGGGAGACATTGGAAGATGCTGCTGCGGATGGCATTCTTTACCTGGAGCTGACCTTTACCCCGGCGGCGCTCAGCCGGATCAGCGGGTTTGACCTGGGCGAGGTGATGGATTGGGTCACCGAAGCGGTGCAGTTGGCAGTTCAGGCTTGCGGGATCGAGGCTCGCCTGCTGGTGAGCATCAACCGCCACGAGAGCACCGAACTGGCTGAACAGGTGGTGGAACAGGCAGTTCAGCGCATGCACCTGGGAATTGCTGGTCTGAGCATGGCGGGCAATGAGGCTGAATTTCCGGCTGAACCTTTTCTTGAAACCTTCCGTTATGCACGCTCGAAAGGGCTGGCGTTGGTGCTGCACGCCGGCGAATGGGGCGGCGCGGAGAATGTGCGCGAGGCGCTGGAGTTGTTCGCTGCCGATCGAATTGGTCACGGCGTGCACGTGATGGACGACCCTGCAGTGGTAGAGCTTGCCCGCAGGCGCGGCGTTCCCTTTGAGGTCTGCCTGACGAGCAACTTGCAGTCCGGCGTGGCGGCGTCGTTGCCCGCTCACCCGCTGCCGCGCATGCTGGCTGCCGGGTTGAACGTGACCCTGCACACCGATGACCCGGGCATCTCCAACATCACACTTTCTGACGAATACCGGCTGGCAGTGGAAGGGTTGGGTCTTCGCCTTGAGCAGCTTCGTGCCTGTATTTTAAACGCTGCACACGCAGCCTTTTTACCCCCCAATGAAAAAACCACCCTGCTGGAGCGAATCCAATATCACCCGGCATGGCTTGAGGAGAGTTAGCTTGACGCATATCCTGGTGACAAACGATGATGGGGTGCTGGCGCCCAGTTTACTGGCATTGGCAAAAGAGATGCGCCGTTTGGGCAAGGTGACGGTGATGGCTCCCGACCGTAACTGGTCTGGTTCAGGGCACGTTAAAACGCTCAGCCGCCCGCTGCGCGTGAAGCAGGTTCACCTGGAGGATGGCTTAGAAGCCATCGCCTGCGATGGCGCACCTTCCGACTGCGTGGCATTGGCTCTGCTCGGTTTTGTGGAGGAAGAGATTGACCTGGTGGTATCCGGAATCAACCCCTTTGCCAACCTGGGCAGCGATGTCACCTATTCGGGAACGGTGACAGCGGCGATGGAAGCGGTTATTTTTGGCAAACCGGGGGTGGCATTTTCGTTTGATGGGTTGAGCGGACCGGCGAACGCCGATTTATCGGATGCCGCGCAAATCAGCCGGCAGATCACCGAAAAGGTGCTGGAGCGCGGTCTCCCGAAGGGCGTGCTGCTGAACGTCAATATCCCGTATTTGCCGGCGGAGCAAATCAAAGGTTTTCAAATCACACGCCAGGGGAAGCGCGTCTATCGCGATGCATTGGATGCGCGCATCGACCCGTTGGGCAAACCGTATTACTGGATCGGCGGTGAAGCCCCCACCGGTCTGCCCGATGAAGGCACGGATTTTGGCGCGCTTGCCCGGGGGTATGTGTCCATCAACCCGCTGCACCTGGATATGACGGCGCATGAC
>CAYRRA010000044.1:0-24810 GCA_964426355.1 uncultured Anaerolineaceae bacterium
CAGCGCATTGCAAGATGTGAGCAGCATTCCTAAAAGTAAAACCGTGCTTACTACAATTTTTTTGTTCATATTACCTCTTACCTCCAATACATAAAGTAACTCTTGTATCCATGACCGCATGAGGGAAAATCTTTTCCTTCTCAGCTCATACACAGTGTACAGCCACAATTTACCTACGTCTTTATGTTTTTTATAAGGGAACTTTAAGGTTACATTAACGTGAACACGAGATGAAGATTTTTTACCCACCCTGCCATTAAAGGTAGTGGGGGGAATTAGACAAAGAAATTCTGAATTGGGGGCACATTAAGAAGCAGGCAGCCAAAGCGTGAACTGGCTTCCCACACCGGGTTCGCTTTGCAGTTCAATTCTACCTCCATGCGCTTTGACCAGGTCACGGGCAATACTCAGCCCCAACCCCATTCCCTGCTTTACCCGCTTGCCATAATCACCGCGGTAAAACGGCTCGAAGATTTTCCCCTGTTCCTCATAAGAAATACCCGCGCCGCTGTCTTGAACGCGTATCCAAACCTCTTTTCCTTCAACACCGGCGGTAATGCGCACCTGTCCCCCTGTTGGTGTGTACTTGATGGCATTACTGGCGAGATTACCCATCACCTGTCCCATCCGAAACGGGTCGATTTGAACAGGGGGGATATCATCAGGGATTTCTTCCAACCACTCCAGTTTTTTCTCCATTGCTGCGGTCTTCCAGGTGCGCAAAACGCTCAGGAGCCATTCATGCAGGTGCACTTCGCTTCGGCTTAACTCCATATCACCCAACACCTGGTCGTACAAATGCGCCAGGTCATCGACAACGTGCTGCAAACGGCTGGCTTCTTCATCCATTCCTTGCGTCAGGTCGTCGAACAACAGCGGGTCTTTGGCTGCACCCTGTGAAAGCGCCTGTATGGCAGAACGGAGTGCACCCAGGGGGCGGCTGATTTCGTGCACCAGGTTTGCCAGGAGCTGACGGCGCGCCTGTTCCAGGCTGTGCAACTGCTCAACAAGGAAATTCACCGCTCTTACCTGTCGACGCAAATCATCGGGTCCTTTCTCCACCAAAGGCTCGTAACGCCTTCCTGTCGCCAGGTCATTTATGGCGCGCGTCACCTCCTGGATCGGGCGACCAATACTAACCGCCAGCAGCGACCCCAAAACCACGCTTACAAACAGCCCCAGCAGCAGCACCAATGCAATCAGAAAGCGAAAGCGAACAAAGAGGTCATACGCTGAGGCAACCTGGTAACTGACCCTCACGATGCCAATCACGCGGTTGACAGGGTCTAGTACCGGGGCATATACATCCACAAGAACATCGTTTTGTTTGAATAAAGCGTAATTGGTCAGCGCAATTTGCTCTCCCATGCGTGCCCGTGCCAAACCCGGCAAATCGAGGGCGCTGCCCAACAACTCAAGATCATCTGGCTCGCTCGAATAGAGCATCTCGCCGCGGCTGTTGAAAAACATCACCTTGATGTTCGGGTCCAGGTTTACCCTGTTCAACATGCGCTCGGATAAAACCGGGTTGCCGAACAATTCGTACTCCGCCCGGCTGATTTCCACCAACAGGTTGGCGTCGCCCACCAGGTTCTGGGCAAACTGCGGGATGAGGAACTGTCGCTCCAGCAGGTAGATCAAACCAACCCCCATCAAAGGGATCATCACGACCAGGGGTAACACCTGGCTGAGAATGAGCCGGCTGCGCAGTGTGCGAAACATCAATCCTCCTGCACCAGTTTGTACCCAACGCCGCGTACGGTGATCAGCTTTTGTGGGGCGTTGGGTGTTTTCTCAATCTTTTCCCGCAGCCAGCGGATATGAACATAGACAACCTGTGGCTGCCCTGCAAACTCTGCTCCCCAAACGCGCGCCAGTAGTTCATCGACTGAAAACACGCGATTGGGTTCGGATGCCAGCACATACAGCAAATCGAACTCGCGCGGGGATAAATCTTTAGGAATGCCATTCACTTTAACCACGTGCGCCGCCGGGTCAACAACAAGGTCACCAACCTCAATTGCAACCGGGGTTGTGGGTTCGCTTTCGCTGCGCCCAAAACGCCGCAGCACTGCTTTGATATGCGCCAGGAGCACGTTCAGGTCAAACGGCTTGGTGATGTAATCATCCGCGCCCAGTTCCAACCCCAGGGCTTCATCCAGTTCACGCCGGCGGGCGGTGACAAAAATCACCGGGATATCGCGCTGTGCCTTCAGGTTTCGCAAAGCGTCCAGCCCATCCATCCCCGGCAGTCCAATATCCAGGAGTACCAGGTCAGGCATTTCCTGTTGCGCCAGCGCCAGACCATCTTCAGCATTGGCTGCGCTGAATGTGCGATAACCTGCCTGTTCCAGGTTGAAAGCCAGGCTGCGGCGCATCAGGGCATCATCATCCACAATCAGGATTTGTTTTGTCATCGCTTATGCGCTCCACTCAATGCTCAAACCCGTTTTCTTACTTTTTCTTCCCCAGCGCAGCCAGGTAGACAACCAGCATCTCCTCGCCGTCCAGACCCAACAAGTCGTTCAATTCGTCATCCTCGTATGCTGCAATCGCACAGGTTCCGCAGCCCAGGGCTTCACCCGCCAGGTACAGGTTCTGGCAGACATGCCCGGCATCCAGGTGCAGATAACGGTAACCGCGCTCTACATAACGCCAGGTCATACGCTTCACATCTGCTGCCCAGAAGAACGTGACAGCGCTGTTGGAGACCATTTTTTGCTTCCAGCAGGCTTTTTCCAAACGCTGGGCAATACCTTCCGAGAGGTCCACCTCCACCAGCCCGTGCTCGATGGCTACAAAACGATACACACCCGGTGTCAGCCCCTGCACACGGTTGACCAGCACAAACGTCTCAAAAGCGTGGCGCGCACCCGCTGACGGGACCGTGCGCAAGGTTACCGGACGGTTGGTCACTTCCTTGACACCCTGGGTAAGCCAGAGAAGCAGCGATAATTCCTCCAGTGTAAGCGGTTCTTTGCTGTACTGGCGCACACTGACGCGCTGCTCGATTGCCCTGCGCAGATCAAGAGAAGGCATTTCGAGTGCAGCCGGTTTGGGCAGCTCGATCCATTTATCACCCGTTGAGCGACCCAATTCCAAAGCCGGTTGAGGCTGACGTTGTTCCTGAGGCGATGGTTTGAGGTGTTTATATTTTGTCTTCTCGATAAATTCACGCCCGCTGTTCGCTTCCATTCTGCATCTCCTTGCTGTATCTGTTTTCATCTCTCATTATATAATTCAAGAAGCATTCAGAAAAGGCAGCACAGCAATCTTATCGGATACAAGGAGAACGATAAACGATGTCAATTCAATTTGATGGACAGCGAACCTATAAGCATATCGAATACCTATCAAAAACCATCGGCGCGCGCGTGAGTGGCACCGAACAGGAAAAAAAAGCCGCAGATTACGTCGCCGGGCAGTTTGAAGCCTTCGGGCTGAAACCGCAAATTCTGACTTTTAATGTTGACAACGACGTGGCTACCCATTTCAAACTGGAAATCATCGAGCCCACCCTGGGAGAGATACAAGCACTGCCGCTGGTTGGCACACCGGACACCCCGGACGAGGGTCTGAGCGCAGAGATCGTCTTTGTCGAAACCCAGCACCCTCCTCACATCGGCAGGCATATCGAAGGAAAAATCGTGTTTCTGGTCAATGGCGGACTTTTGGGGCGCGACTTGCAGCCACTGCTGAAATATAAGCCATTGGCATTGGTGCTGGTAGGCAAGACCGTTGGTGCAGACCCCAACACCTTCCACGTCATCATGAAAGAGACCAACAAACCCTTTGACCTCATCCCAACCCTGCACATCACGTATCAAGATGCGTTAAACATCTTCAACGCAGGTGCAAAACGAGCGCGTATCCTGCTGAAAACTGAGCGTAAGCCGAGTCAATCGTATGTGGTCTATGCAGACGTTCCCGGCAGCAGTTTCCCCGATGAAATCATCGTGATCGGCGGGCACATGGACAGCGTGCCGCGCGATCCCGGCGCAACGGATAATGCCGCCGGCACCGCCACCATGCTGGAACTGGCGCGCCTGTACGCCGAGCGCGGTTCCAAACGCACGCTGCGTTTTGCAGCCTGGGGCAGCGAAGAGGGTGGTTTGTTGGGCAGCATGAAATATGTCCTGGAACTGAAGAAAAAACATTTGCAGGAAAAACAGGCTAAAGACTACATTGAGGGTTACAGTAACACCGAAATGGAACAGCATCTGCTCAACATCAACCTGGATGTGCTGGGGATGAGCCTGGGCAGCAACGCCGCTTATTATGTCGGTCCTCAAGCGCTGGGGGAGTACGTAAAAACACTCTCCTGCGAGCTGGGTGTGCATCACACTGTCAGCACAAAGCTGTACGGTTCCGATCATCTCAGCTTTGCGAATATTGGCGTGCCATCGGTAGCCTTTGCGCGCGAAGGGGTCGGCACACAGTATATGCACACCGCCGGCGATGCACTCGACCTGATCAGCGCTGATCAACTTGCCAGCGTGGGCAACATGCTGGATGTGCTCATCTCACGCACGGCTGCCGAGGGGATGGTCTACCCATTTGAGCGCAGCCTGCCCGAAATGGATGCGGAAACAGAAAGACTGATCAAGAAACGCATCGACTATGTGGTCGACTTTTTGGGCGAAGACCCGGAATTAAAAAAATAGCGAAACAGTGCCTGTACATTTGGAGCACTGTGCCATTTGTACAGGCAATTCTTTACGGTTCAATCACAGCACCTGCGCCGATCTGGACAAAATCAGAACCAAAAGCCTGGCGGAACAGCTCAATTGCAGTCGTTCCGGTGCAGTGCGAAGGCGCGGCACGCCTGACTCCCAATGCCTTGAGTTCAGCGATCACGTCCTGCACTTGAGCGGCGGAATAATCGTAGAGATGAAAGCCCCCCAGCACCAGGTCAATTTCGCCGTGCTCGCGGGCATGCTGTACGATGTTAACAATTCCAGGATGGGCGCAGCCAGTAACCACAACCAATCCTTGCTCCATCTCGATGACCAATGCCTGTTCAACGGTGGAGCCGCCAATCTCACCGGTTAAGAAGATTCCTGGGGCAATCTCCTGCCATCCATCAACCTCGACCAGCCGGTCCGGCGTCCGGTAAGGTGCTTTGAGTGTCTCGCTGAATGAGCGCGGGACGTACAGAGTTGCCTGCGGGGCGAGACCGCTCAAGGCAGGCAGCCCGTTGATATGATCGCCGTGTTGATGCGAAAGCGCAATGCCGTCAATTTGCGCGGGGTCGACCCCCAGCGTGTTCATGTTAGCCAACAGGATATCACCATTCCCACCGGTATCGAACAACAAGGTGAAATCACCGCTTTGCACCAGGCAGGCAAAGCCCCATGCCGTCTGTAAGCGTGCATCGAAAGGCATGTTGTCATAAAGGATGGTGATGGTGACAGGCGGCGGGGTGGGTGTGTTGCTGGGTTCGGGTGTTGCGGTGTGGGTAAGCGTGGGCGTCAGAGTTTCGGTGGGCGACAGTGGTAAAAAAGGTGTCAAAGTATGGATGGGAGCAATCGGGCTGGGGGTGTCTTCAACCGAAACGGCTAAGACCGGTTCGTTCCCACGACAGGACGAAAGTAACAACGCAAGACACAGCAACAGCAAAAAATCAGCTTCTCGCCAGAAGAAACTATGTGCGCTCATATTAAACTCCCTGCACTTATTGTACAGGGAGTTTTTGCTTTATCCCTGTGAAATCAAGGAAGATCGGCAAAGGCAGACAGTGGAGCGTAAGCAACCCCCACCATGGTAGGACCGGTATGCGCGCCTAAAACGAGCGAAAGCGGTCCAACCGGCAGCCAATGGCATTTAAAGACCTTTTCCACCTGCTCGCGCAGCATCGCCGCGCCATCCGGGTTTTGGGCATGCAGCACCTGCACGCGCAGTTCACTGCCGGGTTCATGCTGCTTGCTCATCAGTTCCACCAGACCTTTGACGGCTTTTTCAAACAAGCGCGCCTGACCAAGCTGCGAGTATGTGCCGCGCACTTTCTCCACGCCGATCAACGGTTTAATATGCAGCAAAGAGGCAATCAAACCCTTCATGTGGCTGATCCGACCACCATGAATCAGGTATTTCAATTCATTTAAGGTATAAATACTGTTGCTGGCTTCTTTGATGCGCTCGATCAACACCAGTACCTGTTCTTTTGCCCAACCGGCTTTCACAGCGCGCGCTGCCGCTTCCACCATCCAGCCGGCTGCGGCAGACAGTGTCTTGGTATCGATAATGGTTACATTGGCTTCTGGCACCATCTTTGCCCCTGCGGCAGCAGCGTTGACCGTGCCGCTCAAACCCGATGAAATATGGATGGAAAGAATTTCAGGATCGGTCTCCGCCAGGCGGCGATAGACTTCGGCAAAATCGCCGGCGGATGGCTGTGAAGTGACCGGTAAACTGTTGCTCGCTTCGAGCAGTTTGTAAAACTCATCCGGGCGAATATCGATATCCTCACGATATGAACGCCCATCCAGGGTCACAACCAGGGGTACAACATGGTAATCCAACCCGGCTTTTTCTTTTTCCGGCAAAATGATATCTGCTCCGCTATCGGTTACAATCTGCATTTTTCACACTCCTACACAAAGCAGATAAATTTACGCTGCCGTAACACCACAAAACAAGAGGATGCAACGGAAAGATCATCGCCGAAAACGGATTGGTAAACAAAAGCAACAGCCATTCCGTTTTGTAATTGACCAGAAAGCTCGGCAAGATGGCTCTGGGTGAATTACACAGCGCCCTGCTGGTGAGAATGTAATTATACTTTGATGGAAGAGCTGATTTATTAATAATTTATAAAGAATTTTTGAATATCGTTTTACTCCCTCATTCGCTGCAAGAGCCAGGACCGGAGCGGTTCGTCCACCTTCATATCCTGCAAGATGTCCGGATCAAGTTTATTCTCTTCATAAACCACATGCACCAGCTTATTCAACAGGCTAATGCGCCGGTCTGCCGGAACCCGCTGCTGTAAATTGTAAGGATAAGCATAGACAGGCGGCAAGATGCGGATGCGTTCTGCTGGCAGACGGCTAACCATAAGTGTACTCAGCACAGCCTGGTGTAAAAAAATTTGATGCAGCCTGTCTTGACAAGCAGTTTGCTGATAAGCAGAGTCATTGACCAGAGTTTCGAAATGCTTAAACCAAAGTTTAAAGATGTTTTTCTGCGGGTTCACCGAGAGAGCGGCTGAGTTGAAATACGCGCGAATAACCTGACGGTCGATAAATGATTCAACCGTCATGCCGACCTCTCCCACGCCAACTTCACGGTAAACACCCTGCCAGAAGTGATCCGGCGGCTCTCCAACCGGGGAACCAACATTGCGGATATGCACCGGGCGAACGGCTGCGTCTACGGATTCGCCCAACGCAAACAAATGCGGCGGCTGAACGACCAGGGTATCGGGTGCCAGCCAGGCAAGCGATCTCACCTCCTCGCCAGCCAGTTGCTCGGCACATGCGCAGGTGTACACCTTGCGCGCAAACAAATAATCTGCAACGCTGTGTGGCAAATCCAGCGGTTTAATCTCCACACCACTACCAGACAGGTCAGAGCAGGGTGCTTCGGCGGGTGCCCCTTCAAAAACCCAAATGGGCGCGGCATTGAGTTCACCACCAAAAGAACGAATGCTGTCAATCAGCAAACGAGCTTCTTGCTTTTGTTTTAAAGAACTCACAGAGGTAAAAAATAGAACCTGATTTTGACTCATCGTTTTATCCTCTCTTTTACTAGAAACATTTTACAGGAGGTTTGGTGTCTTGTAGTTGTTTTTTGAAAACAAAGAATGAAATCACGGTTCAACTTTAATTGGTTGACAAATTAAATTAAAAACCGTGCTGGACATCCAACAAAGAACTGTGATATACTTGACCGGCTTCTGCCGTCATGGACAGGAGTAATACTATAACGCACGCTTTCCATACATTTCCCCTGCGTGCTGCCTGGGGGTCAGGCAGTGGGGGCAGTGAACGAGGAAAGCGGAGGTAAAACGCAAAGGAGTCAAATATGTCTAGTGTCATTTCCATGAAAGCATTATTGGAAAGTGGGGTGCATTTTGGTCACCGCACCAATAAATGGCATCCCTTAATGAAACCGTATATCTTCACAGAACGCAACGGTATCCACATCATTGACCTTCAGCAGACCGTCAAAGCACTCAACAGCGCTTACGAACTGGTTCGCAATACCGTCATGGAAGGCGGTGTTGTCCTGTTTGTCGGCACAAAACGCCAGGCACAGGAAACCGTTCAAGAAGAAGCTGAACGCTGCGGTATGCCCTATGTCACCGAACGCTGGCTGGGCGGCACCATCACCAACTGGACGACCATTCAACAGCGTATTCGCGAGCTGGAACGCCTGGAACGCATGCGCGACAGTGGCGAAATTTTCCGCCTGACCAAAAAAGAAGGTCTGTTAATCGAACGCGAGATCAACCGCTTGAACCTTCGCTTGAGCGGTCTGCGTTCCATGTCTCACACCCCTGACCTGATTTTTGTTGTCGATATTTCGCACGAAGCCACTGCCGTCCATGAAGCGAATTTGAAAGAGATCCCCGTGATCGCGCTGGTAGATACCAACTGCGACCCACGCAATATAGATTATGTCATTCCTTCAAACGATGATGCAATCCGTGCCATCAAACTGCTCGTCGGAAAAATTGCCGATGCCGCGATCGAAGGAAAATCCATGCGCAAAGACGAAGAACTTCTCGCAGAAACCGAAGCAGAACGTAAACCGGTTGAGCAGGTTCGCACCACCCTGGTGGAAGACGAACTCGAAGACGAAGAACTTCTCGGCGCAGCGACACTGGCAAAATTAACCAACCGCAAAGCAGTCAAAGATGAAGAAGTCGTTGAAAACGAAGAAGAGTCTTCAGAAGAAGTTGTTGACGAATCAAACGAAGATTCCGATGAGTAAAAGCGGATAACGCAAAGACAAGTGCAATTATTTACAAACGTATTGAAGGGATAAGATGATGGCAGTATCAACCGATTTAGTGAAAAAATTACGTGAAACCACAGGCGCAGGTATTTTGGATTGCCGCAATGCGCTTGAACAAACCGGCGGTGACATCGACAAAGCCACAGATATTCTGCGAGAAAAAGGTCTGGCGATGGCGCAAAAACGAGCCGGGCGGAAAGCCTCGGAAGGCGTGCTTGACCTGTACAGCCACGGCGATGGACGCGTGGGTGTGATGGTGGAAGTGAACAGCGAGACCGATTTCGTCGGTCGCTCGGATGCATTCCGCAAGCTTGCACATGAAATTTCCCTGCAAATCGCAGCAGCCTCACCGCTTTACATCCGTGAAGAAGACATTCCGGAAGCGGAGCTGGAACATGAAGCACAAATTGCAGCCGCAAAGGCGCGCGAAGAAGGCAAACCAGAACAAATCATCCCTAAGATTGTGGAAGGCTCAATAAAGAAATACAAAGATGAAACCGTTCTGCTGCGCCAATCTTACATCCGCGATGATTCCAAAACCATCCAGGACCTCCTGAACGAAAACGTCGCTTCCCTGGGAGAAAATATCGTCATCCGGCGCTTTGTTCGATGGGCGCTCGGTGAGCAATCCGAAGAAGAATAATCCATTCAAGACCAGCCGAAAGGTTGGTCTTTTTTTAGCGGGTTGCGAACCAGTTGGGTTCGCAACCCTGAAGGTTCATCCATCCATTCAGGTTGGTTTGAGCCAGTTGGAAAAAACCTGGACAAAAAGGAGAGACCATGTGCAGTGTGGGCAATCTGAAATACAATCGCATCTTGTTAAAACTGAGCGGTGAAGCGCTTTCCGGACCTCAAGGTTACGGTATTGACCCCCAGCGGGCAGCTCACATCGCTGAAAGAGTGCGCGAAGTACGTGAAATGGGCGTGGATGTGGCTATCGTGATTGGTGCCGGCAACCTTTGGCGTGGACGAATCGGCTTGGATGTCGGCATGGACCGTGCCACCGCCGACTATATGGGCATGCTGGCAACGGTGATGAACTCATTGGCATTGATGGATTCGCTGGAAAGCATGAACGTGGTCACGCGTGTTCAATCTGCCATTGAGATGCGCGCAGTTGCAGAACCGTATATCCGGCGGCGCGCCATCCGGCACCTGGAAAAAGGCAGGGTGGTCATCTTTGGCGGTGGCACCGGCAACCCTTATTTCTCAACCGATACGGCTGCTGCCCTGCGCGCCATGGAGATTGACGCCGATGTGCTCATTAAAGCCACCAAGGTGGACGGCGTTTATGACAGCGATCCCAAGACCAATCCCAACGCGGTACGATTCGACCACCTGACCTATATCGATACGCTCAATCGCCGCCTTGAGGTGATGGACAGCACAGCCATTTCCTTGTGTATGGAGAACAAACTGCCCATCCTGGTGCTCAACCTGTGGGATGAACACGCCCTGCGGCGCGCCCTGCTGGGTGAGCCCGCCGGCACACTGGTGGATGGATAGGTCTGCGCTTATTTTTTCCCTGTTTTCCTGGCTGCGGATGAGACGAGAATATCCATAATCGGATACATCCATCCGCCCAGGAGATTGTTCAGGCGAAAGAAGAGGTTGTTTTCAAAGCCGGTGATAATCAGGTAACGGTTCCGCTGCATACCCTGCAGGATCGATCTGGCAACGGCTTCAGGCTTTGCCAGACCACCGGCTTTTGAAACCTCTTTTGTGATTTCCGGTTTGGTGCGGTTTTCTGTTTCAAAACCAGGGGTGTCGGTATCAGGGGGAAATGCAATGGAGATTTTTATGTTTGTGAATTTCAGCTCGGAACGCAGTGCATCACTAAAACCGCGGAGAGCAAATTTTGTAGGGCTGTAAGCGGAATAACCGTAAAAGGTCAGAAATCCGGCTACTGAACAGATGTTGAGGATGTGCCCTGAATTACGCTCGATCATCGCCGGTAAAAATGCACGAATGGTATTGATCGCACCGAAGTAATTGACATCCATCTGACGGTAAAACACATCCGGCTCGATGTTAAGGAAAACATCCGGATGGGCATACCCCGCAGCGTAGATCAACACATCCGGTGTACCAATCTCACCTTGAAATTTCCGCAACGTGTCTTCAAGCTGGGTGCGGTCGGTGAGATCACAGGCGAGGGCACCAAAACGCTGTCCATCATGGATGCGCACCTGGCGGATTTGCTCCAGTGCGGTTTGCAGTACCTGCTGCCGGCGCGCAAGAATCCACACATGCGCCCCCTGGCTGGAGAGGTCCTTCGCTAAAGCCAGACCGATCCCACTGGAGCCGCCAGCGATCAAAACAAGCTGGTCCTCGAATTGGGTTGTGTTCATCACTGTCTCCTGGTTTCTATAAGCTGACCCATTCCTATTCTACCTTAGTCTGGCGCTGTTACCCCTCAAGAAAACCGGCTTTTTCCAGGATCGCATACATCTGACTTTTGGGGGTGGTCTTTACAGCGCGCCTTGACCAGGCAGTGAAAAACCAATCCAGATAGCGACTAAAATGTTCCCGATCAAAATCAATACCGAGATGCGTATCCGGATCATCAAAAGCATTAATAATCTCATCAAGCTGTGCGGGCTCCAATCGATGGTAACTGCCAAAATGAACCAGGCTGTCATTCGGCACGCGACCGCGCGGGTAAGCTGGTTCCTCAAGGGGATAGCCCAACAGCAGCGCTACAAGTGGAAAACAATATTTCTGCGGCAGGTCAAGCAGATCATAAACCCGCTGCATATCTCCGCGATGGATACCATTGGTAAAAAGACAATCGATCCCCAGCGAGCGCGCGGCAATGGCGGCGGTTTGCGCAGCCAATGAAGCATCAATGCTGGCGGTAATGAGCATATTGATGCTGTCGATCTCGAATGAGTGCCCCAGATGACCGGCTATATCAATCAGACGGTTGAAATCCACGCAGAAGATAAGCGCCTTGCTGGCAGCATACCCGCACAACGCCAGCATCTTTGTGCGCTCTTCCACCACAATAATCGAATAGCTTTGCCGGTTTGAAGCATTGGCAGCACGCACGCTGGCTGCCAGAATGGTCTCCAGATCTGCATTGGATACATTTTGCGCTGAGAAATTGCCATGTATGCTTCGCAACTGATGAATGGTTTGCAAAGTTTCGTTCATTCTAATCTCCTTATTCCCTGACTGTCCTATGCAATCGGTTGAAAGCTATTTATGGATAAGACTTGTTAGACAACCGATTGCCTTTTGTATTTCGGCAGGATAGAAAAATTGATGAAATTTACTTTTGTTGAATTACCTGTTACCTTTCTGATGAAGTCATTTCTCTTAAGTGCTGATTTAATTTTCTCAATAGCATATCGAATTGATCCAATTCCTGGGCAGTGAAACAAGCCAGCGGATCATTTTTTGTACCCCTCGTCCCCCAGGGCGTTTGTCGAATTTCCTCCAGCTTTGTCTGCCCCTGTGAACTAAGCTGTACAAGGGTCTGCCTGCGGTCTGTATGATCCGGCTGCATTGCGACCCATTCTCTGCGTTGTAAATTTTTAAGAATAACCGTTGCGGTGGGGCGGTCGCAAAACAGCATGGATGCGATCTTTGAAGGATGGAGCGCACCCTGCTGGGAAAGCCTCTCCAGCACAAACGCCTGTTTGAGGGTGATACCGTGCGGCTCCAAAACCTTTTGCAAATAGCGTTTCCAAGTCAGAAAGGCAATTTGCAATCTTGCCATTGCTGATAAAGCAGGCAAACTGGTGTTTGAAGAAGAGTTTTCCATAATGTTAAAAATATAGTTAGAGTTCTAATTATTATATTTTCTCTGATCAATCCCGTCAATAAGGAATACCCATTTTGGTTGTCAACCAATTGACTTCCCGATACAATTTACCCATGAATAACCCAACCCGCCCCCACTTGAGCCCTCAAACTAAAACCATTATCACCGTGCTGATCCTGATAGCGGTGGTTGCCCTGCTCAGAAAATTCAACCAGGTGATTGCACCGGTTGTACTGGCTGTTATCCTGGCTTATATCCTGGCACCATTAGCTTCCAGCCTGGAAAAACGTCTGAAAATTTCACGCACGGTGGCGACCCTGTTGGTTTATTTGTTGTTATTCGTGGTAGTGGGAGGAATGCTCACCTGGCTTATACCGCTGCTGGTGCGGCGCGTCAGCGGTCTGACATTCGATCCACAAATATTAATCAACCGCATCGGCGTTATACTGGGCGGAAAGCTGACCATTTTCGATATCACCATCGATGGGCAGGAAATTTTTAAGCGGATCATCGATGCTTTGCAAGGCATCCTCAACCCGGTTATCGGGCATACGATCGACATTGCCACAAAAGTGGTCTCTTCCTTTGTCTGGGTCATTTTCATCCTCATCATCTCCTTTTACCTGGTCAAAGACAGCCGTGGTCTGGCAGCATGGGTCGAAAAGCTTGTCCCGCCTGACTACCGCAGCGATTACAACGTGATCCGCGTTGAAATCGGTGAAATCTGGAGCGCCTTCTTCCGCGGGCAGTTATTCCTTGCACTGCTGGTCATGGTGATCCTGACCGTGTTGTCGTATGCCATCGGGCTGCCTTTTGCCCTCTGGATGGGCATTCTGGGTGGTTTACTGGAATTTCTGCCCAGTATCGGGCATGCCATCTGGTTGGTTCTGGCATCCATCCTGGCACTGGTGCTGGGTTCAACCTGGATCCCCGTACCCAATTGGGTTTTCCTGTTGATCCTGATCGGGGTTCACATCCTCTTTACCCAGACCGACCTGAATTACCTGATCCCGCGCGTAATCGGGCGTAGAGTGCACCTGCCGCCGCTGGTCGTCATCCTGGGGATCGTCGCCGGGGCGGCACTGGCGGGCGTTCTGGGGGTGGTGCTGGCAGCACCAGTGATCTCCACTCTGCGCATCATCAGCCGTTACGTGTATGCCCTGCTGTTCGATCTTGAGCCGTTCCCTGAAGCGGCTTCTCAGCCTTTGCCGCCGCCCGATTTGCATTGGTGGCGCAAATACCGCACGCGTTTTCCCCGCCGAAGACGGCAATGAACCTGCCAGGAGTGCTTAAAGGTTTTCACAGAAATGAAAGGGCTGGGTTGAAAAACTCAAATAGCTGCCGTGATATAATGCCCATATCGTTTTTGTCCTTATCGGGACGTTTTCTCTTAATCTTATCCGGAGTCCTTTTCTATCCTTCATTAAACGCCGCTGGAGGGTGAGTATGAAAAAAGCCATTATTCTCTTTTTCGTTTTGATGATGCTGGTGGTGAGCGGGTGTAAACCAGACCAGGAAATTTCCTCCACGCAGGTGCAGGAAACAGCAACCACCCTGCCTGCCAGCGAAACTCCTGCACCTACCGAAAAACCTTCTCAAACGCCGGCTCCTACTGAGACCGTCGAACCCACTTCAACACACACCGCCCAACCCACTGCCACCAGCACGCCGCCCTCCATCTCAGCGGAGAATGCACGCCAGCTAAACCTGACCCAGCGCAGCGGCGGCGGAGCCATGGTGGGCGTTGCACTTTCCCCTGACGCATCACAAGTTGCCGTGCTGACGACCCAAAAATTATTGCTGTTCGATGTCGCCAACGCCTCATTGGTTTGGGAAGTTGAAGCCGAAAAAGTGTTTCAAGAAATCGCTTTCTCAGAGGATGGCACCATCCTGACCACCATGACACGCGGCGGGAGCGTGCAGCGCTGGAATGCCAAAAACGGCACCCCTGCCGGCGATCCCCTGCCCATTCAGCCAAACACCCGCGATGTCGCCATTTCGGGAAACGGCGCAGTGTTAATCACCCTGGATAACTTCGACCAGACCTATCTTTGGGACACAACCACAGGCGAGCAAATGCAGACCAACAACGGTCTGGCGTATCCGTTTGGCGCAATCGAAGTGGCTGCTGCACCGAACGGCGAATTGTTCTTGAACTCAGGCATCGATTCAAAAATCAGTTACCAGATCCGTCTGTGGGACGTGCGCCGCGGACGTTTTCTGATCGGGCTGCGCGGATTGCCGGGCGAAGTATACGATATCCAATTCTCACCGGACAGCAAATATGTTACTGCGCTATCAACGCGCGTCGCAGGCGGGCTGCACGGTATGCAGAACCTGTATCTCTGGCGCGCTGAGACGGGTGCGCTGCTGGACACCGTTGACCTGGCGCTGGATGTCTCCACACACACCTTCCTGGGGGATGGCGCCACCGTACTGGCAGGAACTGCCAGCGGCAAGGTACTGATTGTGAGCTTCCGCTTTGGCGAGCGTTACACTTATGGGTATATCAAAGATCAATTTTTTGCCCATGAAACAGCTCTCATCGACTTATCTTCCTCAGCAGACGGGTTGAAGTTCGCATCGGCTGCCGTAGATGGCAGTGTGAAGGTTTGGAATATCACCAACGGCGAAACACTTTTCTCCAGCCAGGTAGAGGGTCTTTCCCTTCAATCGCTCACCGAAGAATGGGTGTATGAAAACCTGACCGTATTCTCTCGCAGCCACAATCCCGGCACCACTGTTTCATCGGATGGAAAACTGTTTGTGCGCACCGCCGCCGATCTTCACTCGATTGACATCATCGATGCCAGTACCCATGAACGGATAAAGAACCTGCAAATTGAACTCACTGGCTACTACGCATCTCCTGTCTTCTCCCCCGATGGAAAAACGGTTGCTGCCGCATTTGCTGGAAATAAGATTATTTTCTGGGATGTGGAGAGCGGATTGGATATCCTCCGCCTCACCACTCAACACATCAAACCCATCACCCGCCTGAAATATTCTCCCGATGGGAGCCAACTGGCTTCTTTGAGTGATGGAGAGCTGTTTGTTTGGGAGCCCGCATCTGCCAGCCTCAAGCACAAACTGACCGCATTTGATACCTTTACCTTCTCACCGGATGGCACGCTCATCATCACAGATGCCCAGGAGGAGGGCGTGAATGTTTTGGATGCACAAACCGGCAGGAAACAGGTGCTGCTGAGTTCTTATTACGTCAACGACCTGGCAATCACCAATGACAATGCCATCATTGCCGTGGCAGGATACCGCTCGCCGGTACGATACCAGCAAGACAACCTGGTCTATTTCCTCAATATCGCCGACCGCAAGTTTATACGTACCATTGAGTTAGCTGGTTATCCATCCGAAGTCATGGACCTGGTGTATTCGCCCGACAACAGCCTGATTGTATCCCTCGACCTGTACGGCAGTATTTACGTCTGGAACGCACAGGCAGGAACGCTGCTGGCGCGATTTGAGGAGCAAGTGTTGTTACCGGCAGACATTTATTTTAGCAGCGACTCTCGCACCATTCTCATCACCGCAGCCGATAACACCGTGCAGCAGTACCAGGTTACCCCCTGACGCTGAAGAAAGGCGAAAACCGCCTTCTTTCGGTGAAAAAATACTCTAATATATCCTTCTTATAATTGTTTTTATACTTCTTAAGAAGGATGTATGGTTTTATTTGGACAAAACGCATAGGCATGTTATTCTTTTAGTCAATTGTCATACAACCATTCAAGGGTAGAATTGGGTTGTAGTTCAAGGTTCGTGTGACGATTACTGCCAAAAGCAGTAACCACATCATCACTATGCGCCAGTGATATGTGGCACGATCAGAATGACAATTGATTTCCTCCTTTTCTCACCCTTTTTAGAAAGAACCTGCCTTTCGGCAGGTTCTTTCGCATGGCTGGTTTAGTGCTTCGAGCTCCTGCCGGCTCCACCGCCGCTACCGCCGATGGAGATGAGCAGCCCCAGGATATAGCCGAAGTTGTACCACCCGCCATTATTATGCACTTCGTAAAAGTGAACGTTCTTGTTAAACAGCGAGATGAGAAATGTGACCGGTGTGATGATGCCATGCCAGAGACCTGCCAAAAAACCGTCTGTCTCGCCTTCTTCGTTTGGCGTGTTGACAAATTCATTAGGTCCAGGTGCACAGGCAGCAAGCAAAATCAGCAGGGAAAATGCGACCATACAGAGAACAATTTTAGTATTCATTCGATATCCTTTCCAGGTAAACTGACTTTCAGTGTCATTCTTCACAAATTTATGCTAATCCATATACGTGAAACATGCGGGATTGGTTTCAAAACTGGTACAGGGTGCATTCCAAAAGAAATGAAACCAGCTCATTCTTTGAATCCCACCAACCCTCTTGACTTTTTGTTGAGATTTGAGATAATAGGGTCAAGTTAACTGAGAAAGACAAAGACAGAGGAAAGTAGATCGCCGATAAGTCAACAGGGATGTGGGAGCAGTGACTGAGACTCCTGCAAGACGGAAACCGATCGAAGTTCCCTCTCGAGTCGCCCAGGGGAACGCATTTCAATGCCAGTAGTCTGGGACGCAAAGCGAAGCGTTATTTAGCGCAGCCAATCGCCTTTACAAGCCGTTGGAACAAGTGGGCTGCCTTGTGCAGCCAAAAAGGGTGGTACCGCGGTCGACCCCGTCCCTTGGGATGAGGTCGGTTTTTTTATTAAAGCGATTGGTGATTTAAAAAATGAATACAGGTACAGGTTATTCACCGGTTAATTGGTCTGCAATTTTCTGGTTCAACAAAAGAAACGTCAAAATTTTGACTGATCAGGAGGACGTATGGAAGATGATGTATTGAAACAATTAGAGGAAATCCAACGAACGGGCATGGAATCGCTTGAAGCGGTGCGCGACGAGGAAGGGCTGGTTGAATGGCGCAGCCGTTACTTCAGCCGTAAGGCACCTATCCTGCAAATCCTCAAGGATATCCCCGATCTGCCCACTGAGCTGCGACCCAAGGTGGGTTTGCTGGGCAACCAGGTAAAGAAAGCGCTGGAACAGCGTTTTGCTGAACGACAGGAAGAACTGCGCGAAACAGCCCTGGCACGTTCACTCAAGGAAGATCGGCTGGATGTAACCCTGCCCGGTAGACGTCCGGTGGTGGGGCGTTTGCATCCTGCCAACCAGACGCTGCGTGAGATTTATCGCGTGTTCGCCGAGATGGGCTTCCAGGTTTACCGGGCGCGGGATGTAGAAACAGAAGAATATAATTTTGAATTAATCAACATTCCAAAGCATCACCCGGCGCGCGATATGTGGGACACCTTTTTTACCAAAACACCGGGCGTAGTCCTGCGCACACATACCACACCAGGACAGATCCACGCGATGCGCGAGACCGCACCCAACCCGGTGCGCGTGATCCTGCCGGGTATGTGCTACCGCTACGAGCAAATCAGTGCACGTTCTGAAATTCAATTCAACCAGGTCGAGGTGCTGGCGGTCGGCAAGCGCATCGATTTCGGCGGCTTCAAAGGCACCTTGCAAGATTTTGCCCGGCGCATGTTCGGCGACCAGGCGCGCATTCGCCTGCGCCCGGATTACTTCCCTTTCACCGAGCCCAGCGCTGAAATGGATGTGGAGTGCTTCATCTGCAAAGGCGCCGGCTGCCCGGTGTGCAAACGCACCGGCTGGTTGGAGATCATGGGCTGCGGCATGGTCAATCCGATCGTGTTGCAAAACGGCGGTTACGACCCGCGCGAATACACCGGCTTCGCTGCCGGGCTGGGTCCGGAACGCATTACCATGCTGCGCCACCACATCGAAGACATCCGCTATTTCTGGAGCAATGACATTCGCTTTTTGGAGCAGTTTTAGTAGAGAATATTGAGAGTAGAGAGTAGAGAATAGAGAGTCGTCATAAAATCATTACTGCATGACACATCTATCTCTCACCTGTGAAATCAAAGTGGTTTGCGTGAATTGTAAGGCTTATCGGAGACAACTATGAGCAGTGAAGGCTTGAAAAGATTGAAAGTTTGGGTCAGCGCAAAAGATCTGGCGGTCCGGATTTGCCGCGAGGTGATCCCCGTTCTACCATCTGAAGAGAAATATGCGCTTATTCAACAATTACGGCGTTCGGCTCAAAGCATTCCAGCCAATATTGCTGAAGGGTATGGTCGTTTCTATTTCCAGGATAACATTCGCTTCTGCTATGTTGCACGCGGATCCTTAGAAGAAACAATTAGCCTTCTCATTATTGCGCATGAATTGGGTTATCTTTCACAAGAAGCTCACCGGTCATTGATTACTGAATCAGATCTGCTTGTGCAATTAATCAATGGGTATATTGCTTATCTCAAAAAAACCAAACAAGGTGAAGAAAAACCCGGCATAGCACATACAACACATGAAGCAACAGAACAATATCAAATTGAAATTGACCTGGCAGATCACAACGAGCTCATCGACAACTGATAACAATTCTCAACTCTCTTTTTTCAAATCTCCGGTCTATATGTAAACATAAGAGGTTGCAAAATCATGAAACTCCCCCTTTCCTGGCTTAAAGAATATGTGGATATCGACATTTCCATCAACCAGCTGGCGCACATGCTGACCATGCTGGGGTTGGAAATCGAAGAAGTGCGTCTGGTCGGGCTGCCCATGCCGCAAGGCGAGCGCCTGGCTACAAAATATTACGGTCTCAGTTGGGACCCGGAAAAGATCGTTGTGGGTCAGGTCGATGAAGTGATGCCGCACCCCAACGCTGACCGGTTGGTACTGTGCCGCCTGCAGGATGGGCAGCAGGAACACATCGTGTTAACCGGTGCACCCAACCTGTTTGAGTATAAAGGCAAAGGACCGCTGGCGAAACCGCTCAAGGTGGCGTATGCCAAAGAAGGCGCCCAGATCTATGACGGGCATCAACCCGGTCAGCAGCTTGTCACGCTCAAACGCGCCAAGATTCGCGGCGTAGAGTCCTTTTCGATGGCTTGTTCGGAGAAAGAACTGGGCATCTCGGATGAGCATGAAGGCATCATCCTGCTGGACGACGACGCCCCCACCGGCGCAGCGCTGGTAGATTACATGGGCGATGCCGTGTTCGAGGTGAAGATCAACCCCAACATGAGCCGCAACGCCAGCGTTCTGGGCGTTGCCCGCGAAGTGTCTGCCGCCACTGGCAAACCGCTTCGCAAACCGCAGCGCAGCCTTCCCACCGATGGACCCACCGTAAAAGGACAGGTCTCCATCGAAATCAGCGACCCCAAACTGAACCCGCGTTTTGTGCTGGGTCTGGTGCGCGGCGTGGAAGCACGCCCCAGCCCGTATTGGGTGCAGCGCAGGCTCACACTGGCTGGCATGCGCCCCATCAACAGTATTGTCGACTCAACCAACTACGCCATGCTCGAACTGGGCGAACCACTGCACGCGTTTGACTACGATGTGCTGGTCAAACGCGCTGGCGGAGCCGCCCCGACCATCATCACACGCGCTGCCCTGCCTGGCGAGCACCTGACCACGCTAGACAACGTGGACCGCAAACTGGATGACTTCACCATCATGGTAACCGATACTGCCGGTGCACTTTCGCTCGCCGGTGTCATGGGTGGTCTGGAAAGTGAAGTTACGCCTGAAACGAAGAACGTCCTGCTTGAAGGCGCGACCTGGAACTTTATCAACACGCGCCGCACGGTCAAATCGCAAAAGCTGCCTTCAGAAGCCGCCTACCGTTTTGAGCGCGGCGTGCATCCGCAAATGGCGGTTGAAGGCGTACAACTGGGAATGGAGCGCATGGCAGCCTGGAGCGGGGGGCAAATTGCTGCTGACCTTGTGGATGCGTACCCGCTGCCCTACCAGGACCCCACAGTGCAGGTCACAACGGCGGATGTAGTACGTCACCTGGGCATTCAATTGTCTGCACAGGAGATTGCCAGCACCCTCACAAAACTGGAATTTGAGTGTCGCGTTGAAGGAGATACCGTATTTGCCAAATCGCCATCGTTCCGGCTGGATATCGGCGAGGATGTAATCGGTCTTGCCGATGTGATGGAGGAAATCGCTCGAATTTACGGCTACGATAACATCCCAGCGAAACAACTGGCTGATTCTTTGCCATACCAAAAGAGCAACCTGGTGTTGATGAAAGAAGATCTGCTCCAGGACCTGTTGGTACACCTAGGATTGCAGGAAGTCATCACCTACCGCATGACTACACCGGAAAGAGAAATGCGCATCCTGCCGCCCGCTGCGCCCAAATCCAAATTGCCGTATGTTGAATTGGAAAACCCGATCTCACAGGACCGAACCGTTATGCGACGCAGTCTGCTCGCGTCGGTGCTGGATGTGCTGGAGCACAATGCCCGCCTGAGCGATCACCTGGCATTCTTCGAAATTGCACAGGTTTTCTTGCCACAACCCGGTGAGATACTGCCTCAAGAGCCGCGCTTCCTGGTAATCGCCATGAGCGGTGTCAACCATCTCTCCACATGGGACCGTCAACCTGGGGCACAAATGGATTTCTACGACCTGAAAGGCGTGATTGAGGTCATGCTGACTGGTCTTCATATCGCACCGGATGCCATCCAGTATGAAACCGGCGAACACCCCAGTTTTCACCCTGGCAAATGTGCCATTCTGAGCGTAAATGGGCAGCAGGTCGGTGTCTTTGGCGTGCTTCATCCGCTGGTCAAGGAAAACTACGATTTCGGCGCAGCACCGGTTCTGGCAGCGGAAATTAATCTGGAAATCCTGTTAGAGTTTGTGCCCTGGTTGTATGATGTCAAACCCGTGCCGGTCTACCCAGCTATCCTGGAAGACATCGCGGTCATCGTGGATGAAGAGATTCCATCCGGGCGCGTGGAAGACCTGATCCGCTCTGCCGGAGGGGATGTGCTGGCAAATGTGCGCCTGTTCGACATTTTCCGCAGCGAGCAAATCGGCGCGGGAAAGAAGAGCCTGGCGTACAGCCTGACCTATCTCGCAGCCGACCGCACACTGACCGATAAAGATGCCGGTAAAATCCGTCAGCGAATTGTAAACAGGTTGGAAAAAGAACTGGGTGCTGTTTTGCGCAGTTCGTAACGATAATCAGCAGGGGGCTGTCCAAACAGAACGGACAGCCCCTGTATATCGGCTCTTATCATAGTTGCTTCGAGGCTGGTTTTCTTCTTTACTCTTCCTATCCTCTATTATCCAGCCGGGTTAGCCTGCTTTGTAGGGGCAATGGTGATCCCTCCCGCTGGTCAGGATGACAACGCAGGCATACTGTCATGCCGAGTGCAACGAGGCATCCACCCAGGCGTATACATATCAACGCAGCCTGCCGGGCAAGGGCAATAGTGATCCTTCACTGCCGTTCAGGATGACAATGTGGGTTGCGTTCCAATGCCCCCTCGAAACCCAACAACAGCCACTGCTCCTTGTCCCAACCCAATCACCTTTTACTGATTACGAATCACCTGTTACGGTTTGCTGATACCGGTCAGAGGCAATAGTAATCCCATTACGAATCACCCGTAACGGATTACTTCCCCTCAACCCTCTTTTGAGACAGCTTCGATACAAAACAACCTGTCCGGCGGAGATGAATTTTTACCGCCAGGGATCAAAGAAAACCAGGCTGCCCGTGACGGAATCCCATAACCGGTTCAGAGCGGCAACGCCATCCGGGTAACGCTCCGGTTCCCACGGTTGGTTGATGATGGTGTAAACGCTGTCACCCACCTTAATCATCGCATTGCGCGATGCCCAGGGACCCCGCGTATCACGGAACACAACCGCCGGATACCCAGCGATGGTGGTTTCAAGAATGCTTGCAGCATCAACAAATTCACGGCGCGGGTCGAATACCTCCATGATGGTTTCGTCCGGGAAGGAGCCAAATGTGCCCAACGTCAATGAACTGCGCACATCCCCCCAGGCTGTTCCATATTCCAGCACCGGTCCGCCAACAAACTGCCCCGGAAAATCGTCTGCTTCCTCAAATTCCGCCGGGTAAAGCAGGCAGTAGCCATCGGTATGATGGGTATACTGCTTGTAATCGCTGGTCGCTTGTGGGCAGACATCTTCCGGGCGCACGTACTGGCGTTCGCTTTGCGGTGGGAAGAAAACCATAGAACCGGTCACGGTTTCCCATACCTGTTGTGCCATGGCATCCATATCGGGCACTGTGCCAGCCTGCGGGGAAAGGATAATGCGGTATCTAAAACCATTCGCAACAATATATGCGCTTTGCTCACCTGGTCCGTAGGCGGGCAGCCCATAATACACAACCGCCGGTTGACCCCCGATGGAAACATTTTCGCTTTCAAGGTTTACGCCTGTGGCAAAAAATTCCACCCATTTTTGGGCATACTGCACACTACCCATTCCCTCTGCGGGACCGTTTTGTTCGATGATAAGATACAACCGGAAGGTTTCCATTGCGGTGCTGTCGTGCAATGGACCCAGCAGGTATAACCCTTCTTCGGTGATATCAAAACTGGGCTCTTCTTCGAGGAAATCAGGATAAAGCAAGCAGTAGCCTTCTTCAAGGCTGGTGTATAGAATGGTGCCTTCCCCTGCCGTTGGACAGTTCGCAGCCACATCCACATCTTCTGCTGCCTCTGGCTCTGCCGTGTTTGTGGGTTCCACAATCGCCTCAGCGGGAGTGGTCTCTGTCGATACCGGGACGACCTCTTCGGCACCTTCTGTCGGTTCAACCACGGAATGTTCGCTCGAATCGGAGGGGGTAAGGTCTGGAAAATTCTGGAAACATCCACTCAGACAAACCAATAAAATTATTGTCATCGCTGTGAAAGTGATGTGCCTATTAATCATATCTCTCCTTAAAGAATGCGCCGGCTTATACGCCAGCCCCTATTTCACGGTTCAAATCTCCATCGGGTGTATCCATCAATGGCGGTTTCTCCGGAAGGGTAATCAGAAATGTCGTCCCCTCTTGAGACGAACTTAGGATCGAAATAGTTCCCCCGTGCGTCTCTACAATGTTCTTCACTATAGCCAGTCCCAGCCCGGTACCCTCTCCCATCTTTTTTGTAGTATAAAATGGATCAAAAATACGTTTCAGGTCACCTTCGGAAATTCCCGCACCGGTATCTGTTACGCTCAGGTTAAGCTGACGACTCGAAGCAATAAAGCGCGTGCGCAGGGTGATTTCTCCACCGGCAGGCATAGCGTCACGGGCATTGTTCATCAAGTTAATCAAAACCTGGATGATGCTGTTGCGTTCACAAAAGATATCCGGCAAATCCCCCGGTAAATCGGTATGGATACGAATATTCGACCAGCTTGCGAGCTGATGTTCGGTCAGCACCAGTGTATCCCGAATGATATCGTTCAGGTTATTGAGCGCCATTTCATCCATGCTGACCCGTGAATACGAGAGCAGCGAACGTACAATGCGTGCCACGCGCCAGCTATTTTGCTCCAGGTTTTCCAAATCTTTCCGCATCTTCTGCGGTTCTAATTCCTCTAACCTGGTTTGTTCGATTAACCGATGACTCAACCCGGTAATCACTTGCAGAGGGGTATTGATCTCATGTGCTATACCAGCAGCCAGTGTTCCCACGCTGGCAAGTTTTTCGTTTGCTTTCAAGCTGGATTCAATCAACTTGCGTTCGGTGATATCCTGACCAATGATGAGAAATGCTGGTTTTTCCTGAAAAACAATCGCCCTGGAAATGGTTTGAATATTCCTCATCACCCCATCCAGACCTTCAATCTCAAATTCAATGGGGGGGTTGGGAATATTTTCATTCGTTCTCTCCAATCTCTCGCTCAAGTTGGCATGATAGCGTGGGGGAATCCCCATAAAAATAGGCTCGCCTATCAACCGCTGCAGGTCATCAATCCCGTGCATCAGGGCAGCATAGTGATTGCCATACACGTATTTTCCATCCTGCATCACCGCAATGGAAACCGGCGCCGATTCGATCAAGGCGCGATAACGCTCCTCGCTCTCCTCCAATGCCTTGCGCGTGCGGACACGGTCGGAGATGTCATTATAGACCACCGCAAATTGTCCCTTCTTGGGGCTGTAAATCACAAAATCAAAGTACTTGCCCAGGCAGGGCGCATAATCTTCG